>DASPOK010000068.1:0-9612 GCA_035626075.1 Nitrososphaerales archaeon
CAGGGCAAAGATGCGCACCTCCGTGGAGAACTTGGACGTCGGAGATTTTCACATCGAGCACCTAGCTGAAGGAGAGACAGTTGACCTTCCGAGGTGGGTGGCAGACGAGCTCATTGCCCAAGGGATGGCTGAAGCCGCCGAGGCCCCCTTCGAGAATGATATCTTCAACGCGCTGAGCAAGGAGAAGATGATGGGACCGCTCCAGCTCTCTAGCCTCTCCCCGGACTTTTACGTCAGGATGAGAAGGAAGCTCGAGACCATGGGGTCAGGGGTCGCCGATGGCAAGGTGAGAAGGGAGGACTTCGAGAGGCTGAGGGCCGTCTGCTACGACCTCGTTGGGATCAGGCTGAGCAAGCTTCTGTCACTGTCGAGCTCGTCCACGCCCGCTTCTACCCTGGCTGACAGGCTGACTCCCGAGGAATCGGCCTTCTTCGCTATCTCCCAGTCTCTGTCCAAGGAATGGAGGTCGGAACTCCTGGGGGGTGCGAGGTAGACGGCGACTCTGGCAAGCGGCAAACTCTCGGAGATGTTCGAGGACTTCCTGAAGTCCGTTACCGACAGGAAAGGCAACCCAGTGTACCGAAGCAGGATATCCCAACTCATATCGAGCGAAGGGAAGTCCCTCGCAGTAGACTTCGGGGACCTGCTCAAGTACAACAACGACCTGGCCAACAGGGTTCTCCTGGAACCTGATTCCTCACTAGCGTCGTTCAAGATAGCGGCTTTCGAGACCATGAGGAGCGAGAACGCCCTCTACGCGGACAGGGTGAAGCAGGAGCTGACGGTCAGGCTCCGAGGACTACCCGACCTGGTCCCCCTAAGGAAGGTAGACACGTCCTACATCGACCACATGATAGCGATATCGGGCATGGTGGTGAGGACTTCGGAGCTGAGGCCCATGATGACCGAGGCTGCCTGGGTCTGCCCCAGCGGTCATCTCACTTACCAGGAACAGGACGATCTCGCTTTGAAGAAACCGCCGAAGTGCGAACTATGCGGAGAGGTGAGGAACTTCGAGCTCGATAAGAGGCACTGCAGGTTTATCGACTTTCAGGTCGTGAGGGTACAGGAACTCCCCGAAGAGCTACCGCCTGGCCAGCTTCCCCAGTTCTTCGACGTCAATGTGGAAGGGGACATCGTGAACACAGCAAGGCCGGGGGACCGGGTGGTCCTCACCGGCGTGGTGAGGGCGGTCCCAGATTACACCCTCGGCCAGGTCAGAACCAGGCTCTTCAGGTCTCAGATCGATTGCAATCAAGTGGAGGTGAGGGGGAAGGAACCTGAGCAGATCCTGGTTACCAAGGAGGACGAGGAACTGATCAGGAAGATAGCAGCCACCCCAGACGCCTACGACAGGCTCGTGAACTCGATTGCACCGGTGATTCTCGGGCATCTCGCCGAAAAGGAAGCCATACTTCTTCTCCTAGCAGGAGGGAGCGCCACGGTCCTGCCCGACGGGACGAAGCTGAGGGGGGACATCAATGCACTTTTTGTTGGCGACCCTGGTTGCCTGGTAGCAGACGAGAGAGTCGTCCTAGGGGACGGAACCGTGGCCAGAATCGGAGAAATTGGCAAGGAACATCTTGAGCCACTGAATCTGCAGGTCCTGACAGGCGAGGGTGGCGGGAAGCGCGCCGTTGCAACTAGATTCCACGTATATCAAAACCAGCCTGTACTTGAGGTAGTAACCGAGAGTGGGAAGTGCGTCAAGGGGACATACAACCATCCGCTGCTGGTCTCGATTAACGAAGACGGGACGCCGCTGAAAAGATGGAAACGTTTGGACGAATTGAAGGTCGGAGACAGGATCGTGGCAGTCACCGGATTCCCGTGCACCATCACCGGCTACAGGCCGACGGGGTTCAGGACGATTCAGCCCAGATTGGGCCCAAGGTTCAGAGGACGACTGCCGTCCGTTCTTGACGAGGACCTGGCGGGTTACATGGGCTACCTACTGGGAGACGGTTCCGTAGATAACTACAGCGCGATAGCCTACATAGCGGAACCCGAGATTGACATCCTCCCCAAGCTCGAGAAGATGATTGGGCGCCTTTTCGCAGTCACCCCCAGGCTCGTCAGAAGAGAGAGGCCTGATCGAAATATACCGGTGACAGAGCTATATCTGAACAGTGAGTGTATCGCATCCAACCTCGCGTTCCTGCGACAGAAAAGAGTCCCGAATTTGGTCCTGATGTCGGGAAACAAGGTGGTCGCTCAGTTTCTGAGGTGGCTCTTCGAGGCTGACGGTACAGTATTCTCGAAGGGCAGAGGGCGAAGGGCCATTGGACTCAAGGCAAAAGATATCGAGCTCCTCCGCGACGTACAGATTCTGCTACTCCGATGGGGAATTCATTCGAGAATCGATGGTAATGCCCTGCTGATTAGAAGGGGGGAAGACATTGTGAAGTATTGGAAGAACATCGGGTTCGTTTCTGAGAAGAAAGTCTCCAAACTAGAGGCTCTGGCGAGGGAGGCAAAGATACTCGGTAGGGTCCACAGGCAGATGAGCGAGCGGGTGGTGGCAATCTACCCTAGACCAGCTGAGGACGTCTATGACATCGAAGTTCCCGAGGGTCATCGCTTCATAGCAAACGGGCTGGTCTCTCACAACACTGGCAAGAGTGAGCTACTGAAGTTCGCATCGCAGGTCGCGCCTCGCGGGCTGTATGCGAGCGGTCGCGGCACGACTGCTGCTGGGCTTTCCGCGGCCGTCATCAGAGAGAAGAACGTGCTCATGCTGGAAGCAGGAGTTGTGGTCTTGGCCGATCTCGGGATCGCCTGCATAGACGAATTCGAAAAAATGAAACCTGAGGACAGGACTGCGTTGCACGAGATGATGGAGCAACAGACGGTGACCATAGCCAAGGGGGGGATCTACGCGACCCTCAACGCAAGGACCGCCATACTTGCGGCCTGCAACCCTGTACTGGGGAGGTACAACCCCTTCCAGAACCTCACGGAGAACATAGGGACACTCCCGATTCCTCTGCTGACCAGGTTCGATATCATATTCGTCTTCAGAGACCAGCCGAGCCCGGCCGAGGACGAGAAGCTGGCGAGCCACATACTTGCTGTGCACGCCAGGAGGTCGTACACGACGCCTCCTCCTATCGAGTTCAGCCTACTCAAGAAGTACCTGACCTACACAAAGCGGGTCTCACCGACTCTGAGCAAGGCGGCGGCAGACCGGGTCAGAGATTACTATCTCGAGCTTAGGAGGAGCGGGGGGGCCGAGGACTCCATCCCCCCGACACCGAGGACCCTGGAGGCGCTCATCAGGATTGCCACCGCAAGGGCAAGGGTTCTTCTCAGGGAAGAGGTGACAGAAGAGGACGCGCTTGCGGCAATCGCGCTGATGAACAGGATGGTGGAGGACGTCCTGACCGACGCCACCACGAAGAAGACCGATTTCGGGATTCAGTTGGGGAAACCGGTAGGGGAGACGAGGAACCTGAGAGCAGCCATTGATGTTCTGAAATCCCTTGAAGGTACAGAGAAGAAGCCCGTTGAGAGGAAGCTCTTCAAGGACGAGCTGATGAAAGCCAAGTTCTCGGAAGAAGATGCGGAGAAGATGATCAGGACGATGTTCAGGGAAGGGGTGGTTTACGAGTCGAAGCCCGGCTTCATCCGGAGACTCGGCGGCTAGTGGAAGGGAGGCCGGCCGTTGAGGCTTGAAGAGGCCAATATCCCCGATGAGCTGGTCAAGTACTTCCGTGAGAAGGGGATAACGGAATTCTACCCTCCCCAAGAGCAAGCCATCCGCGCCGGGCTGCTGGAGGGGAGGAGCCTGGTGGTATCGTCGCCCACGGCGTGTTATGATAGCAATACCGAAGTTCTCACAAAGGAAGGTTGGAAACTGTTCAAGGATACCGAACCGCATGAAGAGGTTCTTTCCATGAATCCCGAGACATTTGAAATGGAGTACGTAACCGCCGTCAAAAAGATCGAGTTCCCTTACACGGGAACCATGGTCAGTGTGAAGGGGAAGGAAATCGACTTCAGAGTCACTGGCAACCACAACATGTACGTGTGCCGCGCTTCGGAAAGGAAGGCCAGGGTCCGGGGACATCCGCGTCCCTATAGACGGACGCCCGCGGAATTCCAGTTTGTCACTGCGAGCAGAATTCACTACAACTGGAAGTTCAAGTCTGACGGAATCTGGCGTGGTAGGAAAATAGAATCCTTCGAGCTCCCCGAGATGGTCCAAAGAGGAAGACACCCCTCTCTACAAATGGTTCTTCCTGCAGTTAGGATTCCTATTTTCGACTGGCTCAATTTTCTAGGCTGGTACATGGCTGAAGGCAACGCGAGGTACGGAGGGAATCGATATGAAGTGACACTTTGCCAGCGAAAGGACCCTGATGCTGCCAAAGACGCGTTGGTAAGGTTGGGGCTTGCCAGAGTCTACATCACCGGACGAGAGAATCATCAACACTTTAGCGTCTATTCCCCTCAACTGGCCACTTATCTTTCCCAGTTCGGCAAAGCCCCCGAGAAATTCGTCCCAGATTTTGTGAAAGATCTTCCTCCCGAGGACATTAGAGTGTTCCTTGAAGCCTACTCTCGGGGAGACGGCAGCCCCGCGAGGGACGGAATCAGTCCAGTCTTTGGAACGTCATCCAGACGGTTGGCTGATGACGTCCAAGAATTGTTGTTGAAGGTTGGAATCAGCAGTTTGGTCAGAAACCGCGGCATAATGCCTCCTCATTCGATGCCTGATGGACACGTAATCAAGGCGCGATATCCACTTTACGAAGTCGCCGGTAGAAGATTCTCTGAACACGGTATAGATTACAGGAAACCAAGCAAACCCAGATTCGAAGTGACCCGTGGAGAAATGGTCTATTGCCTAACTCTGCCCAGGTATCATCTCCTGTATGTCAGGAGAAATGGTAGGGCATTCTGGTGCGGGAATTCCGGCAAGACCATGCTTGCGCTTCTGGCAGCCTACGCCAAGGTCAAGCAGGGTCGTAAGGTCGTCTACTTGGCCCCGCTGAGGGCGTTGGCTTCGGAGAAGTACTCTGAGTTCTCGGAGTTTTCCAGGTTCGGCATAACGACGACTATCTCGACGGGAGACTACGACACCAGCGGCGAGTCGCTGGGCAGATCGGAAATCATAGTGCTGACAAACGAGAGGTTCGACTCCGTGATGAGACACAGGGTGTCCTGGATCAACTCTGTGGGGCTGTTCATCGCCGACGAGGTTCACCTCGCCGGGAACGACAGCAGGGGGCCAACCCTGGAGATGATACTGACCAAGGTGCTGCACTTGGGCCTTGACGCCCAACTGCTGGCCCTCTCCGCCACGATAAGCAACGCAAAGACGATGGCAGATTGGCTCAGGGCCACCTCGGTGGAGCTCGACTGGAGACCTGTCCCGTTGAAGGAAGGAGCGTACGACTACGGCAGGATAGTCTTCACCGACGGGGAAGAGAAGCAGGTACCGAGGTCGACGTATGGCGCCCCGATCGATGTTGCCATGGATACGCTGAAGGGTGGAGGTCAGGCGCTGGTGTTCGCCAGCACCCGGAGGAGGGCAGTAAGCTTGGCAACCAGGGCAGCGGAGCTGACGCAAAGGCAGTTGAGCCCCGGCGAGAAAAAGGCGGTCTCGGAGGCAGCAAGGAGGATACTCGCTTCCGGGGAAGAGACGAGTCTGAGCCGACTCCTGGCAGAGGTGGTCGCCAAGGGGTCGGCGTTCCATCATGCAGGGTTGGAGGCAGAGCACAGGAAGATAGTAGAAGACTACTATAGGGCCAGGGCCATCAAGCTCCTGGCCGCGACCCCCACCTTGGCTTCTGGAGTCAACCTCCCAGCGAGGAGGGTGGTGGTGGCGGACATGTCAAGGTACGACGCCGAGCGAGGGGGAAACGCCGAGATTTCTGTCCTGGAATACAGGCAGATGGCAGGGAGGGCAGGGAGGCCTCAATACGACGACCACGGCGAGACTGTGATGATCCCACCGCCGTCAGCGTCTTCGGCCGAGTTTCTGGAGCACTACGCGAAGGATCCCCCTGAACCTATCACCTCGAGGCTCGCAGAGGAGTCGGCGATGCGCTCTCACACCCTGGCGACGGTAGCAACGGGCAGCGGCCTCTCGAAAGGAGATCTTGACAGTTTGTTCAGCAGGACCCTTCTCGCCATTCAGGTCGGGGAGGGGGAGGTGCGCAAGCTTACGGAAAAGGCTCTGGGCTACCTCCTTGGGGAAAGGCTCCTGGAGTCCCACGGCTCTCTCTTCTATGCCACCGACTTCGGCAGAAGAGTATCGATTCTGTACATCGACCCTGTCACAGGGGTCATGTTCAGAGACTCGGTCCGACGGGCTGAGGGCGGGAGAAACCACACCGCTGGCATCCTGCACCTGATCGCTTCAACGCCCGACTTCGAGCCGAAGTTCCCGCTCAGGAGCAAGGACTACGACCAGGCCATCGCCTTCATGGAGGAGCACGCTTCAGAGATGCTGGAGAGACATAGCTCCAGGGCTTTCGCGGACTACGATAGGGTCCTCCAGGACATGAGGAGCGTCATGGCCTTGCACGGATGGATAGACGAATGGAGAGAGGAGCAGCTCCTTACCAGGCTGGGGGTGGAGCCCGGGGACATGCACAGGGCGGTGGACAACGCCGACTGGCTGCTGCACGCACTTGGGGAAATCTCCAAGCTGTACAAGATGCCGGAGATGGCGAGGCAGGCCGAACTCCTGAGGAGGAGGGTCGTGAGCGGCGTCAGCGAGGAGCTGGTCGAACTGACTACGCTCCAAGGTATCGGGAGGGTAAGGGCGAGGGCCTTGTACTCAGCCGGGTTCAAAACCCTGGAGGACATCAAGGAGACGCCGGTGGAGAGGATCGCCAATGTCGAGAAGGTGGGGACTGCCGTCGCACGAAAGATCAAGGAGCAGGTGGCAAAATACTGAGCGGGAGCCCGGACTCCTTTGAGGATGCCGCCTCGACAGTTGCGAGGCTCGTAGAGCGGGCTGTGGGCGAAGCGGTTACAGGCGAACCCCTGGTAGCTGTGGCGTTCTCGGGGGGGCTCGACAGTTCGATAGTGGTTGCATGTGCGAAGCGCAACGTCCGTGTCGTGGCCTGCACCGCCTCTTCGGTCGGGGCAAGGGACGCTTCCAGGGCAAAAGTGGCAGCGAAGGCCCTGGGAGTCGAGCTGGTGGCGACAGAGCTCACGGAGGAGAACGTCGCCAGTGCCCTTGCAACCATTAGGCTGCCGTTCGAGCCGACACTGATGGACAGGAGCCTATGGTGCCTTTACTCCATCGTGTCGGGCAGCGCCAGCAGGTGCGGTGCCAGGGTCCTCCTCCTTGGGCAGCTGGCCGATGAGCTCTTCGGTGGCTATGCGAAGTACGCCGAGGCTCTCCGGGTAGGCGGGGAGCATGCCGCGAGGAAAATGATGGACGGTGACCTTCGGGAGTACGCCAACAGGGGCAGGATACGCGACCTGGGGGCCTGCGGGCGCTTGGTCCAGCCCAGGCTCCCTTTCGAGCACAGTGCCTTGGTAGGCTACGCGGGATCTCTCCCCGTGTCCTTTAAGATCAGAGGAGGTATTCGCAAGGCTGTCCTGAGAAAGGCTGCCTTGGCCCTTGGTGTGCCGGAGGGGCTGGCCGAGGCAGACAAGAAGGCCGCACAGTACAGCTCGGGAATCCAGAGACTGGTGGCCGGTTTACGCTTTTAACGCCCCCGGCTGACGGCAACCTATGATTCCTTCGTCGCAACCCAGGGGAAAGCTTGTCGGGTTCAAGCCGCTCCAAGAAAGGTTCAGCTACTACGCTCTGGACGACGGGACGGTGCTGGGCATAAAGCCCGCGGTTGTGAAGGTGTACAGGCTCCAGAACCCTGACAACACCCTCGCCACTTCTCCTGACGGCACCCCCGCCTACTTCTACCAGACCCAGAACATCACCCAGGTACTCACTCCGGAGGAGTACAGGTCGTTCAAGACCGACGGCCTCACCGAATGAGCGGAACGGTGTACCTCGCGTCCGAGGACTCGGCGCTCCTCAGGAGGGCCCTTCAGCCATACTCAGGGCTGAGCTGCCTCGAGATAGGATCCGGCAACGGGGGGAATCTGGTCGGACTGGCGAAGCGCTTCGGGACCGTGGTGGGGACAGACCTCGTCAGGCCTGAGATGTCCGACTGGAAGGAGGCCGGAGCCAACTACATTCTGGCAGACGGGGCTTCCTGCCTGAGGCCCGATTCCTTCGACCTCGTGGCGTTCAACCCGCCATACCTGGCTGAGGGGGATAGCCCGGACAGGGCTGTCGGGGGAGGTAGCCACCTCGAGGTACCGAAGAGGTTCCTAAGGGAGGCACTCAGGACTGTCAACGACGGTGGGGCGATAGTATTCCTTCTGAATGACGAGGCTGACCCAGGGGAGTTTGGACGCCTGTGCGCAAGATCAGGCTTCCACCTCGAGCGGGTGGCTTCCAAGCGCGTCTTTTTCGAGGAACTCTCGGTCTTCACGGCCTCGCGGCAACCCAGGCGCAAGGCCCGAGGGGCGGAGCCTGGCCCCCTAAAAGGTAAGGGACACGCGCCGCCACAGTCCGATTTCCACTTTTGAGAATCGTGCTTCCGCGTTAAATAGACGACTCTTACCCTAACCTGTTCAGAGATGCTCAGGCAGATAGCGCTTCAGGTTAAGACAGAAAATAAGCTCCAGGACGCGGCGAAGGAGCATGGAGCCAAGCTGAACATAGTCGATTGCAAGCCCTTCAACAAGACGGGGATGTCTCTGTTGCTCGAACTCAGGGGAGAACCGCAGGCATTGAAGGCAGCCACTGCGACAATCAGACGCACCGACGGGGTTAGGCAAGTTGTCGAAGGGGAAGGTCAGGGAGAGACGGCGCCCCTTCTCGTCGTTCTCGACAGGCCCGGCATCTGCCGCGCCTCGAGCGATGCAGCCATAGTCTGTCTTGATTGTCCCCTGAATTCAGAGACCCAGCCGTCGTCCTGGAGGTTCATCGCCAGGAAGACGAGCGACTTTAGACAAATCCTCACAAGACTCCAAAAGGAGGGGATTGAAGCGAGGATAGAGGACGTGGCTCCTCTCGAGAGGAGGGCGACTCTCACGGGAAGGCAGAAGGAGATCATGGCCACAGCCGTGGCTCAAGGCTATTTCGAGTTCCCGAGAAAGATCAGCCTCACGGGCCTGAGCGAACTGGTGGGCGTGAAACCATCGACATTGAGCGAGATTCTCAGGAGCGCCGAGCGGCGCATAATGGCGAATGCCCTGGGCGTGCCCTTCCAAGAAGAGTAGCGCGTCCGCTCTACGACTGAAGGCCGGCTTCGGGTCTGCAGTGGAAATCAGACGCGCTATACCGATGCCCCCTCCCGTTGCCGTTCGTGGATTCACCGCTACACTTTTCGATGAGCTGTTCGCCGGGTGGCGCTTGGTATGGTGAAGTTTCCGAGCGAGGAATGGGTTAGGGCGTACATGGAGAAACTGAACGGCAACGAAACCTACGCGGACGCGGGGAAAAACTGGGAGGGTGCCATGACATTCGTTGTTCAGAGGGACGCGGCCTTTGACAGAGACGCGTTCATCTATCTCGACTTGTACCACGGGAAGTGCAGGGACGCGAAGTTCTCGTTCACTGAATCTGATCTTCCC
>DASPOK010000069.1:0-2262 GCA_035626075.1 Nitrososphaerales archaeon
GCTCCCATTATTGCGAGGGGCCTGGAATCGGACGTGTCGAAGAGCAGTATGGCAAACCGGGTCCCCTCCTTGGATGACATGTAGGCCTTCAGCCCACCCCGACCTAGATAGGGAAGGTTGGCGTGCATTACGTTCAGGACCGAGGCCTTCCCCCCTGACCTCGTCCTCGTCGAGTTGTGAGCCTCTCCAACCCCTTCCCTTCGGAATGCGTCCTCCACGGAGGCGACTACGTCCCTCATGTCGATGAGACTTTCCACGTCCCTTTCGGAGAGAATTAGCGTCAATTGACCTAGCTTTCTTCTTCCTTCTTCTCTTCGGTCTCTGGCCTTCCCCCTCTGCCGACCTTGGGAAGTGCTTTGGACCTGAAGAGGGCCATGCCCTGCTGATAACGATGGAGTTCCACTTCCAGGAACCTGATATCGGACATCAAGGTTTTCGACTCCTTCTCCTTCCCCTTCTTACCAGTCACCTCGGCCAACTTGACCTTCTTGTCTTCGACCATTTTCATGAGAAGCTGCTCGTACTCAGTGGTCAACCAGAACCTACACCGACGCCTCTTCGAAACTATAAAGGCGTTATCCGGAGGCCGGGGCATGCGGCCTCAACTTCTGGCGGGAGGGCTTCTTGTCGCAGTCACAGGAGTGGGTTTCTTCGCCCTCCAGATTCCCTTCGTCTACTTCTGGAGCGTCCCCTTCGCCATCGGGGGAAGCATCATGGTCATCGCGAGCTTCATGCTGCCGGAGAGCTCAGGCCCAGTTACCGCACCCGAAGGTTTCAGGTTCTGCGTCTTCTGCTCCGCCCCGGTTCCTCTTTCATCGGAACGCTGCCCCCAATGCAATGGGGTGCAACCCAAGGAAACATGAGGAATGAGTACAAAAGCGAAGTCCGGCCAGACATATGCGGGAGCCCTCAGGGAGACGGTCCAGTTCCGAGGGCACCCGATGGTGAGGTCATTCCACCCGACAACAATCGAGGTGACCACAGAGGAATACCTGACGGAGAACGGGGATTGCATAATAGGGGTGGGGGCATCAAAGGGGTGCGCACAGCTTGATGCCAGAATCAAGGAAGGCCTAAGGAGGAAGGGGTCGAAGGTGTCCATCAGGATAGTTGTTGGTCATCTCTCCTTTGAGGTAAGGGCCAGCGGGGATCCCAGACTCGGGCTGTCAGACCCAAACGAAATGGTCATCCGGAAGAGCGACTTCGTCAGCGACCGGACCCTAGCAGTTCGAGCCGACGCCGCCTCCAGAGACATCCCAAGGGAGATGGTTCGCCTCCTCAAAGACCGTAACACGGTCGGCAGGCTCGAAATAGAGGTGACCTGATGGTGCCAGAGTACAGCTCCGTTGCCTACACCATGCAAGCCCTGGTGAAGTACCACGGACTGAAAGACTGGAAGCTTCGGCTCCCGTACCATGACAGCATCTCCGTGAACACGACTTCGATGAAGACTGAGGCTTCGATCACCGACTCAAAAGGAGGGGGCGTCTTCATCGGAGGGAAACCCAACGAATCAGCCAACGCGAGGCTCCAGGAGGTAGTCTCTCGGCTGAGCCCCGGGAGGAGAGCGACAGAGTTCAGAATCGACAGTCACAACGTCCCTCCTGGCAAGCCGAAAGGGATCGGCTACTCCTCCTCAGCGGGCGCGGCTCTGACAATGCTCTGCCACAGGCTCCTGGTGGGTGGAAAGCCCGACCTCCCCTCGCTATCGAAGACTGCTCGACTGTTCGCTGCATCGGCGTCCAGGTCCTTGGTAGGGGGTTTTTCGATTCTTTACGCAGGAAAGGACGACGACACTACCTACGCCGAGAAGTTTGCCGACGGGCACGACCTGGACCTCAGGATGGTGATCGTCCCTCTCCCCTCGAGGGTAAGGACGGAGGAAGCCCACAGAGAGGTGTTGACGTCGCCTTTCTTCAGGGCCAGAGTGGAGTCAGCACAGAAGAGGTGCGAAGACATGCAGAGGGCCATCCTCGGGAATGACCTGGACGCAGTGGGGAGGCTAGCTGAGAAGGACACCCTCGAGCTGCATAGCCTGACAATGACAGGCGAAAGCGGGTTGATAATAATGACCGAAGATTCGCTTAGGATCATCAGGAAAGTAAGGGAACTGAGAGAAGGGGGGCTGAAGGCCTACTACTCCATGCAGACGGGTCCGTCCGTCTTCATCAACACTTCTGCCAAAGACGAGCAAGCCGTCCTAAGGGCTGTGGAGAAGATGGGCTACAAAGGGTACACGTCAGGTGTTGGCGGAGAGGCGAC
>DASPOK010000070.1:0-2272 GCA_035626075.1 Nitrososphaerales archaeon
TCTCGCGGAAGACCCCATGTTCGGGGCGGCAGGCTAGGAGGCCTGGTACCCAGCGGCTCCGAAATTACGCCTTATCACCTTCAGAGTCGACAGGTCCACAACTGGAATGATGCTGGGCGTCGGTTCCATGCCCATGTTGGACTGGAAGCTGGTCTGAGCCTGCCACGTCCCAGAGTTGACTAGCAGTGTCCCCCGGTAGAAGAGCTCACCATAAGAATGAACATGGCCCGAATGAAAGACGTCCGGGACTTGGTCCACCACCATGTAGTCCCGCAACTCTGGCGACAAAGCAGTTCGCTTCCCGTAGGTAGGAGCGAGATGTCTTGCCCTCAGAAGCAACTTCATGGCCTCTGTGGGCCTGCCATAAGCCAGGTTGGGGGTGGTAGCTATCACATCGTCTAGGCTTTTGCCATGGTAGACGAGGAAGGTCACACCATGCAGTTTGATGTATGCAGGGTCCCCAACCCAGCGAACATTGTCCATGGCATACAGCGACTCCGCCATGTCGACGGCGACCGCCGGCTGGGGGAGCGCCTGTCGCACAGCGTCGTGGTTTCCGGGGGCCAAGACGATTTGGATGTGACCCGGAACCTGCTTCAACAACTCAGAGGCCATCTCGTATTGCTTCTTCGGGTCCCTTTCGGCCAACTGGAACTCTTGCCCAGGATAGACTCCGACGCCGTCCACTAGGTCCCCGGCTATCACCAAGTACTTCACCCGGTTCACCACGTCATTGTCGCCAAGGCCTCCGTTCAGCCACCGGAGGAAGCGACGGAAGTCATCCGCCAAGAACATCCTGCTTCCTACGTGGAGGTCGGAAAGGAGGACCGCATAGACCCTATGGGAGGACGACACCACCCTGCGACCAGGGACATCGGGGAGGACGACGGAGTCGGTGAACAACTGCCCTGACTTGCCCTTTGAGATTTCGACAACAACCATGCTGTCCAGCGGCGCCTCAAGGGCCGCCCTCTCAGCCAAGTTGTCCTGGCATACGACCTTCAGCGTCCCGGTCGGGTCGTCCAGCCTGAGCTCGACGCTCCCCCGCCTGCTCGACCGGTCGGCAAGCAGTCCGGCTACCTTGACCTTCTTTCCGGGCGCCAGGTTCTTCGTGGCTGCCAGGGTCGTGCTGTTCTTCGTGTCAAGCCTTTCTCGTACGATTGAGAAGAGCCTCTGGTACCTGTCGTGGAACAACCTGCCAAAGCCCTCCGCACCCTCAGCAGGCGCAATGGCCTGGGTGGGGTCGGATAGCACTTCGAGCTCAGCAGGCCGCACAGGGACCTGTCCCAGGTCCTGGGCTTCCTCTCGAGGAATCAGCTTCTGCACGTCGCTTTCGGTGATTACTTTGGCCTCCCCTAGGGCGCCCGCCTTCTGCTCGAGGAGCTTCTCCACCAGTCCCTCTACATCCGTGCCGGCCGGGAGTTCGCTGATCATCTCGAACGCCTTGGCGTCGAGGATGTAACCCGACGATAGGACCCGCGCGATGGCCTTCGACTCTGGCATCGGACGCAGGAATTCCTTATGATGTATTAGAGCCTTCGACACACTGGGTGCCTGTTTGCACCAGCGCTTCCAACTGCTGTGGGTCCCTCGACTCGCAGTACACCCTGGTGATGGGTTCCGTCCCCGACGACCTGAACATTACCCAAGACCCATCATAGAACACGAGCTTGAGGCCATCCAGGGTCCTCTCCTCTGAGACCCTGAACTTCCTGAATGCGTCCCTCGCCTTCGCCATAAGGCCCTCCATTCTGACGGTCGCCCTAACGTTGACCTGCCTGTACCTCCACTCGACACTTTGCATCAGGCGTCCGACCAGGCTTCGGTCAGAAGAAAGCAGGTTTGAAACAAGGGCCGACGTGTTGATTCCGTCCTCCCACAATCCCCACTTGGGGTCCACTATTTTGCTCGGCTCGGCAGCGAAGACCCCACCCTCCGCCTCCAAGACGGCGAACGTCTTCCCCACCCTGGCCCTTTTCACTCTGAGGCCCAGCCGCTCCGCTTCTTCGGCGACGGCACTGGAGGTATTTTCGGAGACGACCGCCGTCCCCTCACTCAATCCTAGACTGCGAAGGGCCAGTATCATGAGTATCGAGTCAGGGACGACGTTCCCTAGGGCATCGACCATCACGAGCCTGTCCGCGTCGCCATCATGGGCGAATGCGAAATCCACACCGAGGGTCGGGACCATCTCCGCGAAGTCGGATAGGTTCGGGACCGTCGGCTCTGGGAGTCGCGCCGGGAAGCGCCAGGAGACCTGAGCGTTGACAGG
>DASPOK010000071.1:0-7355 GCA_035626075.1 Nitrososphaerales archaeon
ACCGGCGAGCACGGCGGTCCCCTCGAGCCCAGCTGTCTTGGTGAGCATGATGGTGTCGCCCTCCCTCGCATCCTTCGAAGACACGTATTGGTCCACGAAGCCGAAGGCAGTGACCATCACTATGGGGCGTGAGAGGCCCGGTGTCACCTCCGTGTGTCCTCCAACTATGCTGATTTGCAGCCTCTTCGCTTCGTCGTCCATCTGGCTTGCAATCTTCTTCACAAGTGTCGCATCAGCTCCTTTTGGCAGCAGGATGACCGACTCGGCGAACTGGGGTCTCCCACCGCTGGTGGCGACGTCGTTGGCGCTGACGTTGACGGCGTAGCGCCCTATGTCTTCGACGACCCCGGTTACGGGGTCCGATGAGACAATCATGTACCTGCCATTGACCCTGACCGCTGCGAAGTCAAGGCCTGCCAGTGGTGGGGTCGCTATCTTGTCCGAGGGTGCTCCCGTCAGCTCCAGGACCGTCGACTTGAGCACGTTGATGGGTATCTTCCCGAGTGAAAGGGGTTTCATTATTTCATGCTGCCTGTCTGGCCCTCGTCTGCAGTTGGCGGAAGTCCCCGTCCTCTTGTGACGCTCTTGATGCTCCTGACAAGTGGGATCGATACGAGCAGACCTATGAGTGCCTGCGCTACGTTGAAGGGGACTTCTGCTGCCGGGGCCAGCGTGGCCACGACAGAGGCGGGCGCTATGAGCGTGAGCACAAACGATTCGTACAGGTAGTAGCCTGCGACCATTTCGCACCCGCCTACCAGAACCGACATTACGCTCTGGCCTGACTTGGTCCTCAGCCTCAGCCCGACGAAGACAATGACAGCGAAGGCCACCACTGCCACTGCCGGCCAAAAGAGTGCGGGGACCTGGAAGTCCAGCGTCAGGCCCGGAATGTACCACGCCCCACCAAGGGTGACCGTGAAGCTCCCGGAGAGGAAAACTGCGCCGACGTAGGCTAGGGCAGCTGAGAAGACGAGGCCGAAGCCGATGGCCACGCCCCGCCATCCTGCCCCTGTGACTCTTGGAAAGGCCCTCGTCCCCAGGTATCCGACGATGAAGCCCTCGAGCCCCTTGATTACAAGCGTCCCCGGAGCGTAGTACGGATACCCCAGAGAAAGGTCGGACATCATGGACCCCACCCCCCCTGCGAATGCCCCCACGTACGGGCCCATCAGCAAGGCGCTGGTGTACACCATGATTTCGCCCACGTTGAAGTAGCCCGTGGTCGCTGGGATGTAGACCGAGAAGACTGACGTAGCAGCGGCAACGAAGGCGGTGAAGATGGCTGTGCTTGCCACTGTTCGGGATTTCATCCTTCTTCAGGCAGGTGGCGCGGATGAGTTATTCTTTATGGCGTCTGGGCGTCTAGAAGTTCTGCCAGGTGCGCCAGGCTGTCGGCAATGTATGTCGGGTGAGGCCCCGGCGGCATCCTCTCGTTGTACCTGTTGACCCAGGCCGAGTCGATTCCCATCCGCTGGCACGGGATGATGTCGTGGTACACGCTCTGAGCCACGTGCAGGACATCCGCCTTCTTCGCCCCGGTCCTCTGCATGAACTCCAACCACTGCCCAGGGTTGGGTTTGTAGCTCCCCACCTCCTGGGCTGTCACAAACCCGTCTAACTCGAGGCCGTGCTTCTTGATCGTCTCCTCGAGGATGTCGTCGTCCACGTTTGAAAGTATGTACCTCTTGTACCCTCTCCGCCCCGCCAGGCGGAGGAACTCGGCCGTGTCCTCGAACGGTGGCCAATCGGGGACGGATTCGGAGAACCGCCTCGCTGCCTTGTCGCTGACCTTCACGCCTAGCACGCCGGACATGGAGATCACCGTTAGCCGAAGTACCTCTCTGTAACGCTTGTAGTCCGCCTCTTCGTTTCGTTCTGCCTGCACGTAGGCGTCGAGAAGGTCCTGGCCCGAAAGGCGGAGGTCGCCGAGTGCAGCATGCAGCCCGGACTCGATCCCCTTCCTCCAGTCGACGAGGGTGCCGTAGCAGTCGAAGGTGACGTACCTGTACCTCAAGTTCGGTTACGCTCGGAAAGCACTATGATTCCAGCGAGGGCGAGCCCAGTCGGGAGCCAGAGCGCGAACCCCAAGAGTGGAGAAATGTCAGTGGCGGTTTCCATTGCGGCTGCCACTAGAAGAACGGCGGCTACAACCACTCCCTGCAGGGCAAAGACCCTGATTTCCCGGTGCAGCTTCTTCCTCCTCCACGAGACCAGAAGCATGATGCTTGCGCCCACCGCTATGGCGTAAGCTGACAGCTCTACCAGGGAGTAGGGGAAGGCGAAGAGAATCGCCCCGAACTGGCTCGGGAGGCCCTGTGAGACTACGATTGCCTGGGCCGCTAGCCCGGTGCTGTAGGTAGACAGGACGAAAAGGAATGCCCCCAGGACCGGGACCATCTCGATTAGAGCGATCGTCAGGTTGTGGGTGAAAATGAAGACCACCAGTTGTATTGGGCCGGCAGACTGAACCTGGGCGAACTGACTGTTTGCCTGGTTTGCCAGGCTCTGCTGGGCCGAGTTTGAGAGGGGAGTCAGCAACCCGGAGGCAAAAAGGGCGAGCTCCACCAGCAGCACAGCGACGACTAGGAGGATCCGTCGTCGGTCCAGTAATTCCGCTTTCACCCCCTTGGGTTTCTCCTCCGAGGGAGCAGAAGTCGGTATCGGTTCAGACAAGACGGTGAATCGATGCATTCTCTGGTTAATGAACCTGAGCGAAGCTAGAGCATCGAAACTAGAACGCCTGCCAGGTACAGGAGTCCGCCCGCAAGGGCGCCAACCAGAGCCGATTCGATTCCGGCTTTTGGCTTGAAGTTTCTGGGCAGGAACGCCCTGGAGCCAAGGACGAACAGCGCAGCAAGAGAGAGCGCGACGGCCGTGAGTAACGCTTGCGTTCGAGGAATTGCCAAGGCGTAGGGGGACACGGCAAGAAGTGCAAGCAACAGGAAGGCAATCCCAGCTGAGAGCGGCCGAACGAAGGGGTCGGACTCGATGTCTTCGATGTTGAGCTGAAGCTCCCGGCGCAGCATCTCTTTGAGGAAGAGTTTGTTGTCTTTGACGAGCCTCTGCATAATCACCTCCACCTCCCGGTCGTCGTATCCATCCTTCTTGAGAAGCTCTTCCATCTCCGACTTCTCTTCTTCCGGCTCGGTTTCGATCTCCATTTTCTCCCTTGCCATGTCAATCTTCAGAGATTCGAGCTCGGATCTCCTCGAAAGGTAGCTACTGAAGAACATCGAAAGTGCTCCTGCCACTGCGAAGGCGAACCCGGCGACGGCGATCGTACCGAAACCCAAACCCGCCCCGTTCAGAGCCGACGTCATGGCCAGGCCTTCTATGGCCCCGTCGCTCCCGCCCAGGACAATTCTGTCCAGAATATTGCGAGCCGGAATGTGGGGATGCTTTTCTCGACGAATTGCGCCTGTAGGCACTCAGAATCCAGATTACGAGTCCATATTTAGGGCTTGGCACCCAGTTAGACGAAAGTCAGGTCAAAGAGAACATTTGTGGCAAGAATCGGGCTTTGTTTAGATTTCGCTTAGTGATATCTTGTCGCGGTCATGCATAAACTCATTCCTTAAAAGACACTCCTGTGCCACCTCTGCCGACATGACCCTGGACGAGAAAATCCGATTTGGGATGCTGGCCGTCACCGGTGCAAGCCTTGTCTTTGCAACGCTGGGCCTAAAGGTAGGACCGCTCGAAATAATCGGCGGCTTCGGAATCAGCTAGGCAAAGGCCTAGCTGACTCCTATCTTTATCTGAAGGATTAGCTTCTCGAATTTCTTAGTCAATTCATCCTTGTCATACATCCACGACTTGCTGGCCTGATCGTACATGCTGTAGGGAATCGTGAACCTAGCCGCCTCGGTCTGGTCAATTGCATAGATGCTTGTCTTGTCTTTCACCGCACTCGAGGCATTGCCCAGATACTGTAGTCCTTCCACCACGTAATCTACCGGGACAGCAAGTTCTGCGAAATAGTTTCTGCCGGCCGCCTCGCCCCACAGGAAAGGCAAGCGGTCTATCTGCTGTCGCAGCGTCATTGTCTCGAACTCGTTAACATCTCTGACTATGAAGTCCACAGCGAAGTAGCGGTGTTTCCTATGGAGGACCCTCTCCAAATTGTAGTCGTATCGAGTTCCCATCCAGTTCACGGTGTAGCCTCTCAACAGCTTCTGGGAACAGACGTGGGCTGAATGATGCCAGGCGAGCTTCTTGTAGTTGATGTTCAGTTTCTCAGACATTTCCTTCAAGCTCCTGTTCGCGTCCATCTGAAGCTCCTTCATGATCAGCAGATCAGCATAGTCGAACTTGCCCCGTTGCGATGGCATGTAGGCAGCGGCTTGATAGTCCTCAGGGGTAGGATTCTGCCATTCGAAATCCCATCTGCCGGTATCAAAGTCGTAGAACTCAGGTTTCATGGGCGCAGTTCGAGCCCAATCGAACTCGACAATCTCCAGCCGGGAGAACAGGCCTCTCTCCTTCAATCCGAGGATGAACTCTCGGACCTCCTCGACTAGCTCAGTGGGGACGCTAAGATTGACTACATACTCTCCTCCAATCAGAGACCTCGCAAAGCCGACAACGTAGGTGACTTCGCTCATCGCGGTCAGTATGGCCTGGGCATAGTTCCTGTAGGTTACGGGGAAGTCCACGATGAGGATTATCCTCTTCAGCCCCAGTCTTTCGTGGTCCACTGCAGCTTGTACCGCGAAGCCTTTGCTGAGTATCTTCTCTTTGTACCTGTACCTTACGGATTCCTTGAACTGGCCCAGCCTTCGGGCTATCTCAGGGACGTCGGGGCCCAATTCTGTGAGAAGACGGACGAGCTGGACGGTCCTGGAGTTCACGTCGTCTTCAAGTTCGCGGGGAACCAAGGTCAGCTTAGCCTCCCTTCGGACGCTGTGTGATACGTTCGACATTCGCTTTTAAGCCGTACTGACTGCAAATCCATGATGGAACGCCTGATGACCGCGGCTTCTTCGCCTGGTACGGAAGTCATCCCTATCCTGCTCACCTACGACTATTCGGATTTCGTAATAAGCATTTTTGCCATTTCTTGTGCATAGTCATATTCAACTCGCCCATTTCGGCCCCTTCAGTGCCTCCAAGCAGGCTTGAACCCCCTCGTTCCATGCCTGCCGCACCAGCCTTCCCTTCGATTGAGGCAGCGCCTTTGAGCGAAGCATCCTTTTAACAGTCCCAGGGCCGGCGACCCGCGACTTGTCTCTCAAGGACAGGAGGGGGGACTACAACTGGCCGAAGACGAGGATAGGTGGTATCAGCCTCATGACGGACAAGAAATCCTACGCGACTTCGGATACTATCCTGGCCAAGGTGGGTTTCCGAATCGTGGGAGGGTTAAGGGAAGCCTTCCATCCTGACGTCTGGACTGTGGCCTGGGAGGACTTCGACAAGATTCTGAGGCTCACCATCCGACTCCGGCTCAGCGAGCAGGGCGGAATGCGAGCCCGTACCCTGGCTGAAGTCAAGAAGGAAGTGAGGAAGGCCAGCTTCTACTGGAGCCGTGACCCGGACCTCCCGTATCGGATCTGGGCCATGATAGTCCCAGAAGACGGGGGCCCCCCGAAGATTCCCGTCAGCGTCGAAGACGCGAAGTCAAAGATGCTCGACGTGGAGAAGGAGTTCAGGATACCCGCATCTTCTCTCGGCCAAGGCAGACATAGGCTGGTGGCCGACGCGACCGGGAAGTGGGGACGAAGGAGCTTTATAGAAAAGGGAGAGGCGAACTCGAAATCCAAACCTCTGGTGATTCAGATTGAGTGAAAGCAACTGGCTTGCAGAAGTCGACTGGAGCGGAGGCGATATGTTCGTAGGATCCGATACCACGGGGCATTCAGTAGTCTACGACTCGACTGATGGTGTGGCAAGAGGAATCAGCCCCATGAGAGCCCTCTTGACGTCTCTCGGCGCCTGCACGGGTATGGACATCGTCGCCATTCTGGGGAAAAGGAGGCAGAAGCTGAAGTCGCTGAAGATCCTGATCAGCGGTGCCAGGCCAGAGCATGGCCTTCCCAAACCCTGGACTTCGATTCACATCAAGTATGTTCTGTCTGGGGAGTCGCTGGAGAAGAAGTACGTGGAGGAGGCCATAAGAGACAGCACGGAGAGATTCTGCAGCGTCGGTGCGACCCTGCAGCCCACGGCAAAGATTACCCATTCTTACGAGATAGTGCCTTAGACCTTCAGGACGATCTTCCCGAAGTGCTTGCTGCTCTCCAGCCTCGCCTGCGCGTCTGCTGCCTTTTCCAGGGGGTATGCCGAATCCACTACCGTCTTCAGCCTCCCCTGTTCGAATAGCTTGACCACCTCAAGAAGCTCCCCCAGTCCTGCCATGAAGCTGCCGTAGATAGTTAGCTCTCTGTTGTAGATGTACCGTAGATCGGTCGTGACTTCGGCGCCTGTCGTCGCTCCGCAGGTCACCAGCCTTCCCCCCTTCGCCAAGGCCTTGAGGCTTCCCTCCCAAGTCGCCCTTCCGACGTGTTCCACGACCACGTCTACCCCCCTCTTGTCCGTGAGCTTCTTCACCTCTCCCAAGACGTCCTGTTTGTAGTGGTCGATCACGTAGTCTGCCCCCAGCTTCTTGGCCTTGTCTGCCTTGGCGGCATCACCTGCGGTCGCGATGACGCTCGCGCCCAGCAGCTTAGCGATCTGCACGGCAGCAGAGCCAACGCCCGAGTTTGAAGCGAGGACAAGTACCGTGTCGCCAGGTCCGGTCCTGGCTTTGGTCACGAGCATGTGGTACGCAGTCTCGAACACAAGGGGGAACGAAGCAGCTTCTTCGAAACCCATCCTTGCTGGCTTCCTAATCAGGTGGGTCCTTCTGACCTTGACGAGCTCGGCGTATCCTCCGTCTAGCCCGTACCCGATGATGGTGTATTCGCGACATTGGTCGTCCCTTCCTGACAGGCACTTGTCACACCTGCCGCACCCGAGCCCAGGGTTGACTATCACCTCGTCCCCCTTCTTGAAGACAGTTTCTTCTTCAGGGACCCATTCGACCACCCCTGATATGTCGCTCCCCGAAATGTGAGGCATCGGAATCATGACGTTGGGGAGTCCGTTCCTTGCCCAGAGGTCGAGATGGTTCAGTGCGCATGCCTTGACCCTTACCAGAGCTTCTTCGGCGTTTGGCTTTGGGTCGGGAGCTTCCTCGTATTGCAAGACCTCCGGCCCGCCGTGTCTATGGAACCTGACTGCCTTCATCGTCCATCCGCGTTCTCTGCTCTCTTTTTAGTTTGCAAGAATACTTTCAGAGAACCCTCCACCTGTCGTTCTATCAAATGCATAATCAAGGTTATAAGACGAACGGGGGAAATCGCCAAGCTCTT
>DASPOK010000072.1:0-6334 GCA_035626075.1 Nitrososphaerales archaeon
ATGACGCTGTCATTCGCCATGATATCACTCACAATCTGATAGTTCTGGTCAGAGAGCGAGAAGGCCGCAGATTCGTTGAACTCCTTGCTCGTCAGGGGCCCTATGCTTCCGTTGACTATTGGCGGGAAGGTCAGGACTCCTTGATTGTTGGAATCGTATGCCGTGCTGTTGATCGTCAAGCCGTCGAGGGGCACGTCCTGCAGGTTGGTGACTTGGACCGTTGCGACCACGCTATCGTGGAGCGAATAGACATACCTGTCCGTGGACACTGAGACTCGGACAAGGGGGTCCACGGACCCGGGAGAGGGGGCTGCCGCTACGGCGTTCGCTGGAAGTATCGCGATTCCCTGAGCCATGAGCAGGGCTAGGATTAGGATGCTAGCGGGCCTTGTCAGCATATGCCGGACCGCCCCCAATTGGCTTCAGCCTGCATTTAAGGAACCGGCGGCGGGTCCCCGCCGATTAGGACTGGATTCTCTATGACGGGTAGCCAACCTAGGCTGTGATTGTTGCGTTTCCTTCGGCCCACCAGTTGTAGAGCCCTATCCCCACCAAGGAGTTGAAGTCTCCGCCAAGGGCGAAGTACCCTACGATGAGGTTGCTTCTGTTTCTCTTGTTCAACTTCCCGCTCGCTTTTCCGTTCGAATTTAAATTTTCGATAACGCTCAGCTATTGTAACTTCCGGGGTAGAGGCCCCTCAATATTGCATCTGTACCCGGTGGTTATCACAATACTTTGCAACATATAGGAGGCGTCTTCGACCCTAACGCGTTCGTCTCAAAGTTTAACTCGGCTCCGTTTCGAAACGGCGCAGTTTCATGCAGAAGTTCGTCTCCATTCATGGCCACTTCTATCAGCCTCCAAGGGAAGACCCATGGACGGGGAGTCTGAACGAGGAGAGGTCCGCACTTCCCTTTCACGATTGGAACGAGAGGATTACCTCAGAGTGCTACGCTCCCAACGCCGCCTCCCCTCTGACGGACCAAGCTGGCCGCACACGGGAAACGGTCAACAACTACGCCTGGATTAGCTACGATTTCGGGCCGACCCTCCTCGGATGGCTCGAATCGCGTCATCCGGAGGTCCACAACGCGATTGTAGAGGCGGATAGGGCGAGTGCCAAGCGCTTCGGGGGACACGGATCAGCCATGGCCCAGGTCTACAATCACATGATAATGCCACTGGCTAGCGCGACCGACCGCAGAATTCAGGCCAGGTGGGGGGTCGAGGACTTCGTCCGGCGATTCGGCAGGCGCCCGGAAGGGATGTGGTTGCCTGAGACTGCTGTGGACCTGGACTCCCTCGAGTCTCTGGCCGAGTCAGGCATCAAGTTCACCATCCTCTCCCCTCACCAGGCCTTGAGCGTCAGGACGGAGGGGGAGACAGTGTGGACCGATGTTTCGGGAGGTCGGATCGACACGAGGCGCGCGTACTTCTGCCTACTGCCGTCAGGAAAGAGGATCAGTCTGTTCTTCTATGACAAAGGGCTGTCAACCGCCATCGCTTTCGGAAATCTCCTTGAAAGCGGCGCAGCGTTCTCGAATGCCCTTTTGGGCGCCTTCGGGACCCCGCAGGAGACAGCGCTCGTTAATGTCGCCACCGATGGCGAGACCTACGGCCACCACCGAAGGAAAGGCCACCTGTCTCTGACGGAGTGCGTGGCGAGAATCAATGACGGAGGCGTTGCCTCCATGACGAACTACGGTTACTACCTGTCCGCTTTTCCGCCGTCCTACGAGGTGAAAATCGCAGAGCGGACCTCTTGGAGTTGTGCCCACGGAGTCGAGCGGTGGAGGAGCAACTGTGGATGCGGATCCGAGATCCATCCAGGTTACAACCAGAAGTGGAGGACTCCCCTGCGTGTCTCTCTTGACTGGCTGGGCGACCAGCTTTCACGAGCCTACTCGGCACAGGCTCAGGGAATAATGAAGGATCCAGATGCGACCCGGGACCATTTCCCTTCTTTCATGGCTGGCGGCAACAGAGAAGTGAAGCGCTACTTGAAAGGGGAACTCAAGCAAACGCATTCGGAAGAAAGGGGTGCTGAGCTTCTCGAGATGATAGAATGCGCTTCGCTCATGCTCGCAAGCTGTGCCTGGTTCTGGGAAGACATGTCTCGGATAGAGACCGTGCAAGCCCTCAGGTTCGCTAGGCGCGCCATCGAGCTGGCAGACGGCTCGGATGAGGGGAAACTCCAGGCAGAGTTCAGGAGGCTCCTTTCGGCAGCAAGACCCAATGACCCTAGGTTCAAGGACGGGGCTGACCTCTATGATCGTCAGGCAGTGGCAACGAGGGACAGTTGAACCTGAGCAGAAGTTCCGGGATGCTCCTTCATCCAACTTCCCTCCCTTCGCCATGGGGTGTCGGGGACCTGGGGCCCACCGCCGACAGGTTCCTGGACCTGCTCGAGGAGGCGAAACAGTCGATATGGCAGGTGCTGCCTCTCACCCCTGTGGGTGGTTACGGCTCGCCCTACAGCGCCCACTCTCTGTTTGCAGGGAACACCCTTCTCCTCAGCCCAGAGAAACTGGTCGAAGACCGGTACATCGGTGACCTCCCGTCAATCACGATGCCGGGTGAAAGCGAAAGAAAGGTCGATTTTGTGGCAGTGGCCGCATTCAAAGACAGTCTGGCCAAGGCCGCCTTTGCCTACAGCTACTCCCGTGTCCGGCTGGAGAGTGATTTCGCCCGGTTTCGAGAAAGGAACACCGATTGGCTCGACGGCTTCGCACTCTACGACGCAATATCCAAGGAACAGGGAAGGCCTTGGTACCAATGGCCGGAGGAGATTAGGCGGCGGGAGCACTCTGCCCTCGAAGAGAAAAGGAGGGCTCTAAGCCAAGCCATCGAGCTGACCATATTCTCTCAGTATCTTTTCGACAGGCAGTGGTCGGCCTTGGCGACCCGAGCCAAGTCAAAGGGAATCAAGATATTGGGCGACGTCCCCTTCTACGTGCTCCACGACAGCGCCGATGTCTGGTCGCACCCAGAGCTGTTCAAGGTCGATGAGATAGGGAGTGCCCTATTCGTCGGCGGCGTCCCGCCAGACTATTTCAGCGAGACCGGGCAGAGGTGGGGAAACCCTGTCTACGACTGGGTCCAACTGGAGAAGACAGGGTACAAGTGGTGGAAGGAGAGGACTCAGAGGAGCCTTTGGCACACCGATATGGTCAGGCTCGATCATTTCAGAGGGTACGTGGCCTACTGGGAGATTCCATCGGGGGAACCGACAGCGGTCAACGGGAGATGGGTCAAGGTCCCCGTGAGCTTCATCGATTTCCTCATGGCTTCATTTCCTGAGCTTCCGTTTGTTGCTGAGGACTTGGGCGTAATCACAGAGGACGTGAACGAGGCAAGAGAGCGCCTTGGAATCCCTGGTATGAGGGTCCTGCAATTCGCCTTTGACGGCACGAGGGACAACGTTCACCTCCCGGCCAACTATACGGAGAACTCGGTCGTCTACACCGGGACCCACGACACCAACACAACCCGGGGGTGGTTCCGTGAGGAGGCCAAAGCAAGGGAAAGAGAGGAACTAGCCAGATTCATCGGTCATACCGTGACGGAGGAGAGTGTGACCAAGGACTTCCTCGCTCTGGCCATGGGCTCGATCGCCGATGTCTCAGTGGTCCCGATGCAGGACCTCCTCTGCCTCGGCAGCGAAGCCAGGATGAACAATCCTGCGAAGTCGGAGGGGAACTGGATGTGGCGGGCCCTGCCTTCTGAGCTACAAGACGATCTATTCAAGAGGCTAGGGGAACTCACTTCGGCGAACGGCCGAGGATAATAAGGTCCTACTTCCTCGACGGGACTCTTTGCAGCTGCCTTACCCTCGTCTGAACTACCCTTACCAATTCGGCCCTGAGCTTCTCCCCGGCGAGGCCCCCCTCGCGGAGCTTGGCGAGGTTGTTAGCAAGGTCGGCGTCTCCAAGCATTTGCACCCATTTCTCGAAGTCCCCTCTTTTGAGGTGGAACTCCAATGAGGCAACCTCTACAGTCTTGAGCTGAGATCCGAACTCCTTCATGCCTGATGCTATGACCCCGAGGGGTCGCCCGACGTCGACGTAGAAGTAGAATGCCCTCTCCGCCGAAACAGGCTCGAGAATCCTGGACGTCGTTTTGCTGGATGACACATTGGCCTCCAGCCCTTGCCGGTTTTTGAATCTTACTCCAGAAATTGGTCCGAAAGGTTGGCTCCGGCAGGGATCTCCTTGTACGGGTTGACTTTTGTCGACGCAAGCATTGCCCCCTCCCCTACGTCTGCGTCGTCTCCCACCACACTGAGCCCCATCACCCATGTAGGTTTCCTCTCAGACGACCGCACTCTGGCGTGCCGCCCGACTATGCTATCTTGGACCACGGCCCCGTCCTCTATCACCACCCTGTCCATTATAGAGGAACGTTCGATTGTCACGTCCCTCCCCAGGATGCAAAAGTTGTCGATACAGGAGTCTCGCACGATTGCCCCTTTTTCGACCTGGCAGTGCCTACCGATGAAGACCCTCCCCTCGAGGCGGACCTCCTTGGCAAGCGCCTTGTGTACTATCTCTTCTTTCCTTCGAAGCGATTCGACAGACCCCCCCTGAATCCACACGTTGGGGAGCTGAGGGACGGGCTCGCCCAGGTCCATTCCCGGCCAGCCCCCTTTTGCCAGGATGCCCGTGACCGCCTTGAGGTACCCCCTAGGCGTGCCAACATCCTGCCAATCCCCCTGCAGATAGTACCCGTACACGGGGTACCGTTGGACAAGGTAAGGGATGAGGTCGAGGCCGAAGTCGAGCCTCTTGTTCACCTTGATCATGCGCTGAATCTCGGACTCCTCGAACACCTTCCTCAGTTCAGGGGAAATCAGGTATATCCCGGTGTTGGCCATCCGCGAAGGGGCCTGGTCCCTTTTCGGCTTCTCGACGAACCGCCTTATTCTTCCCGAGTCATCCAGGTCTGCCACGCCGTAGGCTTCCACATCCTCGACGGGCGTCAGGACGACGACCATGAACGCTCCTTTCTTCTTCTTGTATTCGAGGAGGCTACCCAGTTCGAGTTCGAACAGGTTGTCCCCCTGGACGACCAGAAAGTCTCTCTTAATGTCGTAGTAGTCCATCAGGATTCTGGCCGAGTCCGCGCTCCCCACGTCATCGATCCTGGGCTGGTACTTGATGTGGACCCTGGGCATGATTCCGTACTGTGCGGAGAAACCCATCCCCTCCCTGAAGTAGTCGAAGAGATTCCTGTAGTTGATGTACCCCTTCGCCCCGAAAATGAAGTGCTTCACTCCCTGCCGGGCGAGCTCCACCATTGCGAACTCCACCAGGGGCCTGTTGAATATCCTGACGACTGCCTTCGACGAGCCGGTCGTAAGGGGCCTCAGCCTCTTCGCCTCTCCGCCCACGGGGATGATTACGCGGAGCTCCGCAACATCAAGGGCGGACAAGCGCAAGGCTCTGTTCTCCTCGGCTATTTGAGGTCGAGCACGTATTCGCTACGGTCTTCAGAGCTGTGAACTCAGGAATAGGTCGAGGAGGCCGTTATTATTCCGGTCCCAGTCAGATAGGCCCGGGCTTGTCCCTCGCCCATTATCAGTTGTACGTAACCTGCGACAATCAGCTCGTTCAGTTCCGTTGAAACAGCCTCAGGAGGGGCGCTGAGCTTGGTCCCTAGCTCCTCGATTGTTACTGCCTTCTCAGGAGACTGGGCTCCCCCAACCATGAGGAGAGAAAGGATTCTCTTGGGGAGCTCACTCAAACCTCGTCACCTTGATGGCAGATTGGTACACGTCAAGGGTCTTGAGGGCGGAGGCCTGCCAATTATACGCCTTGACCTTCTCCTTTGCCCTGGCCGTCAGCCGCGACGCCAGCTCCTGGTCTGAAAGTAGCCTCACAGCTGCCTTGGCGAGTGACGACGGGCTGTTCGGGTCAACCTCGAGGCCATCGACCCCATCTTCGACGATTTCGGCGAGACCCCCGACTCGGGAAACTACGACGGGAGCGCCGCCTGCCATGGCCTCAAGGGCGATTATCCCGAACGGCTCGAAGCGGGACGGAACGGCCACGACGTCAGATGACTTGATGGCATCGATCAGGTCGGCGTCACTCACGAAGCCCGCGAAGGTGGTCGTCCCCCTCACACGCTCCGTCTCGGCCAGTGACTCGAGTTCGCTGCGCATGTAACCGTCCCCCATGACGAGGAGCCTCGAACTCGGGACGGATCGCCTTATCTCAGGATACGCCCTTATCAGGTCGTCGAAACCCTTCTGGGAGGTCAACCTCCCTACCGCAGTGATCAGCCTCTCGCCAGGAAGGACTTTCCACTTGCTCCTCGTGGCCTCAACGTTCAC
>DASPOK010000073.1:0-5441 GCA_035626075.1 Nitrososphaerales archaeon
AGCGACGAACTGAATCACGGGAGCATCATCGACGGGGTTCGCCTATCAGTGGCTGAACGCAAGGTCTACAAGCACGCCGACCCAGACGATCTCGCTAAGCTCCTTGACGAGTCGGAGAAGGCCTCCCCGGCCTTCAGGCGGATACTGATCATCACCGACGGAGTCTTCTCGATGGACGGGGATGTCGCCCCGCTCGACAAGGTCTCTGCTCTGGGCGCCGAGCATGGTGCCATGGTCTATGTGGATGACGCCCATGGCGAGGGAGTACTGGGTAAGGGGGGGAGGGGCATCGTCTCTCACTTCAACATCTCGAGGGACAAGGTCCAGGTCGAGATGGGGACCTTCTCCAAGGCCTTCGGCGTCGTAGGGGGCCACATATCGGGGTCCAGGGACCTGGTCAACTTCGCCTACAACAAGTCGAGGACTTGGACCCTGAGCGGTTCACATCCGCCTGCGGTCGTCGCGGCCTGCATAGCTGCTATCGATGTCCTAGAGAAGGAGCCTCAGCACGTGCAGATGCTCTGGGACAACACCCGCTACTTCAAGAAGGCGATGGTCGACCTGGGGTTCGACATAGGAAAGAGCACGACTCCGATAACCCCTGTTATGGTGGGGGACAGCGGCAAGGCAAAGAGGCTGAGTTCGAGGCTCTACGAACTCGGGGTCTTGGCCCTCCCGATTGTATACCCAATGGTCGCCCAAGGAAAAGCGAGGATTCGCACAATCATGAACGCCGCCTTGACAAGGGAAGACCTCGACTTCGCGATCGGTGCCTTCGAAAGTGCCGGCAAGGAGCTAGACTTAATCCCTGAGAAACGAGGCAAGTAGGCTTGTGCCAGGATCTCCTTTGGAGCCTGGCAACCATGCCCCTGCGCATAGGTTAAGAGCTCTATAGGCGGGGGCGACGATTGCCCGCAATTGACCTTCAAGTTTCTCCCAGACGTGGCCCTGGCTGACATCGCCTTCGAGGCCGAGTCCGACACCTTAGACGGCCTCTTCGAGGCCTGCGCCTCGGCCGTGACGGACATCATGGTCGACCCGAGTACCTTGGGGAAGGGCGTCGAAAGGAAATTCTCTTTGGAGTCCGAGAGCATAGATAGGCTGTTGTACGACTTCCTTACCGAGCTCATAGTGGCCAAGGACGTCGACTCCCTCCTCTTTGGAGAATTCGAGGTCAGTGTTTCCCCTGCTGGGACCTCGCTCGAGGCACTAGCAAGAGGGGAGGCAATCGACAGGGTCCGTCACCGCCTCCGCAATGACGTGAAGGCGGTCACCATGCACCTGTTCGGCGTCAAGCACATAGGCGCCAAATGGAAGACCACCGTCGTTTTGGACATCTGAATTCTAAACGCTTAAAGAAGGAATTCCGTGGCAGCCGGCTTCAAGCGCAGCTCCCTTGCCAGACACCTCCGTCATGAAACAGGTCTCCGACGTCTCCTGGGATATTCCCGTTTCGTACAAGCCAGGGATGAATGTCCCTGCTCGGATTTACGCCACAAAGAAGCTCCTGGACGCAATGGACTCGGGCGTGATCGAGCAGGCCACCAACGTCGCATGCCTTCCGGGCATCGTGAGGTACTCCTACGCCATGGCCGACGCCCATTGGGGGTATGGCTTCCCCATCGGAGGGGTCGCTGCCTTTGACACCGAGAAGGGGGTCATCTCGCCTGGAGGAGTTGGATTCGATGTAAACTGCGGGATGCGTCTAATTCGGACGAACCTCCGTTTCTCCGATGTCAAACCTAAGATCAAGGAGCTCGTTGACCTGATATTCTCGCTGGTCCCGGCAGGGGTTGGAGTGAAGGGCTCGCAGAACTTCACACAGTCCCAGATGGGGGACATAACCTCCCTGGGGGTACGCTGGTGCGCAGAGAACGACCTGGCCTGGGACGATGACCCTGCCCACGTCGAAGAAGGGGGCTTCATCAAAGGAGCCGACATCTCGAAGGTCAGCAGGCAGGCGATAAGCCGAGGTGTCAGCCAGTTCGGTACTCTCGGCTCGGGGAACCACTACCTCGAGATTCAGGTCGTCGACCCTGCAAGGTATCTCGACCGCGGGCTGGCGGGAGAGTTCGGCATAATCTACGACGATCAGGTGATGGTCATGATCCACTGCGGGAGCAGGGGGTTCGGCCATCAGGTCTGCTCGGACTACCTCAGGACCTTCGAGTCAGGGATGAAGAGGTTTGGAATTGATGTCCGAGACAGGGACCTGGCTTGCCTCCCCTTCGCCTCCAGGGAGGGCCAGGACTACTACTCGGCCATGGTCTGTGCGGCCAACTTCGCCTTCGTCAACAGGCAGATAATCGTAAACAAGGTTCGGGAGGCCTTCTCCAGAGTCTTTCGCAAGGACGCCGAGTCCTTGGACATGCACCTGATCTACGACGTGTGCCACAACGTGGCCAAAGTGGAGAATCACAGCTATGACGGGTCCAAGGCGAAGGTCTTGGTGCATAGGAAGGGGGCCACCAGGAGCTTCGGCCCCGGTCACCCTGACGTCCCGGCAGCTTACAGGAGCATCGGCCAGCCTGTGATTATTGGAGGCTCCATGGAGACAGGCTCCTACCTCCTCATCGGGACCCAGAAGGCCATGGAGGACACATTCGGCTCTACCGCACACGGGTCAGGTCGGACGATGTCCCGGACTGCTGCCAAGAGGGAGGTGAGGGGGGCGGAGCTACAGCGGAGGATGCTCGACAGAGGAATTTACGTCAAAGCAGCTACCATGGACGGACTAGCCGAAGAAGCTGGGATGGCTTACAAGGATATCTCTGAAGTTGTGGAGACCATGGACCGGGCAGGCATATCGAAGAAGGTAGCCGCACTTAGGCCGGTCGGGAACATCAAAGGGTAATCCTGAGGCGCGCCATCCTCCCGAAAAGGTCTCCACCCCTGTTCCCGTCCGTCGCAATGTCGTCACGAGGGCCCGAGGGCGACGTCAACCATCGCGGCAGTCCCCCCTGCAAAGCCTTCCTCATCATCGAAGCCTTGGGGGCGAGGCCCTTGGGCTTCTATCGCCTCTGAAGAACTAGCCTATGTACCCGGGCCTCTGCTCGCGCCCGGCCTGGGGCGCAGCCTCCCGAGCCTGCTCAGCTATGGCCTGAAGCTGGGTTATGACCTTCTTCGTTTCCTCAGCCTTCTCTTCCAGCTTCGACGTGTCTATGGGGAGGTCAACCACTTTGGATAGGAGTTCTAGGACCGCCTTCGACGCGCCGGCGTCCACAACATAACCTGACGTCTCCCCCAGGAGGCACGCTCCCTCCAACCCGCGAAGGGCCGCGATTCCTATCAGGAGCCCGTTCATCCCGCTTATGCCGCCGTCCTTCATCAGCGTCGCCCCCTTCTCTTCTAGCGATACGATCATCTCCTTCGACGTCCCTGTCCCGAATACCTTCGGAGTGTTGGAGAACGAACCTGTAATGTAGGCGGCAAGGGTGTACACCTTCTTCACCCCGCACTTCTTGACGAACTTCACCACCGCGTCGGAGAGCTCGTACTCTCCCTCTGAAGTGGTGGGCTGCGCGTCTGCCGTGAAAACGAAGAGGCCTTTCTCTCCCTTGGTCTGAGCGAAGTAGAGCTCCCCCCTCGGCGGCTCCGCCGTCCCGTCTTCTTTCACGCTCACCTGGGGCGGGAATGTCGCGCTGTCGTACTCGGCCACCTTCGTGAGCTCGAACGACCTGATCAGGTGGTCGGCGGCAAGCTTGCCGACATAGCCGCTGCCTGGGAGGCCGCAGACGAGAACCGGGTTTGTGCCCTTAGGCACGGCCAAGACTCTCTCGCTAACTAAACCTGTCAATCGCTTTCCTTCCTTCCCAGCTTCTCGCTGATATCGACGAGCTTCCCCCTGTCCATCACCTTGATTGAAGTGCTCAGTCTGAACCTTAGGCCCAGCTGCCTGAACAGCGAGAAAAGCTCTCCTCCAGCCACCTTGTCCTTGAGTCGCCCTTGCCTTATCATGGTGGCAAGCTCCCTGACGACCCCTTCCGTTTCCTTGGGGTAGAACGAGTAGGCCGCCTCCAAGACCTCGTCTCCCCTGTCGTAGAGCATCCCCTCCACTATCTGCCTGTCCGTCCTTTCAGGCGCCGCAGGCGACCCGGCGGCCTTTAGCCTCCGCTTCATGGCTTCCAGCTTCCTCCGCTCCAGTAGCTTCAGGTCCGCGTCCTCTTCCATGACTTTCTTGCCACCTTTTCTCTGACCATAAAACGGTTACTGACTAGTGGCGGCCGCTGGTTGCCAGGCCCACCGCAGCGAGTAGAATGACCCCGCCGATGACGGTGGCCGCCCCAAGGCTCTCCCCCAAGATTAGAACCCCTCCCAGGGCGCTAACCGCCGGGACAAGGTATAGCTGCACGCCGAGCCTCGAGAGCTGCTGCCTGGACACCAACGTGAAGTAAATCGAGTTGGCGAGGACGGTGCTCAGGATGGCCAGATATGATACAGAGGCCCATCCGTAGGCGGACATGGCGTGGGCCTGGGACAGGAGACTCGGCGAGAGCAGAGGGGTCAGCATGGCCGTCCCCAGGAAAGCGGACCAGGCGGCCACGGCGAAGGGTCCGTATTTCGTCGTGAGCGGCTTCGACGCGACGGTGTAAACGGCGCTTGCCACGGCTGCTGCAACCACCAGTAGTGGCCCCTCCACGGTCGTCGAATTCAGGGAAAGGTCGGGGACCGATATGACCACAGAGCCGGCTATGGCCAGCACCAGGGCTCCCCAGAGCCTGCTGTGTATCCTCTCGTGCAGAACCAAGGCGGAGAGGAGCACAGTGCTGAAAGGCGCCAGGGAGATCAGCAGTCCGGCAAGGGAGGCGTCCACCTGCACCTCTGCAGTGTTCAAACAGAGATGATAGATCACGACGCTGGCCAGCGCCACCAACAGGAGCCTGGGGAGGTCCCTTCTCTCGAACTTGGTCTTCGGCCTTACAACGAAGGGATAGATGACAAGGAACCCAGCGCTCACGATCAGCCAGCGGAGGAGGGTCAGGTTTTCGGGGCTGAGCTCGAAGTCGGCTCTCCTGATTGCGACGAAGGCCAGTCCCCAGATTACCGAGAGCGTGACGATTAGCCCGTAGCCTCGGACACTGACCAACCTCGGGCTGACAGAATAGTTCGCTTTAAGGGGCTCGTTGGTCTATCGAGAGTATTTTCTGGTCCCAGCATGCATATTATCTCTGGAGGGCGTCAGCGAGTACTTTGCCCTATCAGGAGGCCGCCCTCGACAACGTGCAGGAGGAACTCCTTGCCCTAATGCGAACCGAGGGACTGAGTATCAAGCACCTCGATGACAGGAAGAAGCGAGAGCTCCATCAGTTTCTCGACTATCTCCACAACGAAAGGGGCATGTCCCTCAACGACATCGCCAAACTCATCGGGAACAAGACCAGCGGGTACACTTCGTGGGTGTGCCGACAGCTAGGAGTTCAGACGCGCCCCTTCGAGGAGGC
>DASPOK010000074.1:0-2909 GCA_035626075.1 Nitrososphaerales archaeon
CTCCGATGATGCTTATCTTCTCCGGGACCTCGGAGAAGAGCTTCTCGACCTTCGCCGGGTCCTTCGTGAAGATGAGGCTCCTGCGTCGCTTCATAAGGTACTTGACGGCCACGTTCTGGTGGGCGTGCCCCTCGACTGGAACCTTCTCTGTTCCAGTGTCTATGGTAAATGCTCTCTTTGCCATGGCTGTGCGTCCGGGTTGCCTACCCGCAGGTAAATAGGTTCGGTGTCAAGCCGAATGAACAAGCCACTTGAAGACTTGGCCACGTCCGACGTGCACTGAACCTTCCGACCAGCTCATTGACGCTTGATGTTTGTCACTAGGAGCTTGAACTGGAGCGTCTTGCCAGCCATGGGGTGGCTCCCCGACCTCCCGTAAGCCTTCTCCGGCGGGATGGTGATCTCCTTGGTCTCGTTGACCTTCATCCCGACCAGGGCTTCTTCGAATCCGCTTATCACTTGGTGACGTCCGAGGACGACTTGGAGGGGTTTGTACTTGCGGGCCGGGTTGAAGAGCCCTGACTTGACAGCTTCGGCCTTCATGCTCGTGTCGAAGACCTTCCCGCCTGGGAACCTGCCGATGTAGTGAACAGACACAATATCTCCGCTCTGGGCGCTGACCTCACTCATGGAGCGTTCGGCCGAGCCGCCGTGTCTTTATCGGTTATGGCAATGTCGAGACCCGGGCCATGCCATCATGAAGCTGGCCAGAGAGATAGAAGTGAAAGCCGCCCCTCGCTGTCTTCGTCTGCTCACCCGAGTGAAGTGTGGTTCTCCTTCCACACTCCGTTCCGGCTTCGATTCGCAACCAGGAGTCGAACCGCCCTAGGGTCTCGGTGCACCTTCGGGTTTCGAACACTTCTGCGTCCCAGCCCGGTGCTAAGCATGGAGCTCCACACCTCGCTCGGCTGCAGAAGGGTTTTCCACCCTCCTGCGTACCTCCACCTTCGCGTGTTTCTACCCCCGCTTGCGCCTCGCTGCCTTCCCGGAACATGGTCGGCGGACCACTCCAGGCTCTGGCGAGCACAAGGCCCCGCTTCAGACCAAGGGACAGCCCGGAATATTCCCGACCTCGCGCGTAACCGGCGTCGACTCGGTCTGCCACCCAAGCCATCGGCGGAGCCAACAGCGAGAGAGCTGACAGAGTCATAGTTCGCGAGCCTGTTATCCTAGCTTGACTCCGGTTGATGACAAAGAGCAGATTTTTTGTAGACAAAGCTTGATAGAGACTCCAAAGAAGGTCGTCGGAAGAGGCCCCGGGACAAGGGCAATACGGCAGCCCCCCTTCCTGAGCACGCCTGCGTCGGGCTTTGCGAAACCTTCAGAACCTATCGAACGACATGAGACAGGGACCGCTTAGGTCATACCTTGCCTGGCTTCAATAAGGACAGGACACGAGGTATGCTCGCCGAGCGAGCGCCTGTTTCCCTCAATAGACCTATTACGCGAGCCAGCAAAACGTTGACGCATGCAGGCTCCAGAAGCCATGCCTTGGCTGAGGGAGTACATCGAGGCGGTCAATTCGGAACTACGAGAACTCTTCCCTCGAAATCGGTCGACTCGACTCGAAAATGCAGTTGCCGATGCTCTGTCTGCCAGAGGCAAGCGGGTCGAGACCACGCTCGCGCTCCTTTGGTGCGAGGCACACTCAGGGGACTACCGGCCTGCGATTCCTCTTGCCGTAGCCTACGAGCTAGCCCACACCAGCGTCCTCGTGCAGGATGACATCATAGGCCACTCCGAGCTAAGGAGGGGGACGAAGTCCATCAAGGCAAAGTACGGCCTAAGTACTGCGATACTCACGTCGGACCTCCTCCTCTTCAACGTCCCGAAGATGGTCGCGAGGTGTGATCACATGGGCAGCGGGAAGTTAGCGAGGATTTTCGACCTTGTCGGCGAAGCATGCAGGGCCACCACCTGGGGCGAGTTCATCGGCATGGAGGTGGCGCGAGGGAGAGACGGGGCCGCGAGGGACTACGAGGAGATGATCAGGCTGAAGACTTCCAGCCTGCTGAGCGCGCCATGCGCCAGCGGGGCCTTAGTCGGAGGTGCTACGGATGAGCAGACTGTCATTGCAGGCAGGTTCGGCGAAGAGCTCGGCCAGGCCTACCAGACTCAGAATTACAACAAGGAGATATCGAGGCTGAAGGGACTGATTAGGGAACAGGGCTCTCTGGGATACCCGAACGAGAGGGAGATGAACCACGCGAAAGCTGCCAGGGAACTGCTGGGTTCGGTCCCTGATAGCAAGGCCAGGTCTTATCTCATGGAACTGACGGATTACCTGACTGGCAGATACTATTGAGCGTAGAAAGAGAGCAGAGGCTGGCCTCCCTCATCGAGATTCTTGGACACGTTGCTGCCGGGAAGGCGACGGTGAGCGTTGGAGGAAGGCCGCTCGTATCCGTTGATGCAGACAAGAAGACCCTGGATGTGGAAGTGGAAGGGGTGGGAGAGGCCGGGCTGCACCTCTCGGACCTGATCAAGCTTGAGGAGGGCAGAGGGGGGATGATAGAGGGCTCCATGCACGTCACCGGAGCACTCTCCCGCGTTGGGTGGAGGCTGAGCCTTTACGCCGAGGGGGACAGAGTACTCAGTATGGGGAGCGGTATGTCCAGGCTGACGGGCCGCATCAGTGTGAACCCCCTTAAGCTGAGGAAGCTGCTGAGGGCGATAAAGTAGCGACTCGACTCTATTTTGACATTAAGGCGACGTTTCTCGACGCAGACGCCTTCATCTCGTCCTCCGTGATGTCCCTTACGTGGGCGGTCAGGGTGACGAGGCCGTTGAACTCCACGCCTATCCCTGTGTTCGGGAATTTGACGCTCATTCCTTGGAGGTTTATGTCGAGCTGCGAATGCTTGTTCGCAAGCGCTTCCATGATGCCTTCTATGAGTGTCTTCTCTGCC
>DASPOK010000075.1:0-6094 GCA_035626075.1 Nitrososphaerales archaeon
GGTTCAGGAAAACATCTGGTCCTTGGTGGTGGAGAAGATGGGCCTTCCCATGGGCGTGGTAATAACCGAAGACATTCTCAGTAGGTGCCTCGCCAAGGGGCACAATCCCGACAAGATGGCTGTGGAGGCAATAGCGTCATCACCTGTGATCACGATCGGGCCAGACGCTACACTGGAGCAGGCGGCGAACGTCATGTTCCAGAGGGACATCAGGCGAATCTTTGTAGTCGAAGGGGGGAAGATAGTAGGGCGGATCACTCAGCAAATCCTTTTCGAGGACTCCTTCAACATGATGGAGACGCTTGCCGGGAAAGTCTTCTGGGAGAAGAAGAAAGAGCAGGATCGTTGAAGACATCTCTGAGGCAGGTGGACATCCTGACTGGGCGGCATCACTATACTAGTTACTGATTCCCTAGTCTTTCCATCATAAATCGAAGTACATGTAGAACTCGTAGGGGTGGGGCCGAGCAGCGACCGCTCTGTAGGCCTCCATCTCTAGTTCCATCATCGTACTGATCAGGTCCTTGGGGAGGATTCCCTCGAGGAAGGCTGAGTCGCTCGCAAGGCTCTCGACTGCTTCCTTAAGACTCCCAGGAAGCTCACCAACCTTGAGGCTTCTCCTCTTTTCGGGGGTGAGCTTGTAGATGTCTTCATCTACTGGGTCTCCCGGGTCTGTCTTCTTCTTCACCCCGTCGAGACCGGCCGCGGCGATGGCGGCAAAGGCCAGATATGGGTTGCACGAGGGATCCGGAGTCCTGAATTCGACCCTTTTCGCTCCCTCCGAGCCCTTTTCGTAAGCTGGGATTCTGACGTTCGCCGACCTGTTCATCTTACTCCAGGCTATGTAGACCGGCGCCTCGTACCCTGGCACCAGCCTGTGGTACGAGTTCGTAGTCGGGTCCACTATGGCGCAAAGGCCGCGGCTGTGCTCCATTATCCCTCCAATGTAGTACCTTGCCAGCTGGCTGATTTCTGCATAGGCGTCATTCGGGTCGTAGAAGGCGTTCTTCCTTCTCTTCCAAAGGCTGGAGTGGACATGCATTCCCACGGCGTTATCCCCGAAAATAGGCTTCGGCATGGTGGTGGCTATCAGGCCCATTCTCGACGCCACGTTCTTTATCACATACTTGTAGGTCATAGTGCTGTCGGCCATCGTGACCAGTTCGTCCCTGTAGATGTCGATCTCGCACTGACCTGCAGTCGCAACCTCGTGGTGGTGTGCGTTGGACAGGATTCCGAACCCGTCTCTCAGATAGTTGACGCACTGCCCCCTGTAGTCGTTAAGCGTGTCCACTGGTGGCGCAGGGTAGTATCCATCCTTGAATCTTATTGGGAAGTTCGTTCCTCTTGCTTCGTTGGCGGACTCCTTCGAGGAAATCTTGAACCCCGATGAAAAAGGGTCGTTGGCCACCCAGGTCGCGCTATCGAAAACGAAGAACTCCACCTCCGGTCCCCAAAGGGAGTCGGTGAAACCAGCTTCCCTTATCTTCGCCTCAGCAGTTTGTGCGACATATCTGGGGTCCCTGCTGAACCTGCCTGCCCCGTAGCCTGACCTCACATCGCAGATCAGGCGTGCTGTCCTTAGACCCTCCTCTGTCCACGGCACCACGCAGTAGGTACTCGCATCCGGCACCAGCAGCATGTCGGACTCGTTGATCTCAACGAAGCCCTTCACGGAGGAGCCATCCAATTTGCCCACCCCGTCCCTGAACATGTCCTCCTCCAGCATCTCCACAGGCATGGTTACGTGCCTGAGCCTTCCTGGCACGTCGGTGAACTGAAGGTCGACAAACTTCACCCCGTCCTTCCCTACCGACTGCATCACCTCGGCGGGGGTGAAACTGCGCCTGACGAAATCGCCGTTTGCGGTGATCTTGTAGGTCAACCACCGCCGGTACCGTTCGCAACGTATATAAGGCGATTTGGAACTGTTCTGGACGTTCGACCAGATGTCCGAGGTGAAATCATCCATTCATTCCGCGGCTAAGGCGCTTCGCGGGACTTTGGCTCGGCATCCTGTGGACGATCTGGACGTGAAGATTCTCAGGGCCTTACTCTTACACGGCCGACTCTCGGCTCGTGAAATAGCCACAAGCCTCCACGTCTCAACGTCGACCGTCACGGCGCGGATGGAGAGGCTTCGTGACCGGCAGATTCTCAGGGCATTCACGGCCGTTGTCGACTTCCAGAAACTGGGTTACGACCTAACTGTGGTCACAGAGATTCACGTTTCGAAGGGGAAGCTCCTCGAGATGGAACGCGAGATAGCAAAGCTGCCAGGGGTGTGTGCCGTGTATGACGTGACGGGAGAGATAGACGCTGTCGTGATCTCGAAGTGCAGAAACAGGGAAGAGCTGAGTCACTTCACGAAGGGATTGCTCGCGATGCACTTCGTCGAACGTACGAACTCACACGTGGTGCTGATGACAGTGAAGGAGGACTTCCGGCTGCCGATATAGGGAGTCCTACGACTGCCCGCGGCGGGTAGATTCCGCAGATTGGCCCGCCCCTGCTAGAGTCGCTTTAGTCGGTCCTTGCTGTAACCTTAAATGTCCTCTGCTCCTCTTCTAGGGAAGACTTGACGAAGATCAGGGTCAAGCTGGGCCAGGCGGAGGCGGAAGTCGAAGCCGAGCCAGAACACTTGAGAGAAGCAATCGAACTTGTGCCCGAACTTACATCAAAGCTCCCAGGGCAAAGCAGGGAACAGGCAAACGACCAAAGGGCGCTGGCTGTTGAGCCATCTGGGTTCGCAGATAGCCGTTCGCCTTCCCAACTCCCAATTGTCTCCCTCGAGAAGGGGGACTCGCTGGCGGACGTCATTGGGAAGTTCTTCTCCGACCCTTGGGGCAGAGAGAGGAGGAAACTCTTGGACGTGAGGGAAGCGCTCCAGTCATACGGCTTGAACTACCCGAAGCAGTCGGTGGCGGTTGCCCTCCTTAGGCTCGCGAAGACAACGAAGCTGAGACGATTCAAGGCAGAAGACGGGGAATTCGTCTACACCTCGGCTCTAGTGACGCCTAATCTGCCACTGGCCAGGAATTCGGAGACCCTGGACGAGCTGTCACTTTCACAGACTGAGGCCGCCTAGATAGCGGCTGTCCCACCTTCCCTCGCCGTAGTTGAAGGTAACCGGTGGTGAGGCACTTTCCCGCGCCGCACGGATATCCCGTAATTGATTAGGGCCCAGGTTCCCCACGGCTCTGGCTTGAAGACCCAGTCGATTCCTTCGTGGAGTCACCAACCAGTCGTCACGAGTTCATCTCTCGTGTGGACCTCCGGAATTCGATCTGAGAATATCTCGGTCCAGTGCACGACAGAGGCGCTGGCCTAATCCTCATAATCTGTGTCACGAATCCGCATTCTTGAATAGGGATGCCTCAGCGACTCTGCCCATGACGCGCAAGCGCGCGCAGGACGATTCGGTTCCTTTTCTTATCGCTGGAAGAAGAGGCTCAAGCCAGGTAGCTAGAGCAGGTCTCGTCATAATTGGAATCGTCATCGGAGCTGGCGTCGCCTTTGGCGCTCTCTACGCCACGGGGGCCATGTCAGCCAGGACCGTCACGCAGGAGGTCGCCCAGACCGATTCCGTCACGAATACGGTTACTCAAACGAACACGGTTGCCAATCTTGTCATGGTCACCACTACTCTCACGACCTACACCTCAGCCGGGGGGTCGGTTGCCTACGCACAAGTCTCGGTCCTAGGCACGGCTCTAGCTCATGGACCTCTCGCGACCGGGCCAACTGGCTCGGTTTACCTACGGAACACAGGCACGTTGAACACCATTGCCGAAAACATGACCCTCTTCTGGGGCAGTCGCACCTGTTCGCCTGGCGTGACCGCAACTCAAGTCACGGAGGGAGTTGGCTCAGTTGCCTTCACTATCACAGGCGCGGGGACCTGCGCTGGCATGGCGCCCGCGTCATCTCCAGGCGAAGCCTTCACGGGGTTGATTGCCCTCTCGGATGGCGATCTGGTGCAGTTCTCGGGCGTCTTCAGTTAGTCTTCTCAACAGGGTTCCAGCTCGTGGCAGTATTGAAGCCTCTGAGTTCCTCGGAGGCACAGGCGTAGAATTGGCACTCCGCAATCCATTATAGGAGAGACGAGACAGCTCGATGAAGTGAATTGAGCAAGCTCTATGCGGTTGCGAGAGCGCTTTGGTACTTCTATTCCGTCCTGTGCGTCTTGTTCATCGGCGTCCTCGTCGCAGACTTTCTGTTGGTCTGGGGGATTGGCCTTTCCAGGGGAGTTACGCTCTACGTTAATCACTTCGGAGAGGGTGTCCAAGAGCAGCTAGAGCTTCTCAGCCTCGTACCTTGGATTACTGTGACTTTCATACGAACGGTCGAGGACGCAATTCAGCCGACACGAAAAAAGGTCAAGTTAACAGCAGAAGAATGGGTTGCTTTCAGGAAGTGGCTCGTTGAAGGCCGAAGTCGAAAGTCAAGCAACTCGGAGAAGAAGCCATAGGATCTTCGAACGTACGAATAACCCCGGACACACCTGTTTCCCTCTGGCCTACCCATAACTCGTCGAGGGGTTTGCACTCGGAGCGTCCAGTGGTAGCAATCGCTGTCGGCGCCGCGTCGTCTGGGAGGAGGACCTCGCCAATCTGGGCAAAGGACTCGACTCGCTGCGGTCCTGGCTGCAAGTCATGGTGTTCATACAGTGTAACTGGCACGAAGTCCGATGCTGAAACTAATTTAAGCGGACTCCGAATCCGTGGGCGGCGGAGCTGCAGGGCAAACTGTCCAGCGAAAGGGAACTTCAGATTTCTGTAAGCTACGGGGACGCAAAGGTTGAGTTTTCGGGTTCCCCCGAGGTAGTCATGCGCTCCCTGCACGAGTTTGTGTCGAAGGTCATCCCAAACATGGACCTGGCGCGGGTGATCAGCGTCAACTACTCGCTCAACGACCTCATCCAGCTCTTCAAGGAGTACGTCCGGGTCACTCCCGAGGGGCCGAGGGTGTGGACTCAGGACAAGAAACTCAGCGACAGGGACGTCATCATGCTGCAGTTGGTGGCTGCAAGAATCGCCAGCCTCAGTGGCAACAGCAGAACCGATGCCATGGGGGTGGGGGAGATCGAGGCTGCCACAGGGCTCTATCCGAAGACCATAAGCTCCAGGCTGAGCGAGCTTACTAAGTCCGCCAACGTGGAGAGGGTGGATTCAGACCAGGGAGGCAAGTACAGGATCACGACGGTAGGGACCAATCGGCTGGCGGAGCAACTCTCGAAGAAATTCAGGCCTGTCCCTTGAACGGATGCTTCTGCACGTACCTGTAGTTTCTCATGCTACCGTCCCTGAAGAGGGACCCTTCTCGCACTAGGTCCACCAAGGTGTGGGACACCGCCGTTCTGTCATAGTGGTACCCCCTGCGGCTCATCTCCTCGTGGACTTCGGCGAGCGCCTTTGGGGTGGCAAACCATCCCTCCTTCCACATGGTGACGATAACGCCCCTGCATGTCTCGAACCTCCTCTGGTCGGGCTCCCCCTCCTGTGACTCCACAAGCATGGGCTCCTTGGAGGCCATGCCGGCCAGCACACTTTCGACCGCCTGCTGGACCCTGTCCTCCTGAGTGGTGATCTCGATCTCCCATGCTCCCCGCTTGAGCTTGATGGTGACGCTCGGGGACTTCTCCGTCTCGGACAACTGAATCTTATTGCCCCTGTTGCTCAAGATGCCATTATTTGAACTCGTGACTGGCCTTGCCTCAGGTAGCACCTGGAACGTCTCCCTGGCCGGGGTGCAGGGTTCGGGGATGTGTCGACATGCGGCTCTTGTGCATGTTGCGCATGCGCAACACCTAAATACGGGCGGTCGATAGTCCATGATGCGCAACATGGCCACAACGAGCCTCCCATCCATGGAAGGAGAACAACTTGCCGTCCTTGACTCGCTCGCGCGAGAGTTCGAGGAAGCTTTCGCCGAGCTCACCGAGAGCGCTGAGAGAGAGCTCTCCGGGAGGACGTTCGTATTCAGCAGCTACGGGAGGGAGCTCTATCCGTACTTCGAGGAGACAGACGCTGACCTGGTCCCTGGGTGCATATTTCCCGTCAAAGAAGGGCGACCGGTCGCGTCCGTCGACTCG
>DASPOK010000076.1:0-34729 GCA_035626075.1 Nitrososphaerales archaeon
CCTGCCACCATCGAACCTCAGTGACCTGAGGGACGAGACTCACGCCAGGGAAGGGACGGGCAGAGCGTCACGTCGGACCAGGTGGTCCGCGGGCCAAGCGGCGATGTGTGAAACCCCCGCGCTCTGAGCGAGCGGTGGGCGGAGGAATCAGACGTCCCAACGGCGAACGGGAACGCGTCCAGGGCCTTATTGTGAAACAGAACAGGCAAAACCTTTGAAAAGAGATTCGCGAGGCGTCGTCCAGTTGGAACCGGCTGAGAAAGAGGTCGCCGTGGGGGAATTCATAGTCAACTTCGCCTCGGTAGGGAGCGGAGAGTCCCTGCTGCTTCTCCACGGAAGCGAGCCCGGCGAGTCATGGCGGGTCTGGGAGCCCCTCCTTGGCCTTGGGGACTCCCACAGGCTCCTCGCGCCCGACCTCCTGGGGTTCGGGAGGTCGACCAGGCCGACTGAGACCCCTGACTACGGCGCCCAGGCACACATGCTCAGGGACTTCGTTGACAAGCTAGGGATAGCGCGGCTCAGCCTGATGGGGAGCGGATGGGGGGGACAGGTGGCGCTGGAGTTCGCTCTCGAGTGGCCAGAGAGCGCGATATCGTTGGTGCTCATCGCGAGCGCCTACGACAAGGAACAGCTGCCCAGGCTCCGGAAGCTCAGGAAGCCCACGCTGATCATCTACGCAGAGGACGACATGGTCACCCAGCTCAAGGCCGGCTACGTCCTGAGGGACACCATAGGAACGTCCCGCCTCGAAGTCTTGGACACGGTTGCACGTGACCCCAAGCAAGACTTCCGGATGTCTCATAGGCTACAGAAGTTCAGGGCGCCTCAGGTGCTTCAGCTCACTCGGCTCTTCCTTTCGAACCCGGGGGCCATGGTTGTGGAGCCGCCTGAGACCGAGAACGAGCTGAGGGGGATGGCAATGAAGAAGGAAGAAGAAGGTGGCGGTCAGGCGTCTACCGGGACGCCATAGCGACGCGTTCCTGTTCGTTTTTCTTCTTGACGGCGTAACTGCTTGCATCTCCGGCGGCCGCTAGGATTATCTCGTCCGCCAGGACTTGTTCGACGGTCCGCGGGGACCCGAACGCGGCCTCCCTGACTCCTTCCGAGATGAACCGAAGCGCCAGGTCGACCCTTCGCACCGGCGAGATGTCGACTGACTGATGGTAGACCACTCCTCCGTAGCTGAGACGCGTGGTGTCCTCGTTGGGGGAGGCGTTCTCTATCGCCTTCACGAGCTGCTGCACAGGGTTCTGCCCGGTCCTGAGCTCGATGATTGCGAAGGCGGTCTTGACGATGTTCATCGACTTTTGCTTCTTTCCTCCCATTCGCCCTGTATTCTTGGCGTACTTCTTGCCGAAATGAGAGGTCTCGTTCACCAGTCTCTCGACGATGTTCACCCTCGTCTTGGCGAACTTCTTGTGCTCATGGCGGCCTCCCGAGTGAGGGATGAGCATCGGCTTGAGATTGATCACGTTCTGCAGGCCGGGGTCGGTAACCTTGACGGCCGTCATGTCCCATCTCTCCCATAGGAGGAGGTTCGGGTACTCGAGAGACTGCCTGCTCAAGCCTATCTCCTCGGCTTCTCCTTTCGGCCGTAGACAAGCTCGTTGAGGGAAACGCCGTTGACCTTGAACACTGTCCAGCGGACACCGGGGATGTCCCCCATGGCCCGCTTCATGGAACCCCCTATTCCCTGCAGCATCACCTCGTCGTGCTCGTCGACGAAATTGAGGGCGCCGTCACCAGGGAGGAAGGCCGTGACCTGCTTCCCGTTCTTCACGATTTGACAGCGAACGCACTTACGGATCGCAGAGTTTGGCTGCTTGGACTCCACGCCCACCTTCTCGAGGACAATCCCTCTTGCCTGTGGCGACCCTTCAAGGGGGTCTGCCTTGTAGTCCAGGCCGAGCTTGCGCCTCTTGTACCACTTGTTGGACCAGCGAAGCCGCTGACGCTTGAGCGAGACCTGCCTCGCCGCAAACTCCCCGCGTGGTGACCCTGACATGCTTCAGACGCCGCCTTTTCTCATCGTATTTAGAGCTTTCAAAGTTCACTAGTAATCTGGACGTTACTTATGTCGAAGTAGCGCTTGGCCAGGATTCTGACCTTCTCGGCGTTCTTCCCCCCGAGCCCCAGGACGGCCCCCTTCTTTCGGGAGTCGACTACGACCACCACCCCTTTTGTGCCATCGAGCCTTTCGCTCACCCTTACTTCCTGGACGAACTTCGCTCCCAAGGAGTTCTTGACGAGCCCCTCGATGTCGTCCGCCCATTCGACGACTTCGACCGGCCTCCTCACAGCCCTCTCGATCTTCTTGACTGACGCTCCTTCCTTGCCGATGGCGAGCCCCATCTGCCCCTGGGCTATCACGAAGATGACCCTGCCCCTCTTGTCGTCGATGACGCAGTCCCTCGCCGTCGCCCCGGTCATCCCTTGGAACATGGACATCAGGGAAAGCTGGTCTGAGGAGAGCTTGATCTCGGGCACTTGCCAGTCTCACCGCATTAGCTGTTTCACGTCTGATTCACTAACGTTGCGGACTGCGATTGCCGAGACCCTGTAGGGCCGGCCGACCATCCTTGCAAGCTCAGCCGAAGACTGCGTCAGTTCCACCACCGGGACGCCGTGCTTCTTCGCCTCCTCCCTGAGCTTGGCGCCCAGGGCAGGGGGGATGGACCGTGTGCAAAGGACGGCCTTGCTCCCCTTGACCGCTGCTATACTCTCTTTGGCTCCCACGGCAGACTTGCCCCCTTTCATGGCGTCCTTGAGTACCTTGGAGAGTTGAGCGGTGTCCACCAAGAGAATCAGCTCATGTAGAGGTCGATCATTCCGGTTCCCAACGGAATAGGGAGCCCCACGATAACGTTCTCAGTCACGCCCTTGAGGTCCTCCACCTCTCCCTTCACGGCGGCTTCCGCCAGGGTCGGAACGGTGATTTCGAAGGCCGCCCGGGCGAGGACGCTGCTCTTGGAGCCTGCGATGCCGTGCCTTCCGATCTGTTGTATGTACCCCCTCGAGGTCATGAGGTCGGCCACGAGGAATATGTGGCGTATGTCGACCTCCAGCCCCTGCTCGTCCAGGGTGCTCATCAGCTCCCTCACAAGCGTGGCCCTGGCCGCTTCGATGCCAAGGACTTGAGCTACCTCGTGTACGTTGTTAGTGTAGACGCGCGTGGGGTCCACTCCTCCTATTTGCACCACCTTTCCCAGGTTGGAACCTGCGGTCTGGATGAACCACTCCTCCCCTTCCTTCACGACGGTGACCCGTGTGATGCCAGGGATCCCCTTCAGCTTCATGTTGAGGATCTTGTTCCTCAAGGTGAACAGGGCCGATAAGTCGGCGTCGGGCATGCTGACATGGATCACGTTCTCGTTCCTCTTGTCGCGCTGCACCTTCCTCTTGCCCGTCTCGATGACCTTCGCTATTTCCTCCGGGTTTGTGTCCCTGTCCGCCATCAAGTCGGGGCCGAGGTGCAGCTTGATCCCCTCCGTCGGGTCCACCTCGCTGAAGGCTACGACGTTCCCAACTTTGGTGAAGAGGATCTCCTTCGCAACCCGGACGGCCTTTTCGTTGCTCGAGGCGTAGTCCTTCGTGAGGTAGATGTCCATGGAGGGAGTCGCAGGAATCTTTCTTGCATCGACCAGCTCCATCAGTCTCGGGAGGCCAAGGGTGACGTCCCTCTCTCTGACCCCCGCGAAGTGGAAAGTCCTCAGCGTCATCTGCGTCCCGGGCTCGCCTATGGACTGGGCGGCGACTATCCCGGATGCCTCGCCGGGCTCAACTCTCGAGTAGTCCAGGGCCTCGGCCACCTTCTCCATGGTTTCTTTGAGCCCGTCCTCTGTCAAGTGCGAGCTTGCCAGCTTTTCAGTCAGCTCCTTCATCAGCCTCTCGTTCAAGAGCGGTTGATACTTCTTCAGCAGCTTTGCGAGCTCCTCGCCGTCGACCTTCGCCTTGGACTTGTGTGAAAGTTCCTCGGTCTCGACCAGCCTGTCCAAGTTGATGGGGCGGCCGTGGTCGCTCTTCGCGGGGTCTACGCCGTCCTCGCCGTACAGGAACTGGATGATGTGGCCGTGCGGGTCCCTGACGGTTAGGTCGTATTCCACCTTCAGGTGCTCCAGGGCGTTGACAAGCCTCCTCTGCATGTAGCCGCTCTGCTGAGTCCTGACGGCGGTGTCCACGAGCCCTTCCCGCCCGCCCATGGCGTGGAAGAAGAACTCGGTGGGTGAAAGCCCGTCTCTGTAGTTGCTCCTGACGAAGCCCTTCGCCTCGGGGGAAGGGTCGTTCCAGGGGAAGTGGCTCAGGGCCCTTCCCTTCATGCCGTGGTCTATCCTCTTGCCCCTTACTGACTGCTGTCCCAGGGCTGCCGTCATCTGGCCCACGTTGAGGCTGGAGCCCCTCGCCCCTGTCCTGGCCATTATCATGCCCGAGTTCTCTGCCGGGAAGGAGCGGTCGGCTATCCTGCCAGCCTTGTCCCTTGCCCGTGCGAGCTCGTTCACCACGTAGGCCTCCAAGGAGTCTTCGGGGGACAGTCCCCTGGTAAGGGCCAAGGTACCAGCCTTGTACTTCTTCAGGAGCTCGGCGACGTTGGCGTAGGCCTCGTCCAGGGCGTCGACTATCCCCTTCTTGGCCTCGGCCGGGAGTTCGAGCTCGTTGAACCCGTAGGTAAAGCCCCTTCTCGTAAGGAACGTCTTCAGCACCTTCAGGACGGAATTGAGGAAGTTGCGCGCCTCCTCGTTGCCGTAGTCCTTGGCGATGCGATGGAGGAGGGAGTCAGGCTCCTCGGCTCCTATGACGGCCTTGTCCACCACCCCGGAGATGAGCTGGCCGTCGCGGATGACCACGTCGTTGGTTGCCCCGGTCTTCTGAGCTTTAGCCCACTTCGACGTGAGCACGTAGTACATCCCCTTCGGGAGGAAGAGGGAGAAGAGTTGCTTCCCGGTGTACATCGGATGGGCTCCCTTCACCTCGGGCTCTGGGAGGTCCCCGTCGTAGTCCCCCTCCAGGGCCAGGTTGGAGAACTCGGCCGGGGTCAACAGGGTCTCGTCCCTTGTCAGCATGAAAGCGCCTGTGATGAAGTCCCTGATTCCACCGATGATGGGGCCACCGTATCTCGGGGAGAGAATCTGGTCCTGGACCCTCATCAGCATGAGGGCTTCGGACCTGGACTCCTCGCTCTGGGGGACGTGGAGGTTCATCTCGTCCCCGTCGAAGTCGGCGTTGTACGGAGGGCATACAGAGGGATGAAGTCTGAAGGTCCGGAACGGGAGGACCCTAACGAAGTGGGCCATGACAGACATCCTGTGGAGGGAAGGCTGCCTGTTGAATAGGACCACGTCTCCGTCCATCAGGTGCCTCTCGACGATGTACCCAGGAGCCAGCGAGTCGGCAAGCGCTTTCCTGTCGCTCGCGAAGTCGAGTCTGATCTTGACCCCGTCGGGGCGTATCACGTAGTTGGCCCCGGGGTGTTCGAAGGGCCCTTTGTTCACGAGGTCCTTGAGATGCTCGATGTTCCACGGAGAGACCTTCTCAGGTATGGTGAGCTTCTTGGCGACTTCGAAAGGAACTCCGACCTCGCCTATGTCCAGGCTTGGGTCCGGGCTGATGACGGTCCTGCTCGAGAAATCGACCCTCTTCCCCGACAGCGACCCCCTGAACCTGCCCTCCTTCCCTTTCAGCCTTTGGCTCAGCGTCTTGAGCGGCCTGCCCGAGCGGTGGTGGGCCTGGGGGATTCCTGAAACCTCGTTGTCGAAGTAGGTGGTGACGTGGTAGTGGAGGAGGTCGACCAGGTCCTGAACGATCAGGTGAGGGGTCCCCGACTCCTTGCTCTCCCTGACCCTCTGGTTCACCCTGAGGATGTCGACGACCTTGTGGGTAAGGTCGTCCTCTGAGCGGATCCCGGATTCGAGAGTGATGGAAGGCCTGACCGTGAGCGGGGGCACGGGGAGGACTTGCAGCACGAACCACTCCGGCCTCGCGGCCTTGGAGTTGAAGCCCAGGAGCTCGAGGTCTTCGTCGTTTATCCTCTCCAGCCTTTCGCGGATGGCGACGGGAAGGAGCCTCGTGGCGCCCCCCTCTTCGGTGATCTCGTGGAAGATCGTGGGCTTCGTGAACTCGATCTGGTACTGCTGCTTGCCGCAGTGAGGGCAGAGCTTGACCTTCTTGGCCTTCGTTGCGATCTCCTTGGCGATACTCTCGCGAAGGGCGGGGGTGAAGTCGGTCTGGCTTGTCACCTTCGTGCGGTAGGCGTCCAGCTCCTGCTGGGGGAGCAGTATCCTGCCGCATGACCTGCACGTGGTCTGTACCAGCCTGTTGATCTCGTCGACGAAGGCTATGTGCAGGACGGGCTCGGCGAGCTCTATGTGGCCGAAGTGCCCGGGACACCTGCCCGCCGTGCTTCCGCATGTGCCGCACTTCTGCCCCGGCTCGAGGGTGCCCAGCCTGCTGTCCATGAGCCCCCCCTGGACGGGCATGCCGTCCTCGTCGTAGGTCTCTGGCTGGGTTATCTCCGCCACCGAGTACCTCCTCACCTCGCTCGGCGAGAAGACGGCGAAGTTGATGCCGCCAATAGTCTTGAGGGCCTGCTCCATCGACATGCTCTACACCTTGTCCTTCAACTGAAGCCTCGGTGCGATGTTCAGGCTCATCATCTCCTGCAGCAGGAGCTTGAAGGCGTAGGCGACGACCACTGTGGATATCTTGGCCTGGTCGCCGTCGATCTTGCAGCTGTACTTCCTCTGCTTGGCGTCGTAATAGGCGATGAGGCCGCACTTCTCGCAGACGTAGATTTCAGTCTTGTCGGCCTCGTCAAGGAGCCTGTCCTTCAGGACCATGGACGCACCATAGGCGATTAGGCAGTCCCTCTCCATCTCTCCGAACCTCAGACCCCCGCCGCGCGCCCTCCCCTCGGTGGGTTGCTTCGTGAGCATCTGTACTTGCCCTCTGGCCCTGGCGTGAATCTTGTCCGCGACCATGTGGTGGAGCTTCTGATAGTACACGACGCCAACGAACACGTCGGCGGCGAATTGCTTGCCGGTCTTGCCGTCGTACATCACCTCTCTCCCCGTCGCCTCGAAACCTTTGGCGCGAAGGACCTTCTCCATCTCCTCTATGCTTTCGCCTGCAAATGCGGACCCGTCGACGGGTGAGCCGCGGAAGGCTGCTGCCTTGCCCGCGATGGACTCGATGAACTGTCCCACGGTCATCCTTGACGGAAACGCGTGTGGGTTGATTATCACGTCGGGAACTATCCCTTCGGCCGTGTATGGCATGTCTTCCTGTGGGACCACGAGCCCGATGACCCCTTTTTGACCGTGCCTTGAGGCGAACTTGTCACCGATCTCTGGGATCCTCATGTCCCTCACCCTGACCTTGAACATCCTCCCGCCCTCCACGTTCTCCGTCATGAAGATCGAGTCGACGACACCTGCCTCTGATGGTCTGACGGCGACCGAGGTGTCCCTTCTGTAAGGCCCCTTGATCTCGAACTCCTTGTACTCCTCCATGAACCTTGGTGGGCTAGTCCTGCCGATCACAACGTCCCCGCCCGTTACCTGGGATTCGTGGGCGACCACCCCGTCCCCTTCAAGGAGGCGGTAGAACTTCTCCCCGCGGTACCCTCTGATGTTGGACTCGGCCGAAGGTACCTCGAAGGTGTCTCTCATGCCACCCAGGTACTGCTTGGCCTCGCCTTCGTAGAGTCTGTAGAAGAACGACCTTGCGAGCCCTCTCTCCACGCTCGACCTGTTCATGATTATGGCGTCCTCGATGTTGTATCCCTCGAAGGAGAGGACGGCCACGACGCAGTTCTGGCCGAGGGGACGCTCGTCTATCTTGAGCAGGTCCAAGGTCCTGGTCCGGACCACGGGCGCCTGGGGGCTCACCAGCAGATGCTGCCTCACGTGAGGCGATATGGGGTAGGTGGGGGAACTGAAGCCAAGGCTCTGCTTGGCCATGGCTGACTCGTAGGTGTTCCTGGGAGACTGGTTGTGCTCCGGATACGGGATTATGGAAGCAGCGATGCCGAACATGGCCGCGGGGAAAAGCTCCATGTGGCTGTTCCTTGTCGTGACCTCTTCAGGGCTCATGGCCACCAGGGAGTTCTCCTCCTCGTTGGCGTCGATTAGCTCGATGACCCCCTGCTCCACGAGGTCGCGCCACGAAAGCTGCCCTGTGCTCACCTTGTCGATGAGCTCGGGGTTGAGCAGCGGCCGACCGCTTTCGACCACTACCAGTGGCCTGAGGACGCGGCCTGAGCTGAGGCTGATGTATATCCTCGGGTAGGCCTTATCGTTGACAGGGGCGACATAGAGAACGCTGGCGCTCGGATTGATCTGCCCTTCCCGCCTCAGCTTCCTGAAGGCCTTTGCCAGGCGCTCCCCGTCGTCGACGTAGCCCAGGAACCTGCCGTCCATGAATATCCTGCACCCTTCTACCTGGAGATTCTGGTCTGCGTCGCGTATCTGCTTCGCCCCGAGCTCCCACAGCTTCTCCTCCACTTCCTGCGAGGGGACGCTCACGGAGATGATTGCCGAAAGGGCCAGGTTCTTGACGAGACCGCAGTTTACCCCCTCGGGGGTTTCCGAGGGGCATATTCTGCCGAAGTGGGTCGCGTGTAGGTCCCTGGCCTCGAAGTTAGGCTGGCTTCGGCTGAGCGGGGACTGGACACGCCTTAGGTGACTAAGGGTGCTAAGGTAGTTGGTCCTGTCAAGGAGCTGCGTGACCCCAACCTTCCCTCTTCCCCAGTTGCCTGTCGCAATCGCGTTGTTGAGCTTGTCGGTGATGATCCCCGTCCTGATCGCCGCCCCTACCACGTTCCCGCCGCGCTTCTGGCCTGTCCTCTCCAGCTGGTACTTCATGTCCCTGACGAGGTTCCTGAAGGCGGTGCGGAAAAGGTCAGCCAGCATCTGGCCAGCGAACTTGATCACCTTGTTACCGTAGTGGTCCTTGTCGTCGGCCCCTATCCAGCCGAGCCTCAGCTCGAGCAGCTTGCAGGCAGCCTCCCCCATGAACATCGACTTGTCGAAGCGCCTGTCCTCGGTCTTGCCGAGGTGAGGGAGCAGACCCCAGTCGAGCATGGACTGGGCGCGCTTCACCCTGAACTCCTCGAGCATGCCGTGGGCGACCCTGTTGCCTATGAACACAAGCGCGTCCTTTTCGGTGGGGGCCTCGCTCGCCTTGTCGAAGGAGACTTCGAGGAGATCCTGAATCTCGGCCTTTGGGGAGACCGCGTCCGCTATGTCCTTGTCGGACTTTATCCCCAGGGCGCGCATCACAATGACGTAAGGAAGGTCGACGGGGCAGCTCGGGACCTTGACGTTGATCGCCCCGTCCTGCTTAAGGGTGAGCTCGAGCTTCGACCTGTAGCCGACCACCGAAGAGTAGACTCTGGACTTGTATGTGGTTGTCCCCGAGACCCTCTCGGCGTCCACGAGGATCTTGTTGGGCGAGAGGTCCTCGAGGCCGACGATGACTCTCTCGGCGCCGTGAATTATGAAGTAGCCGCCCGGGTCGTTGGGGTCTTCCCCGGACTCGATGAGCTGTTCCTTGGACCGGTTCGAGAGCTGGCAGAGCTCCGACTTCACCATCACTGGCAGGTCTCCGATGTGCTGTCGGGTCGTGTCCCGCGGAAGCCCCTCTTCCTCGATGGTCATTTCGAGAAGTATGGGCGCGGAGTAAGTCAGGTTCCTCAGACGCGCCTCCATCGGGAGGATGCTGCTAACCGAACCGTCGATCTCGACCACTCGCGGGGAGCCCAGGGTGAGCCGGCCGAACTTTATCTTGTAAGGGGTGGTTGGTGTCTCGATTTCAACCTCGCCTATCTCGTCAACGATGTTCTGCAGTCCCCTCGTGAAGAATTCGTTGTAGCTATTGAGGTGCTGTCGCGCAACTCCCTCCCTCTGGAGAAGGTCACTAAGAATCACCCAGGAGTTTGATGTGGCGATCTGCTTGCTCAAGCTAGCCCTCCACAACGTACCTGTAATAGGTGCTGGTTCCAGCGGTCTCGCTCCTGCGAGTGACCCTGATGAAATCGCCGGGCTTCGCTCCTACCTCTTTGGCGATTGCGTCGGTGGACTGGATGTAGGGGAATTGCGACGGAGAGGAGTTGTACCGAGCCAGGACTTGGGCCGCTTCTTCCTTCGTCAGGAGTTCGTGCTTGGGTATCAAGAAGTGAGTGCTGACCTTGAATGACGGGACCTCTTCCTCCACCTTCTTCCGTCTGACAGCCTTCTTGGCGGTGGCTAAGCGGGCTTACCTCCAAAGATAACTCGCAGTAAGTGGCACGAACAATACACGGAACAGGGCCCGTTCGTCGCCGATTCCGACCGCGTATTTAGATTTTACTACAAGGCGCCGCCAAGGGCTAAACCAATGCCCCCGGCAGGTGGCGAAGCCCGGATAGTGCTCATCCGCCGAAACCGAACCTGTAACGGCCTCCGACGCGGTCCTATGCGCTTACCGACTCGGCCTCGTACACCGGGGTTCCTTCTTCAGGCCGCTTGACGACCTTGGAGAACTCCTGGTAGAGCTTCCTGGTGACTGGACCCACATCTCCCGTTCCCACCTTCACGCCGCTGATGGACCCGACAGCCAGAATCTCCGACTTCGTTCCCACCAGGAACACCTCGTCGGCTGTGGTTAACTCAAAAGGCGTGACGTCCCTCTGATCGACGTCTAGACCGAGGTCAGAACAGAGTCGTATCAGCCTGTCCCTGGTTATCCCGTGTAGAATCCCAGACGCGGTCGAGGGAGTCGAGATCATGCCGTCCTTCACGAGGAAGATGTTGGTCACGCTGGCCTCAGAAACGAAGCCTCTGTGGTCGAGGAGGATGGCGTCGTCAGCCCCCGCGCTGCTCGCCTCGATTTTTGCAAGGATACTGTTCATGTAATTGAGGGATTTCACCTCGTGTGAGGTGGCGTCGACTGGATCCCTGCGGTAGGATGACACCATCATGCTCACGATCCTTGGTTCCTTGGGGCCCAGGATGCTGGCCATGGGTTCTGCTATGATGAATGTGGTCGGCGTCTTGCAGAGCGAAGGGTCCACCCCCAGGTCCCCGGCGCCCCTCGTCACGACAAGCCTGACGTAGGCGTCCCTAAGCTGATTCTTGCGGAGGGTATTCAAAACCGCCTCTGTCATGTCGTGCTTGGAAAGTGGAATCTTCAGGCGTATTGCCTTGGCAGAATCGTACAGCCTGTCTACGTGCTCCCTGAGGCGGAAGACGCTTCCGTTGTAGGCACGGATGCCCTCGAAGATTCCGTCTCCGTAAAGGAGCCCATGGTCGAAGACAGAGACCACGGCCTTGGACTTGGGAACTAACTTCCCATCGACGTAGACCAGGGGCTCCTTATCCATTAGGGAAGACCGGCTCTTCGGTTGTTAAAACGCTTGCGTTACCGCACAGATTCGTGCAGCCTTTGAAAGACGTGAGGAAGGACGCCACCCGCCTGCAGGTATTGCATCTCCGTTTCGTTGTCCACCCGGGCCATCGCCCTGAACCTTTTCTCGCCTGGCTTCCCCCTTGCCACGACGTCCACCAGCTGCTTCGGCGAACGCATTTCAGTCAAGCCCACGATGTCAAAGCGTTCTTCTCCTGTCAGGCCGAGCTGCTTGACCCCTTCGCCCTCGATGAACTGCAGCGGAACAATCCCCATGGCCACGAGGTTGCTCCTGTGGATTCGCTCGAAAGTCTCCGCTATCACTGCCTTGACCCCCAACAACTTCGGGGCTTTGGCGGCCCAATCTCTTGAGCTCCCAGCGCCGTACTGTTTCCCTGCCAAGACTATCAATGGGACCTTCTCCGCCAAGTACTTCACGGCGGCGTCGTAGATACTCATTAGCTCGCCCTCGGGGAAGTGCGCGGTGTACCCCCCTTCTCTTCCCTTTGCAAGCTGGTTCCGGAGCCTTATGTTGCTGAAGCCGCCCCGGACCATTACCTCGTGGTTCCCCCTCCTGCTTCCATAGGTGGAGAGCTGAAGTAGACCGACGCCGCGTTCCTTCAGGTAGACGCCAGCAGGGCTGTCCACCGGAATCGTCCCCGCCGGGGAGATGTGGTCGGTGGTCACTTTGTCTTCGAAGATGGCTAGAACCCTCGCCCCGAGAATATCGACCTTCGACGGGCCAGCTCCTCCGGCCTCGAACCACGGTGGACTCCTGATGTAGGTCGAGCCACCGTCCCAGTGATAGACCTCGTCCTTGAAGGAGGTGAGCGCTTCCCACTTCGCGTCCCCCTTCGTGGCGTCCGCATAGCGCTTCGAGTAGAGGTCAGGGGTCAGCGAGGCGTGGACCGTCCTCTTCACCTCTGAAAGCGAGGGCCAGAGATCCCTGAGGTAGACAGGGTCTCCGGAAGGCCCCTTCCCCAGAGGCGTCGAGGCGAAGTCGAAGTCTATCCTGCCCGCCAGCGCATATGCCACCACCAGCATGGGGGACATCAGGAAAGAGCCCCTGACCAGAGGATGGATTCTGCCGTCGAAGTTTCTGTTACCCGACAGGACTGCAACAGAGTAGACATCCTCCTCTTTGATGGCCTTCTCGATTTCAGGGGCCAACGGTCCGCTGTTGCCTATACAGCTGGTACATCCGTATCCGACGAGGACGAACCCCAGTCTTGCGAGGTACCTCAACAGATTCGAGTTCTGGAGATAATCGGTGACAACGATGGAGCCAGGTGCTAGGCTGGGTTTCACCCAAGGCCTCGTGGAAAGCCCGGCCTCCACTGCCTTCTTCGCTATCAGGCCGGCGCCCACCATTACGGTCGGGTTGGATGTGTTCGTGCAGCTCGTTATCGCAGCGATTACCACCGATCCGTCGGCGAGGTTCTCGCCGGCCTGGGAAGGGGGCCGGAGCAGGACCTGGGCTCCGGAGGCGGCGGAGGAAGCGGCTGCCACGGCAGGCTTGGGCCTGTGCTGGTTCAGAATTGAGCTGGCGAAGGACGGGGCAGAGCGGAGCGCGTGCCGCTCCTCGGGGTTCCTTGGACCGGCTATGGAAGGTTCGATCTTGTCCAGCTCGATGGATATGACCTCCGAGTAAATCGGCTCGACGCCAGAAGCGAAGAACCCGAAGTGCCTAGTGTATCTGGAGACCAGGTCGACGTGTCCCCTCGTCCTGGAGGTCCCCTCAAGATAGGCGAGAGTCGCCTCGTCGACAGGGAAGAAGCCGGCTGTCGCACCGTATTCGGGAGACATGTTGCCCAGGGTTGCTCGATCAGGGACAGAGAGCGGACCGTAACCTTCCCCGAAGTACTCGACAAAGGACCCGACTACGTTCTTCTCTCTGAGCCTCTCGGTTACGGTGAGGACAAGGTCGGTCGGGGTCACTCCTTCTTGAAGAGAGCCCGTGAGCTTGACCCCGAAGACTTTCGGAATCGGCATGTGGTAGGGCTCGCCGAGCATTACTGCTTCAGCTTCTATCCCTCCCACTCCCCACCCCAGGCATCCCAGGCCGTTCACCATGGTCGTGTGCGAGTCGGTTCCGACAAGCGTGTCGGGAAACGCTTCGAGCGACCCGTCCTTCTCCGCAGTCGCGACTACCTGCGAGAGGTACTCGAGGTTGAACTGGTGGCAGATGCCTTTCCCGGGAGGGAAGACCCGCATGCCCTTGAATGCTGACTGCGCCCACTTCAGCAGCGAATAACGCTCCGAGTTCCTCTCGTACTCCTTCTCGAGGTTCACGGAGAAAGCCATGTCGTTTCCCCAGGCATCGACCTGAATCGAATGGTCGATGACGAGGTCAACGGGGACCTTTGAGTTGATGGCTTTTGGCTCGAGCCCTGCCTTCTTTGCGGCGTCCCTCATGGCAGCAAGGTCCACGACAAGCGGAACTCCGGTGTAGTCCTGGAGGAGGACACGATAGGGCATGAAGGGCGTCTCGGAATCGATCGACTTCGGCCACTGAGCCAGCGAATGGGCCGCCTCCAAGGCCCCTGGGACCCTCCCCGAGTGCCTGGCGGCGTTCTCCAGGAGAACGCGTGTCGAGAAGGGGAGGCGCTCGACGTCGTAGCCAATCTCTTTGAGCTTCAGGATGTTGTAACAGACCGCCTTGCCTCTTGGCGAATCGATCTTCTCTCTAATCCAGTCGAGCTTCTCCGGTGGCATTCCTGCGGAACAGGGCGCGCCTTATCCACCGATATTTGAATTTGGTTTCCGCCGACGTCAATGTTGGGCTTCTCGAGAAGTACTCCGAAGCACCGGTTTGACGAAAGTCGAAGCACCGAAGGCGATGAAGCATCCCTCCAATGCCTGGTGACCACCACAGCTGTGTTCTCGCAGGTTGCTCTCGGCGGCCTCCTCGCCTTCGGTTCTATAACCCCAGTAAGCTTCCGTGGCCCCAGGACACTAAAGAGGGCCGGAGAGCCTACTCAGGCTCCCCCCTCCAGGGGCCTTCGGCCTCTGGCTGCGCTTCTACCCGCTTGCCCCTTAGGAGGGACGGGACGATGGCTACTGTGTTGATCACAGCCAGGACAACGTAGACCTTGTCCAACCCGGACGAGAACAGGGCTTTGTCTGCGACGTTCACTGTCGCGCCCGCCGTGCTGGCAATGATGCTGGTGATGAGCGAGTAAGGGACGAAGAAGGAAAGCACGAGCAGGACGATGTTGAAGCTGATGGTGAACCCGACGTTGAAGAAGGTGGCCCTGAGTCCCGAGGCCACCCCTCTGAGCTGGGCCGGGACCGATCCCATGATTGAGCTAAAGTTGGGCGAAACGAAAAGTCCGTTCCCTACGCCGGAGATGGCCAGGTAAAGGATGATTGTGGGGAAGGAGGTGGTAGGTCCGACGGTCGAGAAGAGCAGCAACGAGCCCGTGATTACAGCCAGTCCTGCTGTCGCAAACGGCCTGGTCCCGAATCGGTCAGAAAGCCTGCCGCTCTGGGGCCCGACAATCAGAAAGGTGATGTCGAAGGGGATAATGGAAATGCCCGCTTGAAGGGGCGTCAGTCCTCTCACCAGCTGGAGGTACAGGCTCGCAGTGAGTATGAAGGAGCCCCAGGCAATGGCGTTCAGGAGCTGTGCAGACACACCGCCAGCGAACTCCCTGATGCGTAGGAGGCCAAGGTTCAGAAGGGGATGGGTGTGCGTTCTCTCCGCATAGACGAAGGCGAAGAGGGTACAGGCACATAGGATTCCCAGGGACGATACCAGGAGTTCTTCCCCTGGGCCGTAGGCGGCATAGGTGAGCATGAGGAGGAGAGAAGCGATGAACAGGGTGAACAGGCCGAACCCTCTCCAATCCATGGGAGCCCCAACGTCCCTCTTTCCCATCTCGCGGAGCCTCCTGTGAGCCCAGTAGGTCCCGAATATCCCGATGGGGATGTTGATGTAGAAGAGGTAACGCCAATCGGCAAGGGCGAGAATGAGCCCGCTCAGGCTCAAGCCCATCATCGAACCGAGCCTGAATGCCACCGAGTTGATGCCCAGCGCCCTTCCGAGCTCCTTCGAAGGAAAAGCGTCGGTGATAATGGCGGCGGAGTTGGCAAAGAGGGCCGAAGAGCCCAGTCCCTGGAATATGCGCGCCGCGATAAACGAGTCGGGGGAGAAGGCGAGAGAGGCGAATAGAGAGCCGACGGTGAAGACGGTGAACCCGATGGTGTAGACCCTGACCCTCCCGAATATGTCGCTCACCCTGCCGATGAAGAGTAGGGCAACGGTGCTCCCAATGATGTAAGACTGGGTGAACCAGATTGCCTGCTCGGCATCTGCGTGAAGGTAGGCAGCTACCGTCGGGAGTCCTATGACGACGATTCTGCCGTCGATGCCGCTCATCAGGACGCCGACAGTCGTGACCGTCAAGACAGTCCACTTGTATTCCAACAGGGCTACACCGGGGTCGACGCGACCCGCACATGGCGCTCCGTCGGAGCGGTGTTAAGCGTTGTCGGCAGAGACAAGGTTCAATTACGCGGAGACTGGCCCGCGGACGAAATTGCCAGAAGCGAAGCCCAACAGGCTGGCGAGCGAGAAGAGCCCGTATCTTCTCGAGCACTCCCTGAACCCCGTCAAGTGGTATCCTTGGGGCAAAGAGGCGCTGTCGAAGGCCAAGAACGACGGGAAACCAATCCTCCTGAGCATCGGCTACTCGACCTGCCACTGGTGCCATGTGATGCGGCAGGAGTCGTTCGAGGACGAGAGGACCGCGGCGTTCATCAACAAGAACTTCGTCCCGATAAAGGTAGACCGGGAAGAGAGGCCCGAAGTCGACGCTTACTACATGGGGGCGGTTCAAGCGATGACGGGCGGGGGCGGATGGCCACTGACCGTATTCCTCACTCCCGACCTGAAGCCGTTCTACGGGGGGACTTACTTCCCTCTCGAGCCGCGTTACGGCATGCCGAGCTTCATGCAGGTACTGGAATTCGTCTCCAGTCTTTGGAAGGGGAAGAGGGAGGAGGTGCTGGCAAACTCCGAACAAGTAGCGAGGGTGCTCCTGGAGCAGACCACGGGAGGCGCCCATGAACTAGGGAAGTCTTTGTTGGACGAAGGGTATTCTGCGATGGTTGCCTCCTTCGACCCGGAACACGGTGGATTCGGAGGGGCGCCCAAGTTTCCCCTTCCCTCGTCCTTGGGTTTCCTACTGAGATACCACTACCGCACGGGGAAGGAGCTGGCGCGAATGAGCGTCCTGAAGACTCTGGACGAGATGATGCTAGGGGGCATTCGGGACTACATTGGTGGTGGTTTCCACAGATACTCAACCGACAGGGTCTGGCTCGTCCCTCATTTCGAGAAGATGCTGTACGACAATGCGCTGCTGGCGAAGGTGTACGCCGAGGCGTACCAGGTCACGGGGAAGCAGGAGTACGCCGAGGTCGTTCGAGAGACCCTCGGATGGGTCACGCGTGAGATGAGAGATCCCCTGGGCGGGTTCTACTCAGCCCAAGACGCTGACACTGCGGAGGGGGAAGGGACCTACTACACGTGGACGCCGGAGGAGGTCACGAGGTCGCTAGGGGAGGCGGACGGGTCAGTTTTCAACAGGCTGTACGGGCTTACGAGGACGGGCAACTTCGAAGGCAGGAACATATTGCATCGGACAGCTGCCGCCTTCGGGCCAGCAGAGCAGGAGGTTGCGTTGCGGGCGAGGAAGGAACTGTACCTGGAGAGACTGAAGAGGCCCCGGCCTTCCACCGACATCAAGGTACTCACTTCCTGGAATGGGCTTGCGATTTCGGCCTTGGCCTTTTCAGCCGCGGTCCTGGGAGACAACGAATTCGCCGAACGAGCGGCGTCCGCGGCGGAGTTCGTCCTTGGGACAAACTCGAAAGACGGTCGACTGCTGAGGAGGTCCGTAGGAGGGGAGGCTGGCCTGGAAGGGACCCTTGAGGACTACGCTTTCTTCGTCCAGGGGCTGCTGGACCTGTTCGAAGCTACTGCGGAACCGAAGTGGCTCCAGGAAGCCGTCAGACTAACGGGGGTGATGGTGAAAGGCTACGAGGACAGGGAGCGCGGGGGCTACTACCTGAGCTTAGAGCCAGAACCCTCCCGGCTCAGAGAGAGCTACGATGGCCCCACGCCTTCTGGCAACTCGGTTGCAGCGCTTAACCTGGTCCGCCTAGCGGAACTCACGGGGGATCTAAGTTACCGTGAGAAGGCCGAAAGAACGCTCAAGTCCTTCGGGCAGGAAATCGAACTGAGGCCGTCGGCTCATACCTGCATGCTGGCCGCTTTAGACCTGTTGACCAACGGGGCGAAGGAAATCGTCATCAGCGCTACGACGGTGAAGGCAGCCGCCGGGATGAGGGACGAGGTCTTCAAGAAGTTCATGCCTGATAAGGCGGTGATAATGGTGACGTCCAGGACGTACGACAGGTTGAGACAGGTCAGTCAGCTGCTGGACGGGAGGAGGCCTAGGGCCAAACCGAGGGCATTCCTTTGTCAGAACTTCGTCTGCAAGCTGCCAGCCGACTCAGTCCAGTCGCTGAGGGAGCAGCTGGGTTCGCGCTAGGGCTACCGTTTTAACAGACTCCGCCTGGCGGAAGGATGGCGGCAGGATTGTGGGAGATTCGCGGGCTCTTCGGGAATGAATACGCCATGGAACAGGCCATCGAGGAGCTGAAGAAGCACAAGGGATACCAGTGGACTGTGATCGACAGGAGAAACCTGTCTGTGAGGCTTGAGAAACGCGACGCAGAGACGGAGGATATGGTGAAGAGGACACTCGAAATGTACCATGGATACCCGGAGCACGAAGGGCCACTGGGCGAGTACGACCGCCAAAGGCGCGAGGCTCTGAAAAAGAAACTCAAGAAAGACGAAGGAAAGCGAAAGCGCTCGGCCTAAACGAACCCTTGGAGGCGGCTCACTGATACTGAGAGTACACCGAGTGGAATGTGTTGATCAAGGCTAAGTTCAGTTCGAGTACGTTCACGTAAGGGTCTCCGACAACCCAGAGGGTGCGCTGCTCATGAGCCATGACTATGCTGGCCAGGTCTGCCACAGGGATTCCCGTTGCTTCGTGGATCCTCGGCACCTGCGATAGCGCGTCCGTCAGAGGAATGTCTGGGTCCACGCCAGACGCTGAGGCGTTGAGAGGGTTGCTTTCGTTCCTAGTGTGGAAGAAGACGGGGAGAGTGAAGCCGTTGTCGATGTAGTAAGAGCCGACTGTGCGGTTCCCGAGCTGCGCTAGGCTGCCGTCGGCTTGGTACGGCAAGATGACCTGGGACACTGCCGTTACCACGAGGGGGAATAACAAACCACAGACTAGAAGCGACGCAACTGCCAGCGCCAGGACAGGCCTGTACGTCTTCCACCGAGAAGAGCCGGTCAAATTCTTTCCCCTTAGAGAGCTCCTATCAGCATGTCGATCAGCTTGATGCCGACGAACGGAACGGCTACTCCACCCACACCGTAGACGAGGACATTCTTGAGGAACAGGGTCATCGTGTCAGACGGCTTGAAAGCCACACCTCTCATCGCCAGCGGGATGAGCAGCGGGATGATGACGGCGTTGAAAATCAGGGCGGACAGCACCGCGCTATGGAGCCCAAGACCCAGGATGTTGAGCGACTGCAGTGAGGGAATAGTCGCGGCGAACATCACAGGAAGGATTGCGAAGTACTTCGCCACGTCGTTAGAGATGCTGAAGGCAGTCACTGCACCGCGTGTCATCAGGAGCTGCTTCCCAAGCAGTACGACGTCGATTATCTTTGCAGGGTTCGACTCCAGGTCCACCATGTTGGCTGCCTCCTTGGCGGCTTCGGTCCCAGAGTTCATGGCCAGCCCTACGTCGGCCACGGCGAGCGCCGGGGCGTCGTTGGTGCCGTCTCCAATCATGGAGACAACGCGGCTCTCAGCCTGTTCCTTGCGCACTATGTCGTACTTGTCCTCAGGCTTAGCTTGTGGGACGAACTCGCCGATGCCTACCTCCCTGGCGATGCTCTTTGCCGTGAGCGGCTGGTCTCCCGTGATCATGACGGGCCTTATCCCCATGGCTTTCACTGCCTGAACCTTCTCTCTGATGCCCGCCTTCAGCACGTCCTTCAGCCGGATCACCCCTATCACCTGGTGGTCTCGGGCCACCGCCATCGGGGTGTCGCCGTCTGCGGAGATTGATTCCACGGTCTTGGCGAAGCTTCCCGGGATGCCGAAGCCCGCCTTTACGACTGAATCGGGGGCCCCTTTGACCAGCTCCGTCTCCTCCTCAGACAGATGCATCCCGCGGTCGCTCTCCTCTTCGAGGAAGAATTTCCTCCTAACCCTTTGCCTCTCCCCCTTGGGGAGGATGAAGCTGGAACCGTGCTGCAGCTTCACCCCGCTGGTCCGTGTGTTTGCGGAGAAGTCATAGACCTCCGAGAGGGTCAATGCGTTCAGCTCCCGGGGGACGTAGCTCTTCTCGTATGCCAGCCGGATTACGCTCCGACCCTCGGGGGTGTCGTCGAACCAGGACGAGAGGAAGGCTGCTTCCCCGACTTCCGCTTCGCTGTGGCCGTCGAGGGGGATGAATTCAACTGCCTGCCTGTTCCCCACCGTTATGGTGCCGGTCTTGTCCAGCAGGATCACGTCCGTGTCCCCGGCGGTCTCGATGGCCCTGCCTGACTTTGCAACGACCTTCCTTTCGTACAGCCTCGTTATCCCGGAAAGGCCGATGGCTGGGAGGAGGGCCCCGATCGTTGTGGGGAGGAGACAGACATACAGAGCGATGAGAACGGAGAGGTCTGCGCCCAGACCTAGGGTGACAGACAGGCCCAGCATGGATACTACTATGATTGTGAATATCGCACAGAGCCCGAACAGAACCATCGTTATCGCGACTTCGTTGGGAGTCTTGGGTCTCTTGGAGGCCTCCACCATCCGGACCATCTGGTCCACGTAGCTCTCGCCTGGGTTCACAACGACCCTTGCTGTCATCGTGTCGCTGACCAACTTGGAGCCGCCGATCAGGCTGTCGCCGGGGGCCTTGCGAACCGGCTCGGATTCGCCGGTGAGCAGTGACTCGTCGACCATGGCTATTCCCTCGAGGACTTCGGCGTCCACCGGGACGATGTCGTTCTTCTCGAGGAGGATGAGGTCCCCCTTGACGAGGGCATCAGAGAGTGTCGGCACCACGCTCCTCTCCCAACCCTCGGTGACCACCTTCTTGCAGGGGACTCTGGTCTCGAGCTGCCTGAGGCTGCTGGCGGTGTTCTTTGCCTGCTGCTCCGCGAGCGAGTCAGAGAGTGTGCTGAACCACACGGTGATTAGGAGTATCGCCGCGACCTCCACGTAGAATCCTCTCTCCCCTGGGCTGGCCACTGGGACGAAGACGTAGGGGTCGACAGCCATGGCTGCGACGATGAAGAAGGTAACCTCGACGATTAGCATCACTGGGTTGGCCAGCAGCGAGAGAGGACTGAGCCTGAGCAACGAATCTCTCAAAGTTCTTCCCGTGAGGATAGAGGAACGCCTGGGCAGGCGGACCCGTCGTTGAACCTCGCCTAGCCCCGGAGCTTCGCTAGCCAAAGAAGTTCACCATCCCTTGGAAGTATGCGAGGAGGGGGCCCAAGATGAGGAACGGGAAGAACGTCAGGACCACGAGCAGGAGGATGCTTCCCACTAGGACCACAGAGAATACGTTGCTGTCCGTTTTCAGGCTCACCTCGCCCGTCCTCTTCCTGCCTATCATTGAGCCGGACAGGGCCAGGAGTACGGCGATAGGACCATAGCGGCCGACGAAGATCACGGCTGCGGTGGCTATGTTGAAGAACGGGGTGTTGGCAGCCGTTCCCAGAAAATCGGAGCCGTTGTTGGCCGCAGAGCTCGTGAACTCGTACAGTATTTGGGTGAACCCGACGGAGGAGGGAAGAGAGCTGAACCCGGGTATCGCGTTGACTGCCTGGGTCGCGTAGGCCAGCACCGTAGGGACCAAGATAATCACCGGATGAATGAGGAAGGCGACCATAACAAGTTTGACGTCTCTGGCTGTTATCTTCACCCCGAGATACTCTGGGGTTCTGCCTGTCATCAGGCCGACGATGAAGACGGTGATCACGATGTACATGATCATGTACATCACGCCCACCCCCTTCCCCCCAGGAGTGGCCTGAATCAGCATCCCCATGAACGCCGACAGTATCGTCAAGGGATGAATCCCAGAAAGGGACGCGTTGACCGACCCCGTTGTCACTGCGGTGGTCACAACCGTCCAGAATGCCGAGAAGAAGCCTCCGAACCTCGTCTCGAGGCCGGGGCCTATTGCCGGAAGGGGGGGAATGAAGGCGATGATGAGGTCGATGGCGAAGAGCCCGTAAGTCCCGATTAGAATCGGGCGGGTCTCCCTCTTCTTCCCGATGAGCTCCCCGAAGACGAAGATGAGGGCAGTCGGCAATAGGAGCATCAGATAGATTTCGAGGACGTCGGTCGCGGGGCTGGGGTTCTGGAAGGGGTAGGCGGAGTTGGCGCCGTAGTAGCCGCCACCGTTAGTCCCGAGTTGCATGATGGATACAAGCGACGCAACAGGGCCCACCAGGACAGTCTGGGCCGAACCTTCGACAGTCTGTACTGTGGAGTAGCCCCCGAGTGTTTGTGGGACGCCGAGGGCGACCAGGACCAAGGCGGCCACGAAGCAAATGGGAAGGAGAATCCTAGTGAGGACCCTGACGAAGTCGACGTAGAAGTTGCCCATGTGAGTTGAACCGGCGCGCAGCCCTCTCACCATGGCGGCCATTACACAGACCCCAGTTGCGGCCGAAGTGAACTGTAGGAACTGAATCGCCCCCATCTGGGAAAAGTAGGAGAGGGAGACTTCGCCGGCGTAGTGCTGGAGGTTCGTGTTCGTCGCGAACGAGACTACGGTGTTGAGTGCCAGGTCCCAGCTCAGGCCGGGGAACCCCTGGGGGTTGAGCGGAAGGAGGTTCTGTGTCACAAGGATGGCGAAAGCAATGACCATCTGGACTATGTTGAGGAGGAGCGCCGCGAAGAAGTACTGCTTCCACCCCATGGTCGTGGCTGAGTCTGTTCCGATGAGGCGATACAACCTCCTTTCAAGGGGGTCGAGGAATCTGTCTAATCGGCTCGGCTGTCCGTTCAGAACCCTGACTATGTATGGGGCAAGAAGGCTACCGGAAACTAGTGCTGCCGCGAGAATCGCAATAACGGCGACCGCTTGTGCGACATCGATCAACTATCTCAAGTTCCATTATTGCTCCAGTACCTCTTATGAGAACCTTCCCGCGCCGGCCTCTAGCGCGAGGCGGAAACCGGCTTAGAGTCGCCGTTGAACCTGGGACCCTTGTGGGTGTGGAGCACTATAGCAGTGACGGTGCTCTTCACACCACGAATCTTTAGAATTCTGTTCTTCAGGAGGTCCCTGAACTCTTCGATATCCGAAGCGGAGACAAGAGTGACCACATCGAACTCGCCCGTTACCTCGTAGAGCTCCTCAACGTTCGATATCTTACTCAGTGCCTGGACAACGTCGTCCATGGTCGGGGAATCGACGAAAATGTCCACAAAGGCTAGTAGACGAGCCAAACGAGTTCACGGATACTCGCGCCGGCCTTTCTACGGGCGATATATAGGTTGCGAAAGGAAGCCCAGGCCACTCGTTCCATCCGGTTGCCACGGATAAATAGCGTCTCGTCTGCCCGGAGCTCCATTGGACCATCTTCTCTTGGTCGCAGTCTTTGTACTGGTGGTCTCATTCCTGTCTAATGTCTCGCCTTTCTTCGGGGCCTCGTACACGCTTCTCGCCACGCTTCAGCTGACCCTCATCGGGGCGTCCCCTTTCAACTTCCTCGTGGTTGTCGTTGTCTCTGCTGTCGGTGCAACCTTGGCGAAGGTCGTCATCTTCTTCGGAGCTTTCGGTCTCAAGGGGGTCATCGGAAGGAACAAGAACATCAGGCTCATAGGGAGAAACTCCTCCTCGGGGAAGTTCTACCTCGCCCTCTTTGTGACTGCGCTCCTCCCTGTCCTCCCTCTGGACGACTTCGTCTACATCGGAGCAGGGGCTTCCTCGGCTTCGATCGGCCTGATGACTTCGGTGACTCTTTTGGCCAAGATACTGAAGAGCGGGTTTGAGGTCGCTCTGGAACTCACGATCCTGCGGGACCTCATCGGGGTTTTCGGTTTCCACAGGCTAGACATCACCATCGTGCTTGTCGCATTGTTTCTGGCCCTAGGCATACTGATCTACCAGCTGGATTGGGAAGAGATGTACAACCGGGTCCGACGGAAAGGGTGGTCAGGCGAGGACAGGAGAGTTGCGACGCCAGGGTAAACTGTTATAGTTTCTTCCCCGAGCCGCCTTACTGTCGCGGGGGTCGCCCAGCCTGGTCAACGGCGCGAGGCTTAGGACCTCGTCCCTCAGGGGTTCGTGGGTTCGAATCCCACCCCCCGCACCTTAGGCCATGGGGACAAATCCTGGTTTTACAGGACTGGCAGTGAAGAACCACAAAGAAGAGGACGACGTCTACGACTACAGCTATTCTCTAAGGAATTCTTTGAAAAGACTGGATGAATCGGAGATTCTCTCAGAAGGAGACAAGGAACTCATCCGAGAGTTCCTGGAGCACCTCAGGGCCAAGAGGGTCAGCACTGGGAGGCTGGCGAAGTACGGGTTCACGATCAGGCGTTTGGCGGAGCACCTGGGGGTCCCCATCAGGAGCGCGACTAGGAAGGATGTCGAGAAGCTCTCGATCTGGGTCCAGGAGCAGGGCTACTCCCCTCATACGATCCAGGACTCCCTCTTCGCAATCAAGTACTTCTACAAGTTTGTTCGGAGCGGGAACGCTGACCACGACACCCCATTCCCGGAGGAAGTGAGGTGGCTCAAGGTCAGGCAGAAAGCCAATGAACGAAAGGAACCGGAGTTTTTCACGCCGAGTGAAGTCGAGTCATTGATCAAGTGTGCAACGAGGCTCCGCGACAAATGCATGCTCAGTATTGCTTTCGAGAGAGGCCTGAGGCCAAGTGAGTTGCTTCTTCTGAACGTGGGTGATGTCACCTTTGACGCCATGGGCGCCAGGATTCGCGTTAGAAAGAGCAAGACAGGTGAGAGACTACTCCGGGTGATTGCCTCGGCGTCCCTACTTGGAAGGTACCTGGAATCGCACCCACTGAAGGAGAACCCGGCTGCTCCTCTCTGGGTCAACGAGTCGACCAATCACATGAACGAGAGGCTCACCTGGACCGCGTGGAACAGGATCATGAAGGAGGTGGCGATGAAAGCCGGTGTCAACGGCAAGAGGATTCACCATTACCTCCTCAGACATGGCTCGGCAACTGAAGCAGCCAAACACTTTACCGACAGCGAGCTGAAGATCCTCTATGGCTGGACCATGGGCTCAAGGATGCCAGCGACGTACATTCACCTATCAGCCAGGGACATTGATCCGAAGTTGGAACAAGTCTACAGCGGAAAGCCGGTCGAGCCCGCCAAGCCGGAGTTCTCCCCCTCCATCTGCCCAAGGTGCGGAGAGAAGAACTCCCCTGGGATCAGGTTCTGCGGGAGATGCGGAACACCCCTTGAGGCTGGTGAGCTGGCGAAGATGACCCTCGAGATGCAGCAGTGGCTGAGGGAGTACGAGGAGCTCAGGAAGCAGACTGCGAGATTATCTTCTGCGCCTTTTCAAGAAGCGCCAGGATCCTCGTAAGCTCGCTCTTCGTGATCACAACTGTTTCCTCCTCTGAATCCGTCAAGCGATTTCCTCCTGTGGTAATCTGGTAATGGGCCGCAAGTGAGGGTGAAGGAGCCGCAGCCTATTGATCACGTTCTCCGCCAGCTGCTTTCTGACGTTCTTCGAAGTTGCCAGGCCAGGATACCTCGCCTTGAACTCGAGAACTTCTTTGACGACGAGCCTCCCAGCTTCGTCAGTGATGGCCTCGCTCGGGAAGGTCCTCTTGAGTTCGTTCTCTACTTCCGACTTGACTGCTACGATCAATGGATCCTCGATTCCTCTTTCGACTCTCCGCTTCAGGACAAAACCGTGGTTGACGAACCCGATTCTATCATAGTCGGTTTCCGAGCCAAGGAGATTCCCTGCGTGGAGCCAGTTGGTTGGTGACTGGCTACCATCGACGGCTGCAGTCAGGATCCGCGGGGCCTCCCTCTCTGCGCCGCAGTTCACGCAGACGCCATTGAATAGAGTCGGTTTGTTACACTCTATGCAGTAGCGTGTAAGGTCCCTCTTCCTGAGCCTGTAGAAGGCGCCAAGGACGTTGTTGTAAGACATCTTGAGCGCCCTGGCACAATCCTTCCTGCTTGCCGAGGGGTTCTCCCAGGCGAACCGAAGGACCCTGTGAAGCCTGTGAGCGCCGCACTTGCAATTGTCGGACAAATAGGTAGGTTCGACGTACACCTCTGTCAACAAGGCGTCCAGACACCTCCCGCTGGGGTTCCGCCGCTGGAACTAAGGTAGGAGAAACCCTGGACACGGTGGACAGGGTGGACAAGAATGTGGGGTCTGTCCAGGGTGTCCGACCTGTCCAGGGTCCTGCTTACCTTAATCCCATCCATTAGGCGTCGACCTCCTTCAGGCCCTCATCAACCTCGTCCAGGATGGGCCGACCCCATTCAACCTCGGGGCGGAGTTGGATACCGCGGAAGCACGAGACGCGCTTGTCATTCCCTTCTACGTCCTCCTTGGAATCCTGGAGTGGGTGGCCTGCGAAGTACAACGGGAGATTCTTGTAGAATGTGTCTGAGGTGACGGTCGCCAGCTTCATCTTGGAGCAGTAGGTTACGAAGGCCTGGAAGAGCGCCTTCTTCCCCACGACCCCGTCGGACTTCAAGGAAGTGCAGTCCATCAGGAACGCCTTCATCGGAGAACTCCTTCGGATGTAGTCCAGCCTTACCTCCTCCGTCGACCTGGAGTTTGAAAAGGTCCACCCGTTTGATCGCAGGCGTCTCAACCCTTCCAGGGCGAAGTTGAGGACCCCGGAGAGCTCCTCTGCCGTGGTGAGCTTCTTCAGGAGGTCCTTGTCAGCCCTCGGGCCATCGAACTGGTGAGGAAACTGAATGATGATCCAGCGTCTGAAGAACGCCGTGGTGTCCTCATAGACCTCGGGAACGACGTTGCAGCTGAAGGTTAGCTTTGCGCGGTTGACGAAGGGGAAGCTGCTCATGAACTTCCTCTCGCCTCGTATTGGGTCTCCGCCGGTGAGCATCTTGAAGGTCCCGACCCCCTTCAAGGCCGAGTCAGGGAGGTCCGCGTAGAGGTTGGCCAGCTTCCCAAAGAGGTCCGCCTTCGCGAACCTGTTGAGTTCGAGCTCCTGAAGGCTGACGGCAGAGATGTTCTCGAACCCGAGAAGGGACTTCAGGACCGAGATCAGGGTCGACTTCCCGTTGTTCCCTTCCCCGACGAACAGGATCGCGACCTGGGCGGGGTATCCGCGGTGGAGACAGTAGCCGAACCACTCCTGGATCACTGGTATGTCTTCGTTGTAGAGTACCTCTGAAATGAATGTCTTGAATGCGGGGCAGTCCTGTCCCGGAACGTACGAGACTGGGAGCTTGCTGAGGGAATAGAAGTCAGGTGAGAGTGGCTCAAGCTTCCCTGTCCCTGTGTCGAGGAGTCCGTTCTGTAGTACCAGCTTAGGGCCCGCTGCAGAGAACACCTCGGGCTTTACGTATGTGCTCCTCTGGACGTGACCTATCACCTCGTTGACCAGGTGCTGAGAGATCTCCGTTGGCTCCAGATTCTGCTGCACCTTACGTTTGATGTATGCCTCGCCGCCTTCAGCGTAGACGCCGTCCTGAAAGACGTACACTTCCTCGCTGCCGTTGATAGTTACGAAGTGATTACTCTCGAGTAGGCTTGAAGCGATGGTCCAGGCAAGCGCTTTCACGTCTGGCTTGTCATCAGCCATTCCAGACCGCCTCTCTTTGGATCAGATGGTGGTATGGTTTCTCGCCGGGCTTTGGGCCCTGTTCCTTCAGATGATCAAGGAGGCCTTGCCACAGCCGACGCTGGACCTCGGTGTATGCGGCCTCTCGCCTCTCCAGCGGGATCTGCCGCCACTTCTTCAGGAAAATCAGAGCACTTCCGCCTAGCGGCAGGGTCTCTGGTATGCCGTATGCCCCTTCGAAGAACAACAGGGCAGACTTGAGGACCAGAAATGCGCAAGCTAGGTCCAACTCTGCCTCGCTCGGTACGTTCAGAATCGTGGTTTTAGTGGACAGCTAGGATCCCTCCGGTGGAGAACGGGGGCGGCCTGGCGCGACGTCAGGGCGGGAGCCGCCGAAACTCCCGCCTTTCTCTTGAATTGCCTTCTCAATCAAGCGACTTACAAAGCGTGATCGGGGAACGTCGCCTCTGGCTTCATCGAGTTCTCTTAGAGTCTCTCGATCTATGCTGAGGCCGATTCGAACCACTGACATACGGAACCATATGGTTATGTTTCCGTATATTGGAACGCGGGGACATTGGCGCGGAAGTTCAGGGACAAGCGAGAAGCGAAAGACCTGGTGTATTTCACCATCCTCAACGCTCTCGGTCCTCTCACTAACCGTGAACTCTTCCGGGCCGCGAGACAGCGCCCAGAATTTGGCGGATTGACTGACTCCGCGCTCGAAAAAGACGTTGACAGGCTTGTCAGACGGCACCGAAGCAGGCTCGAAAAGGATTCGCTGGGAAAGATAGGCACCAAGTCGCCACGTCCTTCGTCGCAACAGGAAGCGGAACATGGCATGACACCTCTCCAACTTCAGAGGGTTGCTGCTGCCGCGCGAGTTTGGCTACAATCGACTGGTGTGGACAAGTTCCGTATGCTTCCAGGTCGTCCCTTCGCGGGCAGCCCTGAGATCGTGAAAGCTCTTTGGATGCAAAGGCTTCTCGCCGAGTGTGAAGTAGTACGCGCAAGGCGGGGCTGGAAGAGTGACCTGCAGGCGAGTCTCGAAGCGGCGTTGTCGCAACGCATCGAGAATGATCCTTCCCCTCATAAAACGAGAACCTATCATTCCTTAATGGAGGATTTGAGAAACGACCTGGCAGAATTCAACGAGCTCGGTTTCGAAAAGCTGGAGCTTCCAAAGGTATTGACGGCGGCCCGCCTAATGCAGGCCGATTTTGTAGATTAGTGACAGCCGAGCCATTCGATTTCGATATCATAATCGCTGGGACGAGGCTTAAGCTCAGAGCCGAGCCGGTCGACGAGTACGAAGGTTTCACCGTCTACCTTCCAGCGCCGGACGGAATCACGGGGCCAGAGTGCGAAGTCTGCGGAAAGGATCTTGATTCGTACTACTTGATCCGGGATACTCTTCACGTAAGGTGTGCCGACCATGCTGAAGGAATCGCCCTAGACTTCGGCGAATTGAGGATCCCTGGGTTGGCCAAGAGCATGAAAGACGCTCCAGCGGGCAGTCCGCGGTGGTTCCACCTTCAAACCACCCACCTCAGGGATCAAGGGCTCTCGCTTGGCGATATTTCGAAGTCCCTGGAGGAGCGGGGCCATCCGCTGGGGAAGCGGCAGATTCAGAGACACCTTGCAGGAGACTGTGGCTGTGGCTGATGACGACGACGTCACGTCGCCAGTAACACCCCCTCCCCCTCCACGTAATCAATGATAGAATCCCAAGGCGTCGCGATTTGTCCTCCCCACGGTCAGAATTTGAAAAGTGGGCACTTCTCAAATTTCTCCTAGGCGAACCCCTCCTAACCACCGAAGTTCAGAATGAATAAGAGGAGTCAAGTGGATGTTCTGGAGAGTAGGCGTAAATCCCGCTTGACCACCAGACACCAGCGTGCAGTCTCGAAGCGTCCAAGCCAAGACTTCTCATCGAAATGTCGCGATTACCATTCTTCTGGTTCTCGCGGTTCTGGTGCCGCTAGGTAGCTTGGTGGGACGAGTCGATGCCCTGTGCGCCCAGACTCATTGGGGAGAATGCGAATATACCTGGGGATACGTTAATCCGAACCAGCTAGGTTGGCTCGTTCCCGCTAACACGACCATATTCACTCCCCTGCTGACCAACGCCTCTGTCTCGAACTGGATTCAAGGGGAAGTTACACTCTTTCCCTACAATGTCAGCCGTTTCACTGAAATGAACCTTGGACTTTACATTAGTGGGAAACTCGTCGCGTCTGCCACATCGCAGAATCTGAGCATGTCCGGAGCCGGCGGCTACAATGGTGTTTGTTCGGGTGGGGACTGCGTCGGCGGCTATGGCGGGAGTTGCGGCCTTGGGGCCTGCGGACCCCACATGCTGATGTCGATTTCTCCCGACCTTGCCGTCTTCACGAATTGGACCTGGGAAGTGGGCATCTATCACACCTTTGGCTGGCCAGGGATTCCATCGGGCTCCACCTTAGCAATGGCACTCGAGACCAGCAAACCGGTGTGGGTATCCATCGACAACCAGAGCTCCGGTTTCTCTTACCTTCAGAGGAACCCATCGTTCACGAGTCTTCCTGGAGCGTCCCCGAGTTACGACACGAAATCTCCCCACACTGTGGCGGCTTGGGTCTATTCGACTAATCCAAATGCGCCAGGGGGACCACGAGGACCCTTCTACTTCCTGATGTCTCTTAGCCCACTAGTTGTGTTGGGCATTGTTTCATCGGTAGCTGCTGTGGCGGCGTACGCCGTAATACACAGGATCCGGACAAAGAGAAGTTCGGATAATGATGCTTGACAAACAAGACACCTTGCGTATGGTGCTTAACGGCACTCTGCGACGCGTTAGTAGCAAGTCTTATTTTCGGGAAGAGCCCTGTGGAGCCTGAGGGAACTGGAAATGACGCTCAGACTCGCCCTCGAACAAACCTACGCCGTCTATGCAGCCGTAGTGGTTGTTGTCATCATGTTACTCGGTGCATATGGTCTCGTCCAGCCAATCCACAATAGCAGTGGAACCACCTCTTATTCCAATGGTACCAGCCGCACAACTGCCACAACCACATTTGCGTTTGCACCGTATGGACTTCTCTACCTGTCGTCTGCACCTGGGTGCCTCGCAAACGGGGTCCCCGCGCCATGTCTCGGATCGCTTTCCACAGCCGTAATCTTCAACTGTGTAACCGCCGCAAGATCCCTGTCGGGGTGCACTCAGAGAGTCTACATCAATGGTTCCGCGAGCAAAAGCTACGTAGTGACAATTTGGTACAACGCCACTCTAGGGAACAGCACGTTCGGCTACAGTTCCGGGCTTTCTTGGATTAACTGCAAGTACTCGGTGCGGCCTGCTTCAGGACCCAGCCTCTTCTATGCATATTATGTCGCATTGAATTCTACTTCATTCATGGTCGGTAGTCCTGCCCCAGGGCCATCTTCCGCTTAGTAAGTTCCCAAAGCAGGCTCTCTCAGTCCAGACTATCTTTGACGCAGGTTTTCAAACGGCACGGGGATTCACCTAATTTCTTAAGTTTTAGGCGATGATGCGGATGCGGGCCGAGCAAGCAAGCAGACTTGCTGACGGATTAGTCCGCTAAGCGGCGGTAAGTAGGACTGGGTTCAGACGCGAGTCAGCGGTTTTGGTGGGGTTGACCACGCCTAGGCGTTCGGATTTCCGAACCAGCACCCGCCAATGTCAGGGGAGCACTCTAAGCCCCATCCTAAAGCCCACGTAAGACTAGTCAAAGAAGAGTAGATGTGGTAAGTCGCCCGCCCTTCAGAAGGAATTCGGTTGGAGAGGCTCCAATGACATGGGAATGATGCTCCGCCGCAAGCAATACTCATCCCGCTACTCAGAGTGCTAGGAATCACTGGAAGAAAGAAAACAGCGAGCACGACCACGGCGATGACGACTGCAATCTTGTTTCTAGCCCTCATGTTCCATGCCGTTCGATTAGTTCTCGTCAGTCGGATTTACGCCTACCTACCAGAACGGCCTAGCGATTTTGGTGGGGCTGGACGGGGCTTTCTGACATTAGGATTGTGGCCACATGACTTGATAACAGGTCACTCCGGTTCCACTTGATGTTATGGTCTTATTGCACATCCAACCGGGCATGAAGAGAATCTGGAACGTATTGTGGCCGGAATACGAGGTTGTGACGATTCTTCCTCCGAGACCGAAACCGTAGTAAGATATGGACACGGTTGCGAAGTCCTGCCTGAGGCCGGGGGTGCAACCGGAAAAGGGGTGGCACAAGTTGAGAGTCATAGGCACTATCGGAACAAGAAACACAAACAGGGCAAACACAAACACCATCATGATGGCCGCCTCCGTTCTTCGTCTCATGCCTCAGAGGGTAGCCTAGTGGAGTGTAAAGTTCTACTCATGAGAACGATCTAGCGATTCAGGGGGGTTATCAGCGCTCAGGCCAGGCCGATTCTGTAAGGTTCGTTCGTGCTCGGTTGTGTCTTCGCTTCGGATTCCAGAATGCGCTTGACGTTGTTGACTTCTGCCCCTCCCTCTCTCCTGGCACCGCGGGCGACGAATGGCCCGACTAGCCTGTAAGCACCGCTAAACTTCAGGTCGAACGTCCGAGTCAGCTTCGTCTTCCCTTCAACTATCTCCATGCTGTAACTGACCCTCGTTCCCTTAACTGGGCCTGAGGTGAACTCTAAAGTGAACTTATGGTTAGGTTCGTACTCAATGGCACGTGCATTCAGTACCCTATCTTTCGGATGCCTAGATTGGATTGTCGTCCCTACCCCGACCGGCCCCTCCGAAGTCTGCTTCACTTCGAGGACGCCTGGGTCCCACTTCGGCGTGTTCGCGAGGTCAGTCATGAAACCCCAGGCCTCCTCCACGGGTCGTTCGACAATCGTCGTTTCCTGATGAAACAATTTCAGCCATGATTAAGGAGGCAGGCCGTAGGTCCTGGTCGTCCCAACAATGAGGAACGTCACAGTTCCTGATTGGAGGTTCAGAATGAAGACCGACGAGGAGGCGTACCCGTACGCCCCGAAGAGTATACCATCTTTGGGGTCCAAGCTGAGATAGCCCAGCGGCATATTTGTGGGAAAGGTTTGCGAAACGATTGTGTTCGAGGAACTTATCCGGAGTAGGCCTATGGCATAGTTCTGAGGATTCGTGACCTCAGTGGCATAAATGTCTCCGGTCGACTGGTCGAGCACAAAAGATGGCTCTTCGATTACCAACCCCCCATTAAAGCCAGGCACGGGGATTTTGGTGACCACCGTGTCCGACTCGGTGCTGACCGCAAAGAGTTCCCCACCTGCTTGATTGAACGTCTGGGCGTCCAACCCAGTATAGAAGTAGAGATCCTTGTTGATTGGATTGTATAACTGAAATGATGATGAGTTGGGAAGGGTAACTGTCGGGCCGACCTGTCGAAATGTTGTAGCGTTCAGGGCCTCTATCATCTGTGCTTGGTTCTGGGCATAGAGCAGACCATTGTCGTTGTCGTAGAAGAAAACAGTGGCATTCGTTGGTACTGTCCCAGCGATCACGTCATTGGCTCCTCCGATGCGGAAGGTCGTTCCATTGTAGGTTTGGACCAGAAGTTCGTCCGCCTTCGCGTCAAAGACCGCAGCCAATGGGGCTTGAATCCCCTCAATAGTTGTCGTGATCCGGTTCGAGAAGTCGTTGATTACGATGATGCGACTGTAAACGAAGTCGATTCCGAATATCTTGCCATCAAATGGGTCATAGACCATTGAGGCAAGGGACTGGTTTGCCCCGGTCGTCACCAGCCTGTTGACTATGAAATTGCTGTTCGTATCTAGGGCGAAGACCTCCGGGGAGAACTCGGAGCCTATGTACAGCTCTCGATTGCCATGGTCATAAGTATAGAACTGCAACGGGCCGATTACATCGGGAAGTGAGACGGTGGCGACGAGCTTGCCCGTAGCTCCGTTGAGCACCGAGACTGCGTCTAATCCTGAATCACCGACATAAACCAACCCGTTGTCTTCATTGTAGAACACGGGACCAGTCCCGGCCTGCCCCCCAGATATGATTGGGGCGAGTTCGAGGAACACGAAGGAGTTCGGCGAGAGCAGAACACCCTTTGAAGAGCTTATGAAGAGCTTGATGACGTAAGTGCTGGCATTGAGGGAGCGAGGCACAGAAAGCATCGTAGAGAAGAGGGTACCTTCTGGAGCTTGCAGAGCCGTCGTAAATGCCACCCCATTCTTCTGTGGTAGTGAGGAGACAATCGTACAACACAGTACGGCGCCAGGAGGTCCGAAAGGGTTGCTCGTCGAGACCGAATAAGCTACGGCGTTCACAATGATGGTTTCGTAGGTAGCTAGGTTGCTGCGATAGGTGGCATTAATCTCGGCGATACCGCTTTGATTGACGACGCTCGCCTGGACAAGTTGGAATGACTCGTTAGTCATTGGGGGAAGATTGGAGGTCGTTGAGTAGAACGAACTCGGTGTGGAAGAGGTTGAGGACGACGTTGTGGACGACCTCATACTTGCACCCTGATTCAGATTGACTACTGAAACTCCGAGAATGAGAACTACCACAAGTGTAGAGATGGCAATGAATGCCGCGGGTCGTGACGCCGCTCGTCTATACAACAAATCATCAAGCAAAGCGGTGGTAAATACGTCTAGATACTAGAACGGTTTTCTCGGTAGCATCTTAGCACTGTAACCAGATTATCCGCGAACGTTCAGCGCGAAGTCTGTCAAATACCCCGAATTGTACTCTGTTTGCACAACGGAGTTCAGAACTGCCCCGGCCGGGATTCGAGCCTGCAGATGCGGGCCTAAGCACCTTCTGAATTGTCTAACTTCTGCCAGAACACAACCCGGTCCTTGCCATTCAACACGATGCGTAAAGTGTTGAATTGCAAGCACTCACGAATGTCAATAGCTTGCGCGCCTTAGCACCCGACTTCGAAAGTGGGGCCGTCGAGACCTACACGGTTTGCTGTTTGAATCCGGCAGATGTATATCCTGCTTCCCTGTCTTTGAGCCACCCATTTGAGAGGAGCTGTCGTTGCCGTAGTGACAGTTGTGGCCATACTTGTCGGTGCCGGTGCTGGCTATCTTGTTGGGAGCGCCAACGGACGCACCGTCACTTCGGTTTCGACCTACACCCTTACGACAGGAGGAGGTGTCCCGACGACGGCGGACATCCGCGTGCAGGCGACAAGTTGCATTGGGGGAGCGAGCAACTCGTTGACGGTCACCGTAGAGAATGTAGGGGGAGGGTCAGGGGTGATTACGGGGATTAGTCCTGCCAGTCTAAACGATAACACCACAATTTCATACACAGTCTATCCCTTCGCAACGAACCAGGCGCTTCACTTCAGACCCACAGCGAACACCCTTGCGGCCGGGCAAACCGTCACAGGGAATCTGATCGTGAGCGGTGAATCCGCGGTTCCCTTCACTGGAACCTGCTCCTGACTGCCATTCCAAGCCCCGTGAGCGATGTATTCCATTATGCTCATACTG
>DASPOK010000077.1:0-3179 GCA_035626075.1 Nitrososphaerales archaeon
AGTTACAAGCAGACAGGAGCATCAGAGTCCTTCGGGTGGGACAGAGGTATGTCAGGGATGACAGGACGCTGACCCATCTCTGCCTAGTGTCGAGGGCGCTGGGGGCAGAGTCCATCTACATGGAGGACGCCGAGAAGGATGTCACTAGCACCCTCGAGGAGGTCAACAAGACCTGGGGAGGAGACTTCAGGGCTATCCTGGGCGTGTCGTGGAGGAAGGTCATCCAGGACGCAAAGAAGGAAGGGCGAAAGGTAGTCCATCTGACGATGTATGGGCTACCCATCCAAGACGTCGCACTTGACCTTCGCAGGGAGGCGAAGTTGTTGATAGTCGTGGGGGGTCCCAAGGTCCCTGGCAGGGTCTACCATGAGGCGGACTTCAACGTAGCCGTCACGTCGCAGCCGCACTCGGAAATTGCGGCCCTTGCTATTGCGCTGCATGAAATCCAGGGCGGGGAAGAGCTTAAGAGGGCGTTTCAAAAAAGCAGGCTTCGAATCTTGCCCTCGGCCCGGGGCAAGAGAGTTGTAGAAAATTGAAGATCGAGTACGAAGACACGTTTGTCAAGGTCGCAGGACTCATCGGCGGTCCTGACTACGTCAGGGTGGCCAGAGCCTTGCTGAACAACGAGAACGCCACCGATGAAGAAATCGCCTCGGCTACCGGTCTCAAGATAAAGACAGTCAGGAAGGCGCTCTACGACCTTTTCGGGCGAAGCCTAATCACCGGTGTGAGAGTCAGGGACCCGAAGCGGGGCTGGTTCGTCTACAGATGGAAGGCCCAGCGGGACCAGACGGATGGCTTCATCCAGACGCAGAGGAGGAAGGTCCTCAACAGGCTTAGGCAGAGGCTGGAATTTGAGGATATGCACGAGTTCTACCACTGCGGCACGGCCACCTGCCTGACGAGGACGTTCGAGGATGCCATGGAGAACTTCTTCAAGTGCCCTACCTGCGGCAAGCCACTTAACCGCCTGGACAATGCCGAGCTCAAGGACTCCCTGCGCTGGAAGATCAAGCAGCTGGAAGAGGAACTGGCCAAGTGATCCCCTCTGAAGGGGAGGCCATCGCCCTGCACCGGAAGTACGGGTCCAACCAGACCGTCATAGAACACTGCAGGACGGTCGCTAAAGTAGCGGAACTGCTCGTGAAGGAATTCCAACGTCGGGGACACGCCGTGGACGTGAAAGCCGTGGTAGCGGCTGCCCTGCTGCACGACATAGGCAGGTCGAGAATCCAGACCGTCAGGCATGCGGTCGAAGGCGCGGGCATGATTGAGAAGGATGGGGTAGACAGGAAGGTGGTCGAAATAGTCCGGCGGCACGTCGGGGCCGGGATTGCGCCCGAAGAGGCGAAGAGGCTTGGGCTCCCCGACCTCGACTACATCCCTCGTACCCTGGAGGAGAGAATCGTCTGCTTCGCAGACAAGATGGTCGGCAGAGACGAAGTCAGGCCATTCGACGAAGAAGTCCATAGGTTCACCATAAAATCGCATGACGTAACGAGGCTCCTCGCCCTGAAGAGGAGGCTGCAGGAGGAACTGGGAGAAGACCCTGAGAAGTTCATCTTCGACAATATTAAAGAATCTCACTCAAGGGCGGCCGAATGATGGCTTCCTGCATCTGTAAGGTCTGTAAGCACAAGGACTACGAGAGCTGCTCCAAGTGCACCTGCTGCAGATATTACAGGGCGGCCTGCATGCAGATTCAAATTCCTCAGTAACCATCTTGGCCCTTAAGAGTGGCAATGACCTACTAGGGCACGGACACCTTTCCGCTGGAGAAAGAAGATCCATTCGAGGTTGGTTGGCTCACCGGATTGATTGATGGTGAAGGATTCATCCACGTTCATTACCGGAAGAACAGAGACACGACACACCCAAGGCTGCGAATCTACTGTACTACCAAGGAGATCATCTCGGAGGCATGTAGAATCATGGGAGTGAATTCGTATCCTCGTCGGGACCACGGGAGGCTGCTCGGCTGGTATGCTCAGGTTTCAGAGCAGAGGGCCATCAAAGTCCTGCACATCATTGCGCCTCACCTCACAGAGCCTTCGAAGCGCTGCAGAGCAATGAGGATTCTCAAAGTCTTCGGTGAAAATGGGAGTGTCAATGGGAGGCACCCATCTGCGGAGTTCTTCGAAGGGTGTCCTCCGCCGACGAGGCTGAGAAAGCCACCCGAAGCCTATAAGAGCAGTCTTCAAGCCACCCATCGAAGCGAGGTGGGGAAGCCAGACCCCCTGTGGGGGTAAGGATCATCCCGGCGGGCTCATAAGCGAAAGCCAAGAGACCCGCAGAGCGGAGATCGAGTCGCGGCTCGACCGCACGTTCAAATCCTCCCCTCGCTACTACTCGTTTGGCTGAATCTCTGCCAGGGCCGCGGGGCGTGGGTCATCTGGGAACCGAAGAAGCGGCTGATCTCGATTCTCCCCTTACACCTGGCTTAGAATTTCGTTGTGGCGGAGGATAGCCTACTCGAATCAGGACGACTGCTTCCGTCAGGGCCCAGGTCTCAGGAGGTACTCTGCGCGGCAGGCATCGTAGTTCCAGGTGCCTGGGGCCTCCAGAACCTATTGAAGAGCGGGTACCCGATGCCCAGGGCCAAGACAATCCCCGCAACCTCGTCTGCCACGTAGTGTTGCTTTAGGAAGAGTGTCGATAGGATCACCCCCACTGTGATGAAGAGCGCCAAGGCGGCGACTGATGCGGTGACTCTGCCTGGCCTGACCTTGTTGTATCTGTACCATGTGTAGAAGCAAATCGTAGAGACCGCTGCGTGCAGGCTGGGGAAGCAGTTGAACGTGGTGTCCCCCGCCCACACGCTGTAGGTCTCGTTGGCCCAAAAGTTGCCTACCAACGGCTGTGCTAGAAACTGCTGATGCCACCAGTAGACCGAGACGGGGAAGAAGGCGTAGACAAGGACAGCGATTCCGTTTATGAACACCAGCGACCATCCCAGGGCGTAGCCCTTCTTGTATTCGACGAAGGCGAAATAGAGCATGGTCAAAATCACCATCGGATAGAACAGATAGACATAGAAGATCACCATCTGTGGCACGAATGGGATGGAGTCCTCCAGGCCCCCTGTAAGGAAGTCGAGGCGGAAGCCCGAACCGACTGGATAGAGCTGGCCGGTCCAGTCGTAGGCAATCCTGTTGAGCAGGATGTAGAACAGAATGAGC
>DASPOK010000078.1:0-7657 GCA_035626075.1 Nitrososphaerales archaeon
GCCATCGAGCTCAGGACAGAGCTCGAGAACGTGGGGATGCAGATCTCCAAGGCCGCGGTGGAGCTGGCCGCCCATGCCGGCAGGAAGACTGTGAAGCCCTCAGACATCAAGCTCGCCGCCAAGTCGGTACTCAAGCAGAATATGTAGGTCAACCTCCTGTAGGGGTCTCGAGTCTAGTGGACCGTTTACATGTGGAAATCACTATAACCACACCTCGAGAAGGCAGGCGGGGCCCCGGTGGTGTAGCCCGGTCAAGCATGTTAGCCTCTCGACCAAGATGAGAGACAGCTAGCGACGCGAGTTCAAATCTCGCCCGGGGCAGTTTCCAGACTCAATCTGACAAACCGAGTCCATTCTTGGCCGATTCACAGCACGCGGTAATTGGCTCGAACGAGTGTGCTTGGCAAACATTAATTCAGGGGGATGCCACATGTGATCACCAATGGCCCGACACCCACCGTCCGATTCTCGAGGCAAAAAAACCGCCGTCATCTGCAAGAATCCTTTCTGCATGAGATGGATACCTGTGCCTTTCGGAGCCAAGCCGGATAGAGCCTCCACATTCAGATTAACGTGCCCAGGTTGTAAGCACGAGCACGAATACCAACAGCGAGACCTTCATGACGCTTCGGGGGCTCAGGGCACGGCGCTTAATCCGGTCTAAGCTGGCCGACAAAGGGAACCCACCTGGTTGTGAATTCCGTCGGGCCCGACCTCAACCTTGAGGCTTGCCATCGAGTTTGGCCTCGATTGCCTGAAGCATCTCCTCCATTCTCTTAACGGCCTTGTAGATCTAGTTCAGCAGGTAGATGAGTATGCCGAGCCAGATGGCGGACCAAATGATAGTAACCAGCGAGCCTACGTCGACCCCTATCACCTATCGAGAGAGAGCCATTACTCCGTGCCAGTTGCATGCAGATTGCTTAGGCACTTGGGCATGGTTTCCCATCCCCCAGTCTCGCCCGGGGCAGATTTTAGCCGAATTTGGTGAACAGAGGTCATTTGGAGTTCCCATGCCAGCTAGGCACTAGAGGCCTCCTATTGTTCAAGCCTCGAAACTTGAACACTGTAGAGAACGCTCGGGCTTTCCGCTAGGATGAGACCTCCGAATAATCAGTCATCCTTTCGTGCCGAGTTCGTGATCCACGTGGTGCAACTGGCTGCTCACCCTCGCTCTCTCAGCGAGCAGGTCTGAACCTCGTTTACCATGTCCCAGTCTCATCTCAATTGTGGAAGCGCTCTTGGTAACGAAAGGTGGGAGCCTGAATTCATACTCCATATTCGGTAAATATGAATCGGGCAAATGAGAAACTGCTCATGAGTCGGAATCGACCGTGCGCGTTGCATGACGAGAGGACTTAGGAGATGGCCGTATGGTATCAAGGGTGATTAGAGGAGCATCAGGTTGATGGCAAACCCCCGCCCAGCCTGTCCGAACTGCGGGAAGGAGGTTGGGGAGGACTTCGGCTACTGCCCCTATTGCGCGACACAGCTGAAGCCGTTCTGCCCATCATGCAAGCGGGAGCTGAGGCCGGGCTATGTGGCGTGCCCCTACTGCGGCTTCAGTCTGGAAGTTGCGACGCCAGCGAAGCAGCTCTATCGAAGGGGAGGGAAATCTACGTTCCTTCGAATCCTCACTGTTCTCTCACTTGTCGGCGGAATCATCGATGTCATCCAGGGTGCCAACGAGGGTACATTCCAGTTCGCGAATTACATGTATCAGGGCCCGATGCCCAACTCGGCACGCCTTTTGGCATTGTTGCAAGTCCCAATCGGTGTCCTTGTGGTCATCGTCGGAGTTGTGCAGTTCCTTGTTGTCTACGGCCTGGTGTACGGGAAGGCGTTTTCAAGGAAGTATCTGCTGAGGCTGGCCAGCCTAGCGTTCCTACTGTCCGCTGCGATGCTCTCCATTGATGCGGGGATATCGAGCATCTTCACTCTGCCATCTGTCGTTTTCTCATTCGACATCTTCTTTGTCGTGTGGACCTTCTTCTTGTTAGCAATCACGTACCGCTACGTGACGCAGCAGGAAGTTAAGGAGATTCTTCGCGCTACAGCAGTCCCCCAACCAACCTGATTGCAGCCCGTTTACACAACGACCTGCCTGACCCAGAGGTCCTTGGACCCGCTATCTCACTCGTTCTGCGCCTGTTGCACAATGATACCAAGGCGTGGGATTCCCATCTGCGTCCTTCTGATTGCCATCCGCGAAGCGACTGGAGAGATTATCGTAGTCACTATTCCGACAAAGACTACCACCGAGAAAAGGACTTCGTTGATTAGTCCCAACTGAAATGCGGCGGCCGCGACAACAAGCTCCACAAAGCCTCTTGAGTTCATAAGGAATCCTATTGTCACACTCTCCGCCGAGGGGAACCTCGCCAACTTAGCACCCACATACCCGCCGAAGAGTTTGCTAGCAACTGCAACGAATAGAAGGGCGGCAATGAGGAACCCAGCCTGGCCAATTGAGGTAGCGGCCATCTCAGTGCCGATGAAGGCGAATGCTAGAGGTCCGAAGAATCCGAAGGCAGCTCCCCTGATAGTCTCGTCAGCTTTGCCAAGCTTCTCGGGCCCTGCTAGCTCACTCAGAAGGAGCCCTGAGAAGAAAGCGCCAATTGGCAGTTGTAGCCCGGCCCATTCGGCCAGCACGGACACGCCTGCGGCGAAGGTGAAGAGGGTGGCAATGAACGACCCAGGTGCTCTCATTTGGGAGGCCAACCGACGGGTGAATTTGCGCACCCGCACGACGTTCATTCTGAGCAGGTGTTCACATAGGAAGAGAGCGGCGAGGAAGAATGTCACTTCACTGATTGACAGGCCGAAGGTTGGGCTCCCTGCTGTTTGTCCCGAGCCCAGCTGCTGAATCATCCCCAGCGCCACGAAGGCGACCACATCGTCAATCACCCCCGCAGCGATTACCACGGACCCCAGTTCGCTGTCAAGGATTCCCATCTCCATCAGAATTATGGAGTTCACCGGGACGGCGGTGATTGAGACAGCAAGGCCCACCGTAAGCGAGCTAAGTAATCCGATTCCAAAGATTCTTGCCACTTCGGACCCCGCGACGAACGGGACAATGAAGGCGACCGAAGATACGATTGCACCGCGCTTGCCCGCAGCGATAATCTTGGACGGTCGCACTGCGAGGCCGGTAAGGAGCATTATGAAGAAGAGCGCCACGCTTTGGATCGCGCCAAGGTCCGCGGTCGGCTGAACAATGTTGAACAGAGAGGGACCGATTATGACACCCGCTAGAAGCTGACCCACGACTGCCGGCTGTCCTACCCTGTTGACCGTCTCTCCTAGAATCCAGGAACTTGCGAGCATCAAGAAGACGGCCAGAAACAGCTCTACCAAGCCGAAGCCACCAGGGACCCGTCGCCATAGCCCACCGACTCCCGCATCATTGGCGAGCAACTTGAATGGCTGTGGGCCACGACAGCCGGCATACGGGGCTGGGCTTCCTTCCCCGTATTTGAGAAAGAGCAACAATCAATTCAGATTCTGGGTCCACATCCATCACGCGACCCAGCGGAAGGCAGTGGGGTAGAAGGGGGTCCTGGCTCAGTCCCGAACTAAACAGCGTCGACATTCGAGCCTATCCGGAAACGTATCCTACTGAGCCTGAGCCTGAACCTCGTTTCCCATGCCTCTGTCTCGCCTGGGGCATTCAGAACATGCGTGTCAGGAGAGCGGCCAAATTGTATCGTTCTTCTGAATCACACTCGAAATGAGCTACTTTACTCAATCGGAGTTCGAAACGTGTTGAGTTGATGGTCGATTGTTTTCGCAGTTAGGGGGAGCTTAACGGTTGGTTTCTCTTGTCTCACAGTTGTATGAGGTTATGGAAGAATGGGGCGCCAAAGACTACGCAGAAGTAGCTCACCACAACGAGGAAGAGCAGACAGAGGGGATAAGGGAACTTCGCCCAGTAGCGTCCGAACCCCAAGCCAAGGAAGAGGAATGTAACTGCCATTTCTACCCTCAGGGCTGTCCATCCAACGAGCCCTGTCGCGTCGATGATGCTGATGCTTAACGGGTTGATCTCATGCCCGCCCATCGAGAAAACCATGATTGTAGTCAAAACATCGAGCAGAGTTCCAACGACTGTGAGGTATGCAAGGTATGAAGCGACTCTTTGGATACGGGAGCCTCTCAGGAATACGCCGAAGGTGGGTCTTGTATCTCGCAATCGTCGTGGGGTTGGTCGTCTCTCTTATGGTGTTTGCGTTCTTCTGCGTCTTTACGCGGAAGTAAACGGGTTCCCGCGCCCAAATCTCGCTTGGAAAGTTAATAGGCCTCTGCCATCCTTTCTTCAGTCGTTTGGCTTCGGTACATTCTTGACGTTCCCGGATTCTGCCAGTTCATGTCTGAGTCTGCTTCATGCCTTCGAGTTGTGATTTGATAGACTCAACTGATCGTTCAATTCTCTTCACGGCCTTGTAGAACCAGTTCAACCAGTAGACGAGTAAGCCGAGCCAGAGGACTGACCAAAGGATGGTAAAAAGTGAGCCTACGTCAACACTTATCACCTGTCGAGAGAGAGCCATGATTAAGCACCAATTGCTGCGATAGTTGCTTAAGCATTTCGTCAAGAGCAAAGGAAGGTGTGTTTTCGTAAGCCAACCTGAGCGGGGTTATGTGCTCGCATTCTCCATTTGCTAATCACAGCTTCGTCTGACGGAGGTGAGCGCGACCCCGCCGGCAAAGGATGTCCGGCTTATCTTGAAATATGGCAAATGCAGATGCATTACACCTTGGCTAAACACATCCTCAAAGTGGCTCCGAGGTTTGCGAGGGTGGTCTTCGAGAACGACGTGGTCCGCGTTATCGAAATCACGATGAAGAGTGGCCAAAGGATGCCCATGCACTCCCACAACAGAGGCCTCTCCTACTCCCTGAATGAGGGCAAGATCAAATCGACGAATGAAGGAGGGAAGTCTACGGTGGTCAACGTGAGGAAAGGAGAGGTTTCTTGGTCAGACTCGGACGGGGCCGAGACTCACGCCGTCGAAAACCTCGGGGGAGTCTTGCGGGAGCTGTCCGTGGAGTTCAAGGGCTAAGGGTCAGTTCAACATTTTCATCTGCAGCGAATCGAACCCGAATGGCAGCAAACCCCCGTGGGACTCCAACCTCGGGTTCGTTTCCCTTCCTCTGGTCTCGCGCGGGAATCAGTTGCGCGTCAGGCAGAGTACAAAACGAGGGAGCAAAGAAAAGCAGGACACTTCAAAAGACGACCACTAGATCGTTCATCATGTCCAGAAGAAAGAAAGCCGTCATCCCAATGACTGCCGCGCGGAATGCGAGAATATCCGATTGAGTTCTTGCTGGCCTTTGGCCTACGACCCAGGTAAGCAAATAGGCCGCTCCAATGATGCTCGAAGTCAATGGAACCCCAAGCCTACCCATGCTCAGAAAAATGGCGAACGGGTTGCCTTCAATGACCAAACCTTTGGCCAACCCCAACAGAGTAACACAGTGTGCAACGGTGCTGGCCACGATGCCGGCTGCGGTCAGAGGCAGGAACCAGTAAGAGGTATCCATCACTGACAAATTCTGGCGAGATTCATAATTAACGGGTTATGGACTCTGAAACTGGTGCAATCATCCACCTGTCCGTCAAATCCGCGGTCCCCTCTCCCCTTTGCAGGCGCCGAAAGTGCTGGGACCCTTCATCAAAAAAGGCCATGCAGAGATCATGCTTCGGGGAGAGAAGCCCAGCTGTCGGTTAGTCGCTGACCTGCTGGCACGCGGACCTTCTACGGAATTGTGCAGATCTTGTGTCAACTCGCAGACTTTGCAAGAAAGCCCCACCCCGTTTTGAAGCCCAGTCACTCATCTGCGGGATCTATTGGGACTAGCTTCCGTGCCTCTAAGTTCCCCGTTTTGTCTCACAGGTGAAGAAGTTGTCCTAGGTTGAAGAGAACGGGACTGAAAGTAATGACGCAATCGGTCGCAAAGCCGACTAGTAAGAAGAGGCAGAGGGGCGGGGGAAACTTCTTCCACCAGACCCTGAACCCTGCGCCGACCAGAACATAGACTGTCGCCATCCCTATCCTCAAGAGAACCCACCCGGTTACTCCGACGACGCCCATTATGGCTATGCTCTCCGCGTAGATTTCCTGTCCGCCTCTCGACAGTCCTATCAACGTGGTCAAGACGTCGAGCAGCGTGCCAAGGGCCGTGACGTACGCCATGAACGAGACGATTCTCCCGGCGAGCGGGCTCTTCAGGACTTGGCCAAGAGTGCTGGGTTTGGTGTCTGGCAATCGTCTCGGTCGTCCTCGTCACTCTAATGGTGTTTGTGGCCTGAATTTGGACCTTGCAAGACCGCGAGTTCCCGCGCTCAAATCCCCCCGTAGCATGGTTTCCCACCCCCCGAGCCTCGTCTGGGCCATTTGTTTTCCTCGGTCGCGCTCAAAATGAGCTCCTTCTCCGAATCAGAGTCCGAAACACGTTCCCCCAGCGGACGATAGCAGGGAACTCCAGAATCCCGAGTGCTCGCGCAACGTCGATATCCCCCGAAGGACGCCGCTCCTTGTCTTTCTTGCTGGCAGGGCTAGGCTTTGTTCCCGTCCTGACAGAGAAACCTAGCCGCGTGAGGCGATCAGAACCGTCCCGACGCACCCAAGCGGGCTATCGACCCGGGCACCCGCCGAATGAATCGCGACTATAGAGTCTACATCGGAAGGGTTTTTAGACTAGGTTCCTCACCTAGACACAACCCAACATAGAACAACCAGAACAGTTCGCCCCTACTGGAATGGTCACAGTGAACGGTGGGGGAGACCGCCGTAAACTCGGCGACTGGGATTATGATACTTCTCTTAGGGGTATGTCGATATCTTGCCCTGACAGCGTTAAGGATGTCTGACGAGGAGCGGAATAGCCTGAGTTATCGGCTCGCCCCCGAATGCATGGCCGCCTTTCTGAGCTCCACCTAGATGTCGGATTCGGTGGGATTCGACACATCCGTGAGTTCGGAACCGCACTTCACCGTTCTGGTCGAATAGACCGAGCGTGTCCATCGCTACTGAGAACGGCCTAGCGTTTTTGTTGGTTTTGGACGACTAATACCCCTGTGTGGAGTAGTGCACGTCAGCCCCGCTGAACCCCTTAGCGCAATCTCAACTCCTTGACTACCACACAATCGAGTAAGTGTTGCACACTCCCCGCCACAACACTTACTCCCACGCGCCCGGAAGTTGCCTTCGGCATCCACCATCCCTGCCACTGCGGGAACCAACTCTAACCTCGGCGGACCCCGACTCTCTCCGACTGCTTGGGACTACAGGATTGGGATGTTTAATTTGAACACGAATGCCGGTATCAACAGCCCCAGGCTCACCAGTGGGACGCTGATGTTGTCGTCAATCCTCTCGAACCGTTCCACTGCCGTCGCTGCCACCCCTGCGAGCACACCTGCTACCCCCATTAGGGCTCCCACGGGGAGGCAGACAAGGAGCATCGCGATTGAGCCCTCCCACGCTTTCGTCCTCTTCTTGTACATCAAATTCCGCACAACCCCGGTCACCCCGTCCCCCCAGGCCATGAACAATGTCGGAACCACGGCCAGCAGGAACGTGCGGTCGACCACCCAGGTCAAGAGGACTGCGGTTCCCCAGGTCAGAGCGAAGTAGGTCTCAGAGTAGTT
>DASPOK010000079.1:0-8402 GCA_035626075.1 Nitrososphaerales archaeon
CATACTGGGCGCTGACAGAGATAACGAGATTCTGGCGCCTCTTTTCGACGAAAGGAACCTGGCAGTGAAACGCGCAATCAAGAGTCTCATCGAGACTGCTCACCAGTACGGCAAGACGGTAAGCATCTGCGGACAGGCGCCGAGCGTCTACCCGGAGTTCGCGAGATTCCTGGTCGAAAGTGGAATCGATAGCATATCCGTCAACCCAGACGTCGTCGTTCAGACCAGGAGGCTCGTGGCACAAGTCGAGCAGAGAATCCTCTTGGATAAGCTAGCCCACCAGCGGTGAAACGCTGGCGAACGTCCACGGTGGCGAACAGGCCACCCTCTGAAGACAGGGTCCGTAGGGAAACACGGGCGAAGCTGCTCGACATATGGAGCCGCCGTCGCCCGCCAGGCGGGGGCACAGGCTGCCAAGGCTTAGAAGCCGTCACAGCGTGGAACTGGACGTCCCTCGATGACACCTGCGCGGGACGGCCTAAGAGGCGCGGTTGTTTTCATCATTGAGAATCGTGGTCGCACTTTAATTGAGCCAGTAGGCGTTCCCTAAACTGTTAGGGCATGATGGTCAGGGTCCGCTTTCACGGCCGAGGGGGGCAGGGTGCGAAGACCGCGAGCAGGATTCTAGGGGAGGCCGCCTTCAACGACGGTTACTTTGCCCAAGACTTCCCAATCTACGGGGCAGAGCGAAGGGGGGCCCCAGTCACCGCCTTCACCAGGTTCTCAAGCGAAAAGGTCACCGAGCGGGGTTTCATCTTCTCGCCAGACATTTCGGCCGTCATGGACGATTCCCTCATCGCGGACCCACTCGCCAGCCCATTCGCCGGCCTCCGGAAGGGAGGGGTCGCCGTCATCAACTCCACCAAGCCATTTGGTTCTGTGATCCCCGGGAGGGACGACGTCAGGGTGACCACGGTCGACCTGACTGGCCGGGCACTGAAGATTCTCGGAAAACCAGTCCTTAGCGCTGGAATGGCGGCCGCAGTCGCGAGGATATCTGGAATCAAGAAGGAAGCCCTTATGACTGCAGTAGCTGAGGAGCTCCGCGAAATTGGGCTGTCTGCCGAAATGGCAAACAAAAACCTGGAATTCGCCTCGGCAATCTACAGCGAATTGACGCCGGCCGTGCTGAAGACGGAAGAGATCGTGTCGAACGAGGAGCTGGTCCCGTTTGCAATTGTTGTGGCCGAAGGTGGGATCGAGGCCGTGACCCAGACCGGGAACTCGTACCTGCGCCACACCGGGAACTGGAGGACTTTCCGGCCGACTATCGACTACGCGAAATGCACGGACTGCATGATATGCTACGCCTACTGCCCCGAATCTGCGATGTCTATAGACCAGGATGGCAGGGTGAAGATTGACTACGATAACTGCAAGGGGTGCATGATTTGCATGACGGAGTGCCCCCTTAGGGCCGTGTCTCAGATGAGAGAGGGTTCTGTGCCGTGAAAGGGAAGCTTCTGACGGGCAACGTTGCCGCCGCCGCCGCAGCCAGGCTGGCGAGGGTCGACTACGTTCCTGCCTATCCCATCACCCCCCAGACCGAGATAATCGAGACAATAGCAGACTGGGTTCGGGAGGGGACTATGGATTCGCGGTTCGTGCAGCTCGAGTCCGAGCACTCTATGATGACGGCAGCAGGCGCTGCCTCCCTTGCAGGGGCAAGGGTGTTCACCGCGACGTCCAGCCAGGGTATGCTCTACACCTTGGAGATGCTCTACAACATCTCAGGATGGCGGGCGCCCATGCTTCTCGCGAACGTTTCCAGGGGCGTCGCCGCCCCCATAGTTCTCGAGCCTGATCACAACGATGTCCTCTCTGCGCGGGACAGCGGGTTCCTGCAGCTTCATTCCGAGACGTGCCAGGAGGTCGCAGACCTCGTACTGCTTGCCTATCGGGTCGCCGAAGACAAGCGGGTGATGCTCCCGGCAATTGTGAACCTGGACGGGTTCTACCTCTCCTTTACTCGCGAGCCCGTCCTCCTCCCCGAACAGGATGCCGTGGACAGTTTCCTTCCGCCCTACGAACCAATCAACCCACTACGAGCGAGCAAACCAGTGTCAAGAGGTACGACAGTGTTCGAGGGGTTCATGTACAGCTATCTCAGGTACAACACCCACGCCGCAGCCCTCCGGGCCAAGAAGGTCTTCGAAGAGGCGGCCAAGGTTTACGAGGAACTCTTCGGCAGGGCCTACGGGCCTGTCGAGGGATTCATGCTCGACGACGCAGAGTACGTCCTAGTGATGTCCAACTCGTTCACGGCGCTAGGCAGGCAGGCAGTGAAAAGAATGAGAGAGCGGGGGGTCCGAGCGGGGCTTCTTAAGCTCCGAATGGTGAGGCCTTTTCCATCGGAAGAAATCGCGGCCCTCCTAGGCGGAAGGAAGGTCGTGGCAGTGTTTGACCAGAACCTAGCACCGGGCCTGGGGGGCATCCTGTATCCCGAGGTGGCGGCTTCCCTCTACCACGTCAGAGGAAGGCCGAAGGCGATACTCCCCGTGGTCGGGGCCCTCGGAGGGAAGCAGACCACGGCCAAGGAAATGGGAGCTATTTTCGAAGAGATGATGGCAATCGACAAGGAGGGGAAGACGCCTCGCCCGATGTTCCTCATGAGAGAAGATGAACTGACGAGGGTCAAGAAGATGGTCGCCGTAGCAGAGGGGGGAAGCTGATGGCCGCGACCACACGCTTCAAGACGCTGAAGGACATGCCCGCGGATGACTACCTCAGCCCGGGGAACACGCTATGTGCCGGGTGCGGGGGGATTCTGGCGGTTAGGATATTTCATAAGGTCCTTGGTCCCAATGTCGCCTGGGTCAACGCGGCCGGGTGCATGACCGTGACCATGTCGTACCCCCTCAGCCCGCTAAAGTCGAACTGGCTCTACACAGCCTTCGCTAGCGCCCCGGCCGGCGCACAGGGTGTAAGGGACGCACTGGACGTCCTGATAGCGAAGGGGAAAATCCCCGCCTCCGAGGACCTGAAGGTGGTCGTTGTCACGGGGGACGGTGCGGCCTACGACATAGGGTTACAGTCCACCGCCGGGGCAATAGACAGGCGCCTCGACTTCTACTACCTCTGCTACGACAACGAGGCATATGGTAACACTGGCTTCCAGGTGTCTTCCTCTACGCCATATGGCTCTTCCACGAAGACGACCCCGGCCACTGCGGCGTACCCGCTCGGGAACACCGTGAGAAAGAAGGACCTGTTCGAGGTGTGGAGGTCGATGAAGGCGCCTTATGTGGCGACCCTCTCGAATTCTCATGGCCTGGACTTTCTGCGGAAGGTGGAGAAGGGGATGGGAATCAAAGGGCCCAAGCTCTACATCGCCCTTGCGGCCTGCCCCACGGGATGGGGATTCGACTCCAGGGACTCGATCGAGTTGGAAAAGCTCGCGGTCCAAACAGGGGTTTGGCCCCTGAGGGAATCCGTCGACGGCGTAGTTCGTCACACTCTCGTCCCTAGGGTGCTCACGCCCGTGAAGACCTATCTCAAGACCCAGGAGAGATTCAGCCACCTATTCGAGCCCGTGGAGAATACACAGGCCATAGATACCATTCAGGAATCTATCAACGAATACTGGAAGGAAACGGGCGCCAGGGAAGGTTTCGAAATCAAGGTTCCTGAGGGGACTGGCCGTTAGCGGCAGCCTGCTGGCTTGCGACGGGGCCGCAAGCTTATCCGCACTGAAAACCAGCGCGACAAGGGTGCCAGAGGATTAGTTGTCTGTCATACCCGGACGAAGGTTAGCTGACGCACTAACGGACGCGAGAGGGGCGGCCCTTTTCCTCGCGATAATGTTCCTGGGATACTTCGCATTCACTGCCGACAGGACTGTTCTCTCGTCGATGCTCAAGCCCCTCACCGCGTCCCTGGGCGCCGGGAAGGTGACAGTTCTCGGGGTTTCAGGAACGGCTTGGCTTGCTTCGGCCCAGTTCATCGGAGTGCTCGTCTTCGTCCTCGCTTCGGGCTATCTCTCGGACAGGTATGGACACAGGAATGTCATCTTGGTCGGAGTGGCGGTGTTCACTGCTTTCACCTGGCTCATCGGGCTGGCGACAAGCTTCACAGAGGCTTTCGTGTTCAGGTTAGTCAGCGGGTTCGGGGAGGGCCTCTTCTGGCCGGCGGCAATGTCAGCCGTGGCGAACTACTTTGGCAGGAGCAAGGGTCTGGCCTTGGGAATATTCTATGCGGGCTTCGACCTGGGAGGAGCCACGGGGAACAGCCTCGGCTCAATCGCCTTTTCTTTAACCGCCGATTGGAGAACAGCGTTCTTCGTTGCCCCCCTTCTTGGCCTCCCTGTCCTGGGGGGAGTCTTCGCGTCGAAGGGCACGTTTTCTGAGGCGAAGACCAAGACTGGAACCCTCTCGCTGGGGAGGGACGCCTCCACTGTCCTGAAGAAAAGGGGGGTCGCCGTCATCATGGCATTCGCGTTCCTCGCCACCTGGGCTTCGGTGTGGCAGGTGGCCTACCTGCCCTACTACTACTCTTCGGCGCTGGGTGCAAGCGTCCCCGTCGCGGCGCTGATCGCCGCAGCCGTCCTCGTCTCCGGCATGGCGGGAAAGGTCTTGTTGGGTAGGATATCGGATAGGCTGAGGAGGGACAGGCTCCTCCTTGCCCTTGCTCTTGTCGTCGTGTGCGCCTATGCCGTGTTCTTCTCCACTTCCGACTTCCTACTCGGGATAGCGAGCGCCCTGGTCATGGGCTTCTTCAGCTCGGCGATATTCCCGGTGATGCAGGCCCTGGCGTCAGACGCCTCCGAAGGGAAGACAGGCACCGCTCTTGGCCTCACAACCACTTTCCAGTCCGTTGCCGCTGTGATAGGTACCCTTCTTCCTGGTGCCCTGTTCTCCTTGGGGGTTGGGAGGGCCCTTGCTCTGGGTGCAATGGTCCCTGCTGTCTTGATGGTGGGAGCCGCGTTGTTCTTACACGAGGCTAGAGGCGGGGTGAGAAAGGAGGGCCCCGATTAGGCCTCAAGAATTTATAATCCGGAAGGGCGAAAGCCGAATCATGTGCATCACGAGGGCAGGAAGGGTCACCTCGGCCTCGGAAGGGAGGGCGAGGGTCGAGTTCTTCGACGGAAGGGCCCTCGATGATGTCGACGTCTCGATGGTGAAGGCCGGGGCCGGGGACTTCGTCGAGGTGTTCGGGAATATGGCGCTTTCTATCCTGACCGCGTCGGAGGCGAGGAACAAGAAGAAGGCGTGGGACGAGGTCAGGAAAGCAATTCAGATGCCCGCCGAGGCGCGAAGAAGATGAGGGAAAGCGGAGTTCTCTTCCACGCGAAACATGCATACAGGCCAAACGTCCTAGGCTACTGCGGTCCCGACGAGGGGAAGAGCATTCAGCAGGGGCTGGAAGAGGGGAAGGTCGGGGACAAGCTAGTAGGCACCCTTCAGGAGTTCGAAGCTGCATACCCTTTCCTGAAACTCATCGCCAGGACGACGGGGAGGGAGGTGTTCGATTACTCTGTCCCCGAGGCTTATTGGATCGGCAACAGTCTGCTGGAGAGGGTCCCAGTTTCCGATTTCTACGGGTTCTCCCATGGCGAGCTGAAGGGGAAGGACAAGGAGAGCGTTAGGGCCCTCTTCAAGGGCCTGAACGGTCCAGCCCTCCCTCACCACTCGTTTTACGTCATGAGCACCTACGCTGCGTCTGGGGTTACCGACGGGCCCAATCTGGCCAACGAAAGCTGGAAGAAGGTCGCCGACCTGATCGACAGCTGCAGGATTTCGTGGGGGAAGGTGAAGAAGGTGGGGGTCAGAGAGCTCAGAGTCGAGTCAAGCCCTGTCGTGATTCAGGAGGGGCGTCTCGTTCTGGCTCGGCCGGTGCTGAAACATATTTCGTACAACCCCGAGGTGAAACCCTTCGAAGTTGTAAAGCCAGGTGACACTGTCTCCATCCACTGGAGCTATGCCTGCGACGTCCTCACGCCTAGGCAGACGAGGAACATATCGAGGTACACCGAGGCGGACCTTACCCTCGTGAACCGGTTCCTCGCCGCAAAAAGCAGGGGAACGAAGTAGCTATCCTGAGAGTCCGCTGAGTAGGTCGATCCGATCTATCCTGGCCTTGTCCAGCACCTCGAGGGACTTCAGGAGCCTGGCGAGCTCTGATAGGTTGGTCTTGGACTCGCCCTGGAGCTTCTTGAAGGCGTCCCTCTGCTTGGAGTTCTTGGCCGACTCCGCCATGCGGCCATAGCTGTCTACCAAGTCCTCTTCCACTGCCAGCCACTGTGTAAGGTTCTCGATGGAGGTTTCTGCATAGCCAGTCTTCACGGTCTCTTCGACTTTCTTCGCGTCGTCAACGGAGTCGAATTCCACAATGACTCTGTTCCTTGTCAATCTCTGTCGGGGGTCTCCGGATTCCCCCCAGTATTAAGAACGCCGAACTCCGGTGGCTATGTTGCTGCTAGAGCACTGTACCCAGTATGATGAACGGGGCTATCCCCGTCAAGATGCTGATCGCCAGTAGTGAAGCCGAGGGAAAGAGGTCCCTGACAGGGCGCTTGTCGGTCGCGGCCTGCGCGTCGCCGAACACCACTGTGTTGATGATCCTGAAGTAGTAGCCGATGGACAGAACGATGTTGAGGACGACGGCTGCTGCCAGGAAATAGAACAGTGTGCCGTACATCTGCCCGCCAATCAGCAGGGACTGGACGACGAGGATCTCGCTCCAGAACATCCCGAAGGGGGGAGCGCCCATCATAGCGAGCGAGGACGACGCGTAGAGGAAACCCAAGAACCTGTTGCTCCTTCCAGTTCCCCTGAGCTTCTCTAGCTGCGAGTCCTCCAGGGAGGAGTTCTTCTTGCCTATTACCATGAAGAAGTTGGATTTCAGGAGGCCATGGTTCCAGATGGTGAACACGACGGCCACCAGCCCTGCAAGGTTAAGCGTGGCCAGGGCCGCGAGCATGTACCCGGTCTGGGCTATGGAGCTGAAGGAGAGAATCCTCCGGAGGTTCCCCTGGAAGAGGGCCGAAAGGTTACCGACGAGCATCGTCAGCAGCGCCAGGCTGGCCAGAATCAGCTGGAGGTGTGAGGGTGTGCCGGCTGTCTGACTGAGGAGGGGAGCTATGCCTCCGCCTGGCACAAGCGGCTGGAGGACCTTGAAGAGGGCGAAGACCCCGACTCCCGTTACCGCCCCGGAGATGACTGACGCGGTCGGCAGGGGCGACGCTGAATATACGTCAGGCAGCCACGTGTGCAGGGGGACTACGGCTGCTTCCACGCCGAGGCCCACCAACAGAATCGTGAGGCCAAGCTCTCCGAAGCCTGTGCTCAAGGCCAACCCAACCGACGCCAACTGAATCGATCCGACCGCAAAGTAGACTGCGGCGATCCCGTAGAGGGCCAGGAGGCTGCCTATGCCGGCCATCAGGAAGTACTTGACCCCGGCCTCCATGGACAGCGGGGACCTCCCGAAGGTCACCAGCCCATAGGCGGAGATGGTCATCCCCTCCCAGAAGAGGAAGAGTGTAAGCAGGTCGCCGGCAGAGATGACCCCGACGAGGCTGCACATCAGGATCGAAAACAGAGCGTAGAAGGGACCCTGGCGGCCCGAGTCGAAGTACATCAACGAGTAGGTCAGCACCGCCAATCCCACCACTAGGACGGTGAAGGCGGTGAAGGTGGTGAACTTGTCAACCACGTAGAGGCTGGCTAGGGCCTGCTGGACCGGCTGTAGGGTCACTATTGCCCCCAGGGACGCGGACCAGTCTGACGCCAGCACGGCAATCGATGTGATGATTGCCAGCGCTCCGACGATGCCGGCACCGAAGCGCTTGAGGAAGCCCACTGATCGACCGACTACATCCATGAAGAGGGAGAGCATTCCCCCGGCGAATAGGATTTCCATCACTGTGGTTGGCCACATGTTCAAAGGATCCCCAGGGCGAAAAGTGCGAAGAGCAGCCCGGCGAGCAGCAGCACCAGCACGGTGTTGAACTCTATGAGCCCGGTTTGGATGTCAGAGACAGCGACGGCGATGGGGCCGAGCACGCTTCTGTAGAGCCAGTTGTAGGCTCTATCGAACCAGAGGCCGTCGTGGAGCAGCCCTCCGGCGCTCCTTAGGAACCCGCTGGAGCGGATCGTGGAGACCGTCCTCTGGTAGTTCGGCACGAAGACAAAGTACGCGAACCCCGCGCAGACCGCCAAAACGGACAGAGATGCGCTGAGCGTCGTGACCTCAGGCACCCAGGAGGTCGCGGAAAGCAGTGGCTGGGCCTGGAGGATCGCCCATGCCGCCAGAACGGAAATAGTGAGGACCCCGATGGGGACTAGCATGGAGGAGGGCGACTCCTTGGGGGAGCTCCAGGGACCCGCCTTTCCGTGGAAGACACGGAAAAGCGCCCTGAAGCTGTAGAGGGCCGTAGCTGCGAAGACGCAGACCACCAGGAT
>DASPOK010000080.1:0-15164 GCA_035626075.1 Nitrososphaerales archaeon
GGCGCGATGAGGGGGGTCCCTGTGAGATTGAGGCGCCTTTACGTCCAGGCCTATCAGTCGATGATCTTCAACAAGAGTCTGAGCATCGCACTGACGAGAGGGGAGGAACTTTCTGAGTTCAGGGAGGGAGACAACTGGGCCGAAGTCTCTGCGGACGGGCTGGTGACGTCGCGAATTCGAGGTGTGCGGGACCCGCCAGGGGCCAGGGTCGTCCCAATGATGCAGATAGTAGGCTATGCCTTCAGGGACTACGGCTCGAGGTGCGACGCCTGCGTCATGGAAGCCCTCGAAACAGAGGGAATCCTCCCCAGGCAATTCTACATTCAAGAGATGCAGGAGGTGTCAGCCGAGGGAGGGTTCAGGCGGCCTCACCTGGCGCTTAGGGACGGCTCTTGGGATGTTGAGGGGACGACCGCAGCCTTGAAGTTCATGCTTGGCAAGGGGCAGTACGCCACCATCCTCCTCAGAGAGATTGTGAAAGCAGCTGACCCGGCGGGTGCAGGAATCGCCTAAAAACCGGGAACCCTTATACATTGATTGAAGATGGGCAGCCAGAGCACCCATGTCCGCCGACGTGTATGACCTGACCATCATAGGCGCGGGTCCGGCCGGCCTCTTCGCCACATTTTACGCGGGCCTGCGGCAGATGAAGACAAAGGTGATCGATGCCCTCGAAGAACCCGGAGGGCAGGTGGCGGTCCTTTATCCCGAGAAGTACATCTTCGATGTCCCTGGTTACTCGAAGATCCTGGCCAAGGATTTAGTGAAGAACCTGGTCGCCCAGGCCTTTCAGTACAACCCCACCGTGGTCCTTGGGGAGCGGGTCACGACCCTTCACAAGAACGACGGGGTCATCGAGCTTGAGACGGATAAGGGGACAAAGCACTACACGAAGGCAGTCTTGGTCGCGGCGGGGGTGGGGGCCTTCTCTCCCAACAGGCTCGAAGCAAAGGGGGCGGCCGACTACGAGGGGAAGGGGGTGTACTACTTCGTGAAAGACAAGGCCGTGTTCAGGGACAAAAGTATTCTGATTGTGGGCGGAGGGGACTCCGCCGTAGATTGGGCGCTCACCATCAAAGACATCGCCAAGAAGATTACACTGGTTCACAGACGCGACGTGTTCAGAGCGCACGAGAAGAGCGTGATCGAGCTGATGAAGTCCAACGTCGAAATCAAGCTGTTCTACGAGGTGAGGAGTGTCTCCGGGGACGGCTCCAACGTCACCCAGGCAGTCATATTCGACAACAGGTCCCAGGCTGAGACCACGGTGGATGTGGACGCGATACTGGTCAACATAGGGTTCAGGGCAGACTTGGGCCCCATTAAGGACTGGGGCCTCCAGATTGACGGAAGGGAAATCAGGGTCAACGGGAAGATGGAGACGAACATTCCAGGCGTATATGTGGCAGGAGACATAGCAGGTCCCCTCGACGGTGTGAAGCTCAACCTAATCGCCACTGGCTACGCCCAGGCTGCCCTTGCCGTCAACGTGGCTAAGGCCTACGTCGACCCGAACTCCAAGATTTTCCCAGGTCACAGCAGTGAAATGAAGAAGTAACCTAGTCGACGATTCCCAGCGCACGCCTGTAGCTGTAGTCGTTTCTGATTGATGGGTGCATAGGGTCGACAAGTATGCATTCGTACCAGGCGTGTATGCCGTCCTCCCAGACAGGGTAGGAGCCGAGGAGTTTCATGTTGGGATGCCTCTCTAACGCTCTCCGTTCCGCCACCGACTGCGACGACACGGCAGATTTGATCTTGAGAACACCCATGTGCTTGGGCCGCCTTCCTGAGGTGGGCCTTTGCCTCCTCATGCCCCCCCTTGAGACGCGCATCCGAATCACCACCACTCCTTCCTTCGCCTTGTAACCGAGAGCCCTGGCCCTATCGAGCCTCCACGGCCGGTCAACCCTGACGGCCGCAGGCTGCTTGCGGAGCTCCACCGCTCTTGCCCTCATGTCCCCTCCCTTCTCGTGGAATATGTCCTGCCAGGTCTTCGAAATCTGACGGTACATAGGCATCGGGGCGCCTCGTTTTCAGTCGGCAAATAAACGTTCTTGGAAGAGTCAGCCCGATGAGAAGAAGGCCTTCACCTTCTCCCCTATCACCACAATGGCATTAGTCTGCGCCTCTTCGGTCTGACCGCCTATGTGGGGGGTGAGTATGGTGTTGGGGGCCGACATGATAGCGCCTGTCGGAGGCTCTTTCTCAAAGACGTCCAATGACGCACCTCCGATCCGGCCCTCTGTCAGGGCAGCAGCGAGCGCCTTCTCGTCAATCACTCCCCCTCGCGACGTGTTGATGATGACTGACCCCTTCTTCATCAGGGCGAGCCTCGCCTCGTTCACTAGATGCGAGGTCTCCGGTGTCATTGGTACGTGAAGCGTAATGAAGTCCGAGGAGGCAAAGAGCTCCTCGAGCGACACCACCTTTGCTCGGAGTTCAGCAATCAAGTCGGGAGGGAGGACGATCACGTCGTAGACCAGAATAGACATCCCCACGGTCTTCGCAATCTCAGCTATTCGCGTGCCGATCCTGCCAAGACCGACTATCCCCAGGACTTTCCCCTTGAGCTCCCGGCCGATCAGCGCACTCTTCTCCCACTTACCCGACTTCGTGCCAAGGTCCGCCTCGACCAGTTTCCTGCTCTGGGCGAGCATTAGAAGGACCACGTGCTCCGCGACCGCTTCCACCAGCGATTCAGGGCTGTTGACGACCGCGATCCCCCTGGACTTCGCATATTCGACGTCGACGTTGTCGAGCCCCGTTCCTGGCCTCGCCACCAGCTTCAGCTTGACGCCCCGGCTCAGTATGTCTCTGTCGACCTTCGTCCTGCTGCGGATTATCAAAGCGTCGTAATCCCCTACGACTCCCAGCAGCTCTTCCTTGGTGATTGTCGGCCTGTAGTCGACATCGAACCCAGGGCCGAGCAAGAGCCTCTCCACCTCGACGTGATCACAGATCAATACCTTGACCATTGGTTCAGTCCCAGCCTCGCGGTGTCGGCGACCATGGATATATCACTTGAACCAGCCAAACCCTCGTAGGCCAGTCTCCTGAGGCTTGCGACACGCGACAAGCCGGACGGGATTCCGGCGGAGGACGCTCCTACCTCCTCAACTGTCTCTACCCCGACCACCCGCCCGCTGGTCGTCTCGAAGACGATCGTGCATGCGGACGTGGGACCCCATCTTCGACTGACAACGTCAACCACCAGCCCGAACGTTCTCGCAAACGAGGCTCCTACCCCGCTCCTTGACCACTTCTGCCCGAAGGCTACCACCTCGCTGTATCTGAAGGGGTCTATCGTGATGTGCTGGCCGGTCGCATTGGCTCCCGCTATCCTTCCGCTCATGACGGTCTCCGCTTCGAGGGTCGAGAAAGGCGGGAGGCCCGTTCCCAGCTCAGCGCAGCCTCCGGCTGCGTACGTCGATGGAGAGCTCGCACTCAGGGTGCCGTCGACTAGAATTCCCCCTGTGGGGCCGGATTTGGCCCGGAGGGGGACTACCCTAGGAACACGCCTGGGGACGAGGACGAGACAGTCACAGGGGATCACTTCTCCTCCGACCACGACGGCCTCGACAACCCCCGACCCGACAGCCCTGCTCAGATCCCCTTGGAGGATCGAGACGCCGTTCTGGAGTGCAGCCTCCTTGATTGCAGCGTACACCGCCGGGCTCGGAGCGTCATGCTGCCAGCAGGAGATGAGCAGGTGGACCTTCGCGCCGCCATGACAGAGTCTGTCGGAGACCTGCAGGGCGTGGCCGCCTTCCCCCTGGACAACCACTCCCGAGATCAGGTCGCGCATGCGACCGAGTTCGGCGTATCGGCCCACTGTGTCGAGGATTGTCACCCCTGGCTTCTTTTGGCCTGGAACGCGGGTGGGCTCGAACCTGGAGCCTGTCGCAACCACGACGAAGTCGAACTCGGCGACCGGACCGCGGACGCCGTAGGCGACACCAGGGCCCACTGATTTCACCTCGGTCCCGCGCAAGGTCGAGGCTGAGCAGTCGCGCTGAGGCCGTTGCGGCGTAGCCGCACACGCGGCTCCCATTGGTGGCCCGATCAAATCAGGCCAGCATCTCCACGAAGGCTCCGGGGCCTCTGTCATTTCAATTACAGTCACTTCGTTTCCCGACTTGGCGGCCTCCGCAGCGGCCTCGGTGCCCGCGGTCCCGCCCCCGATGACCAGGACCCTCGACATCTGCGAACATGCCGCATGAGATGGTTATAACGGGCCTGAAAGCTGGCAGGCCCATGCTGGTGGGGGTCGTCGGCAAACCTAATGTCGGCAAGTCGACGTTCTTTTCCGCAGCAACCCTCAAAGACGTGCCAATAGCCGATTATCCCTTCACGACGATTCAGCCCAATGTGGGCGTCGCCCACCTCACCACCAAGTGCGTCTGCAAGGAGATGGGAGTCTCCGACACCCCCCGAAACTCGGTCTGTGTTGATGGGACAAGGCTGATCCCCGTCAAGCTCGTCGACGTGGCCGGGCTGGTCGAGGGCGCCTCCAAGGGGAAGGGGCTCGGCAACCAGTTCCTTGACGACATAAGGCAGGCTGACGCGCTGATTCAGGTGGTTGACGCGTCGGGCTCAACCGACCTGGAAGGGAGGAAGGTCCCGGCGGGCTCTCACGACCCGGTCGGTGACATTACCATGGTCGAGCACGAGTTTGACCTGTGGATGTTCGGGCTTCTGAAGAAGGACTGGGAGAAGGCAACGAGGTCCCTGGAGCAGACCGGAGGAAAAATAGTGGAACACCTGGCCCAGAGGCTGTCAGGACTATCGGTGACGTTCGGCGATGTCGAGCAGGTCGTACTCCGCCTTCATCTCAGGACCGAGAAGCCGAGCACTTGGACGGAAGACCAGCTGATGCAATTCGTGGTGGAGACCCGGAAGCTCACGAAGCCTTCCCTGGTGGCAGCCAACAAGGCAGACCTGCCGTCCTCCCTCCAGTACATCGACAAGCTGCGTGGGACGGGCAGAGTCGTGGTTCCCTGCGCTTCGGAGGCGGAGCTGCTCCTTCGGAGGGCAGCCGAGCATGGGCTCGTGGCTTACACCCCGGGGGACACGAAGTTCACCATAAAGGACCCTCAGAAGCTGAGCCTGGCTCAGACGAACGCCCTGAAGATGGTCGACGAGAGGGTGATGAAGCAGTTCGGGGGCACCGGCGTCCAACAAGCCATCAACAGAGCCTTTTTCGACCTTCTCGATGCCATAGTGGTGTTCCCCGTCGAGGATGAAACGAAGCTCTCTGACAAGGACGGCCGAGTACTGCCTGACGCCTACGTCATGAAGGGCGGCTCCACGGCCCTCGACCTGGCTAGGACCGTGCACAGCGAACTCGCGGATAGTTTCCTCTATGCCGTCGACGCTAAGACAGGAAAGAGGCTGGCGGCCGACCACAGGCTGGGCAACAGGGATATTGTGAAGATTGTCTCAAGCGGCAAGCGGGGGTAGTTGCTCGGCCTTCTTCGACTCGGGTCTGGAAATCAGCTTGCTCTTCCTGACGCCTACGTGGCGCAGATGCGTGACCTTCTTCGCTTCGTTGTAGACGTCCGACGCCACCTTCTGGAGCACGAGCTCCTGCACGAACCCTTCGTAGTTCATGCTCGCGGCTTTCTCCCCAATCACCCTGTCCATGATGAGCCTGAGGTCGTGCTTCTTAGAGCTGTTCATCTTCCCCTGAGAAAGGGCTGTGCAGTACACCCGGACCACGTACCCGTCCTTTGTCGTATAGTCCCGGATGAAGTCAGACATCGAGGAGCCCCTCCGTATCAGACTCCTGAGGAACTCTCTGGAGTATTCGTGTCCTTTGAACACTGTGTATGCGGTCCCTCCTTCAACTCTGTCGATTTGGAAGAAGAGCTTGAACGCGTAGTGCTGTGGGTCCTGCTTCAGTATGTCATAGAGGGTTGTCTCGATGACCCTCCCCTCCGGCTTCTGGACGTCGGTCAGTGGGACCCTGGCGATGGGGGCGTTCCCGAAAGAAGGTGAGGCGGTGACGGTGACCCAGGACTTCAGCTTCCACTTGTCCCTGACCTTCGCCACTTTCTTGGGCAAACGAAGGCGGCCCGTTCCTCTCGGGCTTATAACTTCAGCGTCTTTGGAGGCTCTCGATTCCCCCCATGTAGGGGGCCAGTACCCTCGGGATCTTGACAGAGCCGTCCTTCTGCTGGTAGTTCTCGACCAAGGCTACTAGCGTTCTGGCGACTACCGCTGTGGAATTCAGCGTGTGAACAAGAACCGTAGGCTCGTTCTGCTTCTCTCTGTATCGTATGTGAAGCCTCCTCGCTTGGAAGTCCGTGACGTTGCTCGCCGAGGCCATCTCCCTGTACTTGCCTTGGCCGGGGAGCCAAGCCTCCAGGTCGTAGGTCTTGGCAGACATGAAGCCCGTGTCTCCGCTGCAGAGGGCCACCACCCTGTAGGGGAGCCCTAGCGCCTGGTAGATTCTCTCGGCGTTGGAAATCAGCTCTTCGTGCATCTTCCAGCTGTCCTCGGGCCGGCTGAACACAACCTGCTCGACCTTGTAGAACTGATGGACGCGGAATATCCCTTTAGTGTCCTTCCCGTGGGCACCTGCTTCGACCCTGAAACACGGGCTGAACCCGCAGTACTTTATGGGAAGCTGTGCGGCGTCGAGAATCTCGTCCATGTGCATCGACACCAACGGATGCTCCGACGTAGCGATCAGGTGCAGGTCCTCCCCTTCGATTTTGTAAATTACAGGCCCGAAGTCTTCCAGGTTCACGACCCCCTCGTAGGCTGACCTGTTGAGCATGAAGGGAGGTTCGACGGCGACGAAGCCTCGCGAACGCAGGAAGTCAAGGGCGTACTGCATGATAGCGTGCTCAAGCTTCACGGCATCCCCCTTCAGGAAGTAGAAGCGGGCACCAGCTACCTTGGCTCCTCTCTCCATGTCGACCATTCCCAGTGAGGCCAGCAGGTCGATGTGGTCCTTGACTTCGAACCCGAAGTCAGGATGCTTCCCCCACGTCCGCACAGTGACGCTCTGGGACTCGTCCCTTCCCAGAGGGACACTTTCGTGGAGCATGTTGGGCAGGTTCATCAGTATCTTGGCGAGTCTCGCGTTCTTCTCGTCGGCCTTCGCTTCAAGTTCTTTGATCTTACGCGGGATGTCTTTGACCTCCTTCAGTTTGTCTTCCAACGGCTCTCCTTTCTTCTTCAGGGCAGCAACCTGCCCCGTGAGCTCATTCTGCCTGTGCCTGAGCCTATCCACTTCTGTCTTGAGCCTGCGCCATTCCGCGTCCGCGTTCGCGGCTTCTTTCACCAGGGGTAACTTGTCCTCTGCCCCCCTCTTCTTCAGGCTCTCGACGATGGCGTCGGGGTCTTCCCTTACCAGCTTGATGTCCATCATGTCGGTTTATGCTCTGCGGATGCGCCCATCCATGCCTTGCGATAAAAGCCATACTTCCTGGAACAATGCCACGTCCCGGAGGAGTGCGAGGACGGTCGAGACTGCAGCCGAAAGAGAGTCCGCTTCCGCTCGGAACTCCAGGCGCTGGCCAGCTCCTCCCATTGAAATTTCGAGCCCTCGCGGACCCCCCTCATTGTCGGGGCCGAGCACGGCCTCCAGGCTCCTTCGGACGTGACCATCCTTGCAGGCCAAGGTCAGCGTTGCTTTGGTTCTCAAGCGGAGACCCTCTCCATGACTGCCCTCGAAAACGACTCTGCCCTGGAGGACGGGATTTTGGCGCCTGCGGCCATGGCGTGACCTCCCCCCACGCCTTCTACCGCCTCCGCCTCCTCGCGCATTATCAGCCCGAGGTTGACGTCTCCCACGAAAGCGTCCCCCATCCTGGACGAGATCTTCAGGTCTGCGCCTCTGCTTGTGGCGCTCCCCACGACCACCTTGTCTTTGAACCCCGGGGAAGATGTTAGTATGGAAATTACTGGGCCGAGCAACCTCTCGTCTACCAGCCCCTCTCCCTTAACGAGGACGACGCTGCCGTGACGCTCTATCCTCGAAGGGTCGGAGGTCAGGCCCTCAAGCGCCCTGTTTATGCCTGACCTGTACTCCGCGAGGGTCTCCATAGCTGTCTTAAGAGCACCAGACCTGTCTCCGAGGCAGACGGATATTCCTGTCCCGGCCGTTCCCATCCTCCCGCATGCGTTGAGAAGAGTCCCGAACTCTCTGGCGTCCCTTAGAGGGGTGAAGGAGTCCTCGAACTCGAAGGTGTAGGCCTCTCCGACCAGGCTTGCGAGCGCCTCGGTGGCTCCCTCGGCGGGTCCTAGCGCTCCTGCGATCACCTCCGTGAGCCTCATCTTCTCGTCTGAGGTGAGCGAGGAGATGGGCCGCCACGTTCCCCCATCCTTCAAGGCCAGGCCGGACTGGTGGAGGAGGGCGAGTACGGCGTCCTTGCTCCCGGTGAGCCCCTTCAGGTATGGGGTGGAGGTCAGAGCGATGGCCTCGTGAATCGGTCTCGTCTCTCTCCCCGTGAACATCAGGTCTTTGGAGACGGCAAGTAGGCCGTGGGTTTGAGCTTCCTCGACGGCTGAGAGGTTAAGTCCGGTCAGCGACCTTCCAGGCCCCGAATCCTGCCTGTCGGCGAGAGCCCCCACCACAGCGAGCGGGGAGAGGTCGTAGTTCGACGGGTCAATAGAGACGGCGAAGAAGTACGCCATCGACGAAGAACACGCTTCCCTCCCCCCGTCGAAGCCATGCGTCCATGCGTTGAAGACAACGGGGTTCCCCTTGTCTGCCTCCGAAATCTGGTGGTGGTCCAGGACGAGATACCTCCCCTTCAAGGCCGCCTCTAGTTCCGAGACCAGGGTCGAGCCCAGGTCAGTGAAGACGTAGTAGTCGTACCCCTCTTTCTCGAGAGCCGCTATCGTCCCCGGGTCCAGGTCGGGGACTGCACGGATGGTCACGTTGGCGCCCTTCCGCATGAGAGACGCGAAGACTATCGATCCACTACAGAGCCCGTCAGAATCGATGTGAGTAACCACAAGAATCCTCTTGCCGCTGCGGACGACCTTCAGAATGCCAGGTGCGAAACCCCTGTACGTTGCGAGAAGGCCGTCAAGGTCGGCCATGGGCCAGCCCCTAGACTACGCCAGCTGGGCGACGACGGCTGTGTACTTAAAATCGCTCGGCAAGATGCCCTTCTCCTTGTAGTATTTTGAGAGCCTGTAGATCTTGGCCTCGACCAGCTCCAAGGAGTGAACGTTCTTCCTGTCGCTACCATGGACTTCGAGGTGTTTCTGAACGCGCTTCGCCCTCTCGATGAGGTCTTGAAGGTCCTGCGGGACCTTCGGCGCTGCCTTCCCTTCAACAAGGATGGCACCCAGAGACTTCCCCACGAGGGGCTTGACAAGAGGGACACCGTAGTCGTCCCTCAGTGTCTGGCCAATCCTGCTCGGGGAGACGCCGTCCTTCGCCAGCTTCAGGATGACCGTCTTGGCTTCCTCAGGGGTGGTGGTGACCCAGCCTGGATGGCTCTTGGTCGGCGGTCTCGTCTGGTGAGACTTGCCGTGCCTGTGAGAGTGAATGCGGGCCATTCTACAATCTTTCAGCCGAGTCCTGAGCGTTTGGCTGATAAACGTTGCCCGGAAGACCAGGGCTTCATGTCACCCTGGCGTACCTCCCTCTTCTTTCGATGTTCTGGAGCTGCTTGAAGGCAGCCCGAGACCGAGTAGGTCCAACTACCCCCTGATAGCCTCGATAGAGAGCATCCAAGGCTGCCGCCGCCACATCCGGGTGCGCCCCCACCAAGGTCTCCTTGATCAGCCTTAGGTCAACGGCGTGGTCCTCGAGCCTCGCAGTACGGATGGAGAGGCCGAAGTCAATGAACACAAGCTCAGCCGCCCTCCTCACGACGTTAGCCGTGGTGAGGTCCCCGTGCATGATACCGGCTTCGTGCAACTTCCCGACGTTGCGACCGAATTCCAGGAAGATATCTTCGGTCTCCTTCGCAGCCAGAGACCCGACAAGGTCCTTGACCCTGTCCCCCCGGATGTACTCCATAACCAAGGTGGCAGCCGGAGCGTCGACGTAGAACAGGAAGGGGGAAGAGACCCCGGCTCTCTTCGCCTGATGAATCATATCCGCCTCCCTCAGTGTCCTCTGCCGCCTGATGGCGTCATCGATGACGGGGAGTCTGTAGGTCAAGGGCTTTCTCACTTTGAACACGGCGTCCAGCCCCTGCCATACGCCGCGCACAACGTCGGCTTCGGCCCCCTTGTAGAGGAGCCGCCCGACGGAATAGTCAGCTCCGCCAGGGGATGTCGACTCGGTCAAGCCTCCATGACTGCAAGACGTTCGACCTTGCCACCGGAACCTCGACCCCGCTGCTGTGGGCGAGCCATCCCGTCCACGCTATCTGGGCGCCGCAGTCGCCGCTGTACGCGATTGGTGTCATCGTGACGTTGGATGAATGCCGCTCCGCCATCCTCGTCATCATCTCTGTTAGCCTCCTGTTGGCAGCTACGCCTCCGACGATCATGACCTCGGTCTTGCCAGTAAACGCCAGGGCGCGCTCTGTCACTTCGGTCACCATTGCAAATGCAGTCTCTTGGATCGAGTAGGAGACGTCGGAGAAGGTGTCACCCCGGTCCAGAAGGAGCTTTGCCGCAGTCAAGAGGCCGGAGAAGGAGACATCGTTCCCCTTCACAGTATAGGGGAGCTTCAGGTAATTTGTCGACCTCGCAGCCGCCTCCTCGATCGCCCTCCCGCAGGGGGACGAGAGCCCGTAGTGTCTGCCGAACTGGTCGAGGAGCTGACCGAGCGTCAGGTCGAGCGACTCTCCGAGGACCCGCCATCTGTTTTCCGAGTACGCGATGATCATGGTGTGCCCCCCCGAGACCAGAAGGACCACCGGGTCCCTGGCTCCTGTCAGCAGGCAGCCAAGCTCGATGTGCCCTATGGCATGATTGACAGGCACCAGCGGAATTCCCAGGGAAGTGGCAAGCGTCCTCGCCACGACCGCCCCGACTCGCAGACAGGGGCCGAGCCCCGGCCCCATGGCATAAGAGATGGCTGCGAGCTCCTCCAGTGAGATCCCTGAGATTGCCAGGGCTTCGGAGAGGACCGCCGAGGCCGCGGCGATGTGATTCTGAGAAGCCTCGAAAGGATGGATTCCGCTCCCCTCAGGAGGAACGTAAACGGATTTCGAGTTGGAGAGGATCTTCCCCTCCGATGAGACAACCGACACCGAAAAGGTGTGGGCCGTGCTCTCGACGCCGAGGATGTAGTACTCCATCGGCAGTCTACATCTTTATGGTCTGGCGGCAGAGATCTCCTGAATGGTCGGTGCAGGGCTCCTTCCTGCTCTTGCACATCTTCATGCTACCGACGCCCCCGCGTAGCAAAGGAGTCGATTACCCCCTTCGGGAACATCATCTCGTGCACCTTGTTGAAGTCTGAGTGTGCGATGCCCGTCTGGCAGAACTAATCGTCACCGAGTCACGATCCTCCAGGCCTGCGAACGTGCCCCCGTCAAGGCTCATCTCCCGCTTAAGCTCATCCGAAATAACCCTCTCGAGTGTGACCTTCATTGATACCTGAGGCTTCGGCGGGAGCGTCTAGTTATGGTTAACTGTCTGACCCAGCCGCACTGGTCATTGTCGACGGGCTCCCTGGGCATTGGAAGGAATCGTAACGCCATGAAGAACAGAATAGCATATAGTTCCCTCGTCTTACCATGGACGCCACTTGAAGGGGCCAATCCAATCTGTCGAGGTCACCTACCTTGTTCATGCGACGGAGGATCCCGGGAAGCTGGAGGCCGCTGTCATGAGCCTGTTCTCGGCGTCACGGACGCCCGAGCTTGAGCGCCTCGAAGGGCACTTCGGGAATGAAATCCTGAAGGCGAGGTTGCACCTGACAGGAGAGGAGGCGGTGAAGGCCTTCAACAGCATGACCGCGAGCATGTCCAAGGGCCTGAAGAAGCAGGTCGTGGATGGGCTAGGAGAATCGGTGGACGAGCACTCGGCACTATTCCTAAGGTTCGACAAGCAGCGAGTCGTCTCGGGCTCCCTGACCCCGGGGGTCGGGGACTCGATAAGGGTGAAGGTGAAACCTCGAATCTATCTCGTTAAGGGGGGCGCAATAGGCTTCTACTCGCAGTTGTTCGAGGCAGACTGAATGGCAAAGCGGTACGTCCTACTGCTCGCAGACGAAGACCTTTCGGAGCCAGATTGGAGGGACCTTTCGGCCATCATGGAAAAGAGACAATGGAAAGTGAAGCTGATTGCGGTCGAAGGGAACAGGCGGGCAGTCATTGTAAAGACAGGGAGTGAGTTCGCGTTCAAACTTCGTGACACAGGAAACCAGCTGAGCCTAGGAAGGAAGAGGCTAAGGCCGGTGCTGACCTCGGGGGCAATAGGCAACCTCAAAAGGAGAGCAACCGAGGGCGCGACCAATGGCAAAATACATGAGTGAGGAATACATGTCTCAGGTCCAGGCGGCGTTGTCCCAGGACCCGAAGTGGACGGAGACAGCGAAGAACCTCAAGACAAGCATAGCATTCAACGTCACAGACACCTCACAGAACTACCTGCTCAATGTGGAGAACGGCGTTACCACCTTCCAGAAGGCGGTCCCCGGGGCGACGGCAGAATTCTCCTTCGACGGGACCTACGACGTCTGGTCTAAGGTCGCCAAGGGAGAGGTTGACATGCAGGCCGCTGTCTTAAAGGGGCAGCTGAAGTTCAAGGGCTCGCTGACCAAGATTCTGATGCTAAGGGACAAGCTCAACAGGGTCGCAGAAGTGATGAACGCCGTCCCCAAGGAATTCTAGGCAGGCACGAAAACGTAGTAAGGATTTCCTTCGTGGCTGAGCCTAGCTTCGACTCTAAGCCTCATGCCAGGCCTTGCCTCCCCCAGCTTGACCCCTTCCAGCCAGGCTAGGACCCTTAGGCCGCCAGGGAACTCGCCGATGCCGATGAAGTAGGGGCCGCTCCCCGCGAAGCTCGCGGGAGTGATTTCCACATGGGTGAAGGTCACCAAGGTCGCGTCCCTGCCCAAGTCCGCCCAAACGTACTCGCTGCTCATGCACGCCGGGCAGTCAGCCTGCGGGGGGAAGGACACGTTACCGCACTTCGCACACTTGGTCGTGACGAACTTACCACTCTTGAGGGAGTCCCAGAACTCATGAGTCTTTGAGATTGGAATTTCGAACCTTAGCGTCAGCGTCCTTCTAGAATGGAGCGTGGGGGTCTCCGACATTGTCTAATCCCTCGAGAGGATAGTAACGTAGGCGTAGTGGCCCGTCCCCCCGACGTTGTGGACCAGGCCCACGCCGTGCCTTATCGGTGCCTGGTGCCTCCCTGCCTCGCCTCTAAGCTGCTTCGTGATTTCCACCGCCATAGAAACTCCTGTGGCTCCTATGGGGTGCCCCTTGGCTTTCAGACCTCCGTCAAGGTTGACTGGAATCCTTCCTCCTATCTCGGTCTGACCCTCGCGAATCATCTTGGCTGCCTCTCCCTTCTTGCAGAAGCCCAAGTCCTCGTAAGCCATCAGCTCTGCTATGGTGAAGCAATCGTGGGCGGTTGCGACGTCGATGTCCTGGGGCGTGACCTTCGCCATTGCGTAGGCAAGGCGGGCGGCCTCGACGGTGGCTCGAAGGCCGACGTAGTCTCCCCTGCGACTGAGGTTGGCCGAGTCTGACGAGTGTCCAACCCCCCGAATCCAGATGGGGATGTCCGTGAGCTTCTTCGCCACTTCTTCCGAGGCCAGCACTACTGCTGCAGACCCGTCGGTCATCGGACAGGCGTCGTACAGCTTGAGGGGCCAGGCGACCACTTGGGAACCCATCGCCTTGTCGAGTGTTATCTCCTTCTGGAACTGTGCCAGGGGGTTCATGGCGCCGTAGTGGTGCGCTTTGACTGCCACCCTGGCCATGTCTTCCTCTGTCGTGCCGAACTTGGTCATATGGGAGACCGCGTACAGTGCGTAGTAGGCCGGGAAAGTCATGCCATAGTTCTCAAACTCCCAGGTGTAGGAGCCGGCCCTGCCTATCATCTCCACCGAAGTCTGACTGTCCACCTCGGTCATCTTCTCTATTCCGACTGCCATGGCCACGTCCCCTTCGCCGCTGACTATGCTGTTGTACGCTGCCTTCAGAGCGGCGCTCCCGCTGGCGCAGGCGGCCTCCACCCTCATGGTCCCTGCCCCGCTCAGCCCCGCGTACTCGTTGACCACCACAGCGGGCAGGGCCTCCTCGTAAAGGCCTCCGAGGGTGCCGACTACCACATTCTTCACGTCCTTCTTTTCCACCCCGGCGTCGTTGATGGCCTGCTTGATCGATTCGAAGGCCAGCTCGCCTAGGGTCACGTCTGTCCGCCTCCCGAACCTGCTGTGGCCGATGCCCACGATTGCGACCCTGCTCATGGAACCTCGGCCCCTGGCCGCTGAGAACTCTCCTGTGCCCTGGTCCTTATTGATGTCAACAGGCCTCTAGCCCAGCACTCCCATTTCCTTGGCGACTTCCTTCATTATGGTGAGGCGCTGGATGTCGTTGGTCCCCTCGTAGGTCTTTATGATCTGTGAGTCCCTCAGTATCCTCTCCACGTTCATGTCGGTGGAAACGCCATAGGCCCCCATGATGAGCATGGCGTTGTGGGCGTTCTTCTCTGCCGCCTCGGTGGCCGCTATCTTGGCAATCGAGGATGCCTTGATGAAGTCCTTCCCCTTCTTGGTAAGCGTTGCAGCCCAGTATGTTAGCAGCCTGGCGGTGTGCACAGCGGCGGTCATCTCGGCAATCTTGAACTGGACCTGCTGGTAGCTGAGGAGGTAGGTGTCGAAGGTCTGTCTCTGGGTTGAATAGTTCACGGCGGCCTCCAAGGCAGCCTGGGCGAGGCCGACTCCCTGGGCCGCGACCCCGACCCTTCCGTAGTCGTAAGTGGTCAGGGCAACCCTCACTCCCCTCCCGATCTCACCGACGATGTTGGTCTCGGGGACCTCCAGGTTGTCCATCATGATCTCTACGGGCTGGTCCCCCCTGAGCCCGATGACGTCGGCCCTCTGGCCTACGCTCAGCCCTGGCATCCCCTTCTCAGCCAGGAAGGCGGTCACCCCGTGGTGCCTCTTCTCGGCCTGCTTCGGGCTGGTCCTTGCGAAGATGAGGAAGATCTCAGCCTTGTCGCCGTTGGTAATGAACATCTTCTTGCCGTTGATGACGTATCTGTCTCCGCGCTTT
>DASPOK010000081.1:0-2449 GCA_035626075.1 Nitrososphaerales archaeon
GACGGTAGAGGGCTCCGTTAGAATAAACCCCGACGAGCTGCGATTGATGTACTTCAACGACCCCGTCCCAGCCCACGATGAGGAGCTCGTGTACGACACGCTGGCCAACCTTCGGAAGCTCGCGCTCAACAACAATCACTCGGTGATAATCGATTCAACGGCCCCGAGGCATGCAACTCGAGAGTTCTTACTGGCCGACACGGGCCTGAGCAGGCATCTGGTGGTGGTGATGAATGTGGACAGGAAGATCCTTTACCGGAGGGCCAAGGCTGCTGGGAAGCTCTCACCCCTGAAGGCGTTCGACCTAGTCTGGCAGGAGCCGCACAACAGTCTACCACTCTTCAAGTTCCGGAACGACAACGAGGAGCAGTTCGAGACGAGTTTCTACCTGCTGATGGAATACATCAACAACGAGTATGTTGGCCACAATACTATCCTCAGGAAGATACTCAGGTGGCGACGCGTTGATGACGGCCCCATCAGACGAAAGACGCAGTCGGCATGAACCCGAGCCAGAGCGAGAATTAAGCCCAGCTAGTCAAACGGAGTTCCTTGGAAGCTAGTTGAAGCTGGGTCGCCTATTCCCAAACCTTTGGTTGGCCATGCGTCAGGCAGGTTTTGCAATCGGACGCACACACCTGGTAGCGAATCCTTGCAGGGCTATCCGAATCCGGAAAAACCCAGGGAACCGGCACAGTCGCGGCCGAGCAGTCACCATGTCCTGCGACTCTTTTCCTAGGTCCAGAACCTAAGGCGTATCCAGGATGGCTTATTGGGTTCCAGCATCCAGCAAGGGGGGGTTATGGAACGAGGACCGCCCGCCCTCGAACTTCTCCCCTCTTGAGCTTCAACAAGACTTCGTTTGCTTGTTCCAGTTGGTATGATTCACAGACAGCCTTCAACTTGCCTGTCTTCGCTAGATTCAGTACTTCTTTCATGTCCTGCCTCGACCCTATGAGTGAGCCTACGATCTTTTTCTCCAGGACGAATGGAAATTCGCCCAATTTGGCTGCTACTCCCACGACAATCGTTCCCCCTGGCTTGGTCGCTCTAATCGCAAGCTGGGCAATCGGGCTAGAGGGAGCGAAAACTATGCTCGAGTCAACCAAACCGATTTTTCGTAGGACCTCCTCGGAATCCTTTTCGGAAGGGTCAACCACCGATGTGGCCCCGAGTTCCTCTGCCAACTTCGCGTGATCTTGACCACGGGTGACAGCTACGAGCTCCGCGCCGTGGAGCGCAGCCAGCTGTACAACCATGTGCCCTACTCCGCCTATTCCGAAAACCGCAACTCTCTTGCCGGGAGCTAGACCAGCTTTCTTGACGGCCCCGTAAGCCGTCACACCCGGGCAGAACAGAGGCGCAGCCTCCACATACTGCAGACTGTCTGGAAGAGAGTACACATGTGCTGCATCACCGACAACATAGTCAGCATAGCCACCATCCACCGTCTCCCCGGTGATCTGTTTCGAAGGGCAAATCTCCTCCCTGCCTGAGAGACAGAATTCACAGGCCCCGCAAGTTGACCATAGCGGCTGCACACCTACCCTGTCGCCCTTCTTGAATCCGCTTGTGCCGTCTCCCAGTCCTGCAATGCTTCCAACGATCTCGTGACCTGGTATGATGGGAAGTTTCGCTGGAACGCCGAATCCCACAAAATCCCCCTCAATCATGTGAAGATTGGAACGGCAGACACCACAAGCCCGCACCTCGATGAGGACCTGTCCAGATCGAGCAACAAACTCTGGCAAGTCTTCGATAATGAGCGGTTTCTGCTCTGCAGACGCGAGGCTGTGCAGCCTAGCTGCTTTCAAGCAAATTCAACCCGGAGAGATGTGCGCTGCCACTGCAATTCAATGTTTCGGCGCCAATTCCCAATAGCGTATTGGAGTATTAACTAGGTCTTCCCCAATAGCAGCAGAGTGGTGCCTCTTCCGTGGCTCGGAGGCTATCAGAATTGTGATTTTCCGCAGCTCGGGCACCACCGCTGGCCGGACGAGACGGGTGCCCCGCAGAATTTGCAAGATGTTGCCGGGCGGATGGTCGAGCCTTCAGTGGTAAGGTCACTCTTGACAACGACGTGATCTGAAATCCCCGTGACTCTGGTAAGGGGTATCTGAGCGTCTTTGCCGTCCACTCCCTCCACTATCAGCGTGATTGTGTTGTTGAGGTTGAACACTACGTCCTTGACTTTCCCTTTGACCGAGCCTGAAGTCTCAATCACGCTCTTCCCAACCACGTCTTCTCTTCGGAAAGACTTCGACATGGACTGGATTCCGGTTTATGCGGTTAATAAGAGTCAACAAACACGGTGAAATCCTTCGCCCCACCCATCTCCACGCGGCCAAGTCTGCCCGCACGGGGGGTTATCGGTAGTCCTTGTTCGACGCTGACACTACGACAATACCCTCTACGGCTGACGGTATGGTGTGGCGGGCCACTGTGCCCA
>DASPOK010000082.1:0-15085 GCA_035626075.1 Nitrososphaerales archaeon
TTCCAGTCGAGGGGCACGCCCACCAGAACGTGGCCGTCAAGTACCTTATGAAGCGACGCAGGAGCCTCATCTTCACGAAGGACCCGGCGAAGGTCGAGAAGCTCTTCTCCGAGGTCCCGGAGAAGATAAGCATCATCGGAGCCAACGTGACCAAGACCTACAAGGTCACTTGGGAAAGGGTGAGCACCGGCGAGTTCGCGGGTGCCAGGTTCACGTTCACCCTAGAAGAGGTCAAGTAGGTCATCCTTTTCTGTATGGGCGTTTCGGGGTTGGTGAAATGGCCCCAAATCACAGGCGCGATGCCTACAGCGAAGCCATAGACAAGGTCCGCTCAGAGCACTCGGAATCAGTCAAACACGCCAACATGAAGGTGGAGTGTCCAAGGTGCCGTACTCGCCAGGTCATTACAGACGCCCCGGGGATGCGGGTCTGCGTCAAGTGTGGCTTCGAGTTCCGTCCTCTTCAGCAACGGTAGCCCTCTGCTCCCGGAGTTCCCAAAGGTCTGGTCGACTCAGCCTTCTGCGAAGTACTTCTTCAGGGGCTCCCAATAATACTGCCGCCACCCTTCAGCATAGTACTCCCCCTGCTCAGCGGGCACCTTGGTGTGCACCATGGTCAGCTCTGTCTTCTTCCCCTTCGGCTTGACCGTCAGTTCGACCAGAGAAGGCGGGTAGCCTTCAGGCCACTCCGTCGTGGTCCACTCGTGCAGGATTCTTTTCCCCTTCTCTAGCTCGAGGTACTTGCCCTTGATGTAGCCGTCGCCGGCGGTGAATTTGCATCCCACCCTCGGCGTCCCCGTCGCGCTCTGGCCTGTGAAGGCAGCATGCTTCTTCGGGTTGACGTACGCATCGTACACCTCTTCGGGGCTTGCGTCAATCAGCGCGGTTTGTCTGATCGTTTCGAATTTCAGTGCGATCCTCTCCCTCGATACCCCGAGGTCGCGGGTATTGAAAAACCCAGGGGGTTTGCACGCGGAAGTGGGCGGACCCGTACCCCACAGGATTCCACCTGGTCTCCATCCTGGGCCCAGGAGTTTCGCTGCGACCAGGAGCTCAGCCCTGCTTCTTCCAGGCCTGGGCGCGCTTGCAGAACTCCTCAGCTTCGCCCACCGCCATCTCGCACCGCTTGTAGTGGCCGACGACCTCCCTCAGCAGCTCCTCGATGGGGGTCGGGGCTCCGGGGCACTCGGAGTCGAGCTGGGCCCTGATCTCCATCAGGGGCTGCCAGACATCGGTAGGGACCACCACCGGCACACCACGCTTGTTCGCCGCCATGGCCGCCTCTGCGTCGTCAAGGTATTTCTGGGTTGGCAGCCGTTCAGAGGCCTATGCTGTTGATAACCCCGCCCGAGTTCCCGTCGATCACAAGCACGATCTTGCCGTCCTTGTGGTCGTATCGAGCGAACCACACAGGGGCGTGCAGCAGCTCCGCCTCCCCCACGTCGCATTCCGTCGACAGCTGCTGGATCATATGGTGGGCGGCGTGTGCCTTCTCCGACTGCAGCTGGTCCACCAGGGTCTTCGCCTGGCTCTTAGCTACGTCCTCTCCCACGTCGCCGTTGAGCACCTTCATTCCCTTCACTTTGGTCTGGTCGAAAATCACCCTGTCTGCGAGGCTGAACTGGTAGTCCTTGGGCTGGTACTCGGTCAGCGCTTTCAGCGCAACGGCCGGGAAGTTGTAGTCATTGTCCATCTGATAAGCCCGCCTGTTCCCCTGCCCCCCTCCGAACCCTCCGCCTCCGCTCATCATCGTTCCCATGAGGACCCCTGTCATCATTCCCCCTCCTCCGAAGCCACCCCTTCTTCCCCCTCCAATGGCGCCCCCCATTATCCCTGCAAGGGCGGCAGTTGTCGCGATGGAACCTGCCTCCGAGGCCACGTCGACAGCGACAAGCGAAGTCCTAGCAGAAACGGGAATGAGCCAGTAGGGAACCATGGCCAGGTTCATCTCCTCCAGAGTCGAAGTCTCCTGCAGGTGCCTGTGCAGAAGACCCTTGTCCATGAGCCCGTGAATCTCCCTCAAGACGTCATCCTGTTGGACGAGCTTCAGGGGGAGCATGGTGTGCTTGTCTATGCTCTTCCACCCTTCGTTACCCAAGGAGACGCTGCTTCCGCAATATTCACAGGTGATTAGCATCTCGCCGAATTTTGGAGATATCGGTGCGCCGCAGCTAGGGCACTTCAGGGACGTCGCACCCGTCGGCGCAAGGACCTGCTGAGTACTCGGCGCCTGCTGTTGCTGCCCAGAAACCAGGCCTACCCTGGCACCACACTTGGAGCAGAACCCCGCGTCATCAGGGAGCTGTGTGCCGCATCTCGGGCAGAACAACGTAACTCACTGTAGCTTGGTACCACAATTGTTGAAGAACTTCGTCCCCGTAGCCACCGGGCTACCGCAGTTAGGACAGAACTTGCTGCCCCCGGCTGGAGCTGGCGGACCCTGAGGTGAAGGTATCGTCGCCCCGCAGTTAGGACAGAACTTCGATGTCATGGGAACAAGCGACCCGCAGTTGGGGCAGCTTCTGTTCTGCATGGTTTGGCCCATCCCCTGGGCCATCTGGCCGCCAATGGCGTAGCCAACTCCTAGCCCCGCTCCCAGCCCCGCCGTGACCCCGGCCCCTCCCGAGGGGTTCTTCGCAGCGTCATCTATGGCCTTTCCTGTCTGATACTGCATGTAGTTAACGCCCAACACCTGCATCTCCGACCTGGTGTCGATGGCCTTCTGGACTTCGTCAGGGAGGCTGATGGTGAGGCCTGAGATCTTGTTGATTTCAACCCCATACTGTCCGAGATTGTCCGGCCCTGCTGCCAGCACCTCCTGTTCTATGTTGGTAAGGTTCGCCGCTAGGTCCGTCACCTTCAACCCCTGCTGTTTCATCTTCCCCAGGGCGTTGTAGACGAGGATGACTATCTGCTCCTTCACCCTCCCCTCGACGTCGTCAGACGTGTCTGCCCCGAAGGTACCCACGAACTGGTTGATGAAGAGCTCAGGAGAGGAGACCTTCCACCTGTACTCGCCAAAGACGCGCAGGTTGATTATCCCGAATGTCGGGTCTGTGAACTGATAGGGCTGGGTGCTTCCGAACTTGCCATCCAGGTATCGCTTGGGAAGGTAGTAGACCTCTGCCCATTGCGTCACTCCTTGGAAGAACTTTAGCAGCTTGCCGACCACTGGCGCGTTGAAGTCAGTTAGAGCGTACCTGTTTGGCTGGTCGAAGTAGGTCAGAGCCTTGCCGTCCCGATAGAACACGGCGATTTCGTCTTCCCTTACGACTATGTTGTCGTTCAGCCTAATCTGTCTGGGAGCCTTCCAGAGGACGTTGTAGACCCCTGGAGAAGGCTGCTTGTCCTTGTCGTCCCACGCGAAGGTGGTGGAACCGAACACGCTCCCTCCGGTGGCGGGAACTGCGTCAGCTTTCTTTCCGAATACCATCGCCATCACTGCCCGAGGGCTATTCCCTCAATTGCGTCCACTCTCAATGACCACTTCTGCCTGATGTCGGCGACCGACCGGACGAATCCGCTCAGTGCCGTCTGCACGGTGTTGGGCGCAGTGCTGTCGTAAGTAAGGCTCCCCGGGGAAGTCGCCTGGTCGAGCTGGAAGACAGCGCTCACGAACGAATAGTCATAATCGTACAGCTTGTTCAGCTTATCTTCGTTGATTTGAATTGGCGCCACCCATCCTGCGTATCCCTGTGCGGCATGCCTCACCTCTCCGCTTAATGTCTGAACCTGGGCAATCAAAGAGCCGACGCTTGTCAAGTTCGTCAGGTCGTTGTTAGCTACCACCTGCTTCCTGAGCTGTTGCAGGTTGTCCTTGACATGGTCGAGCTTGTCGGCCACCTGGTTCCTCAACAGTTCATCGGAGACCCTGATGTCTTCCTTGCTCCTGTATCCTCTGAGCCCTGGTATAAGGAGCTCCAGCTTCTTCATTGCGCCTCTGTTGGCGTCTACCTGCTGCCTGATGTCCGGACTACCCTGAGACAAAGCCTACAGAATTCCGTCTCTCGTCCATCGTTATAAATATTGGGAACGTTTATCGAGGCTACGGACGGTTTCCACTGTCTTGGACCTTGAGAAGCTAAGGATAGGCTGCAGCGGCTGGTCATACAAAGACTGGCAGGGGACATTCTACCCTAAGGGGCTCGCAGCCAAGGATTACCTCGGCTACTATGCCAAGATCTTCAACTGCGTCGAAATCGACTCGAGTTTCTATCGCATCCCAAACCAGTTCATGGTCAACCAGTGGAGGAGCAACACTCCCAACGGATTCCTCTTCTCGCCAAAGCTTCCCAAGAAGATAACCCACGACAGCAAGCTGACGGAGCCAGAATCCACCCTCGTCTACTTCTACAGCGTTCTTAGCAAGCTGAAGGACAAGCTGGGCCCGATTGCCGTCCAGCTCCCTCCCTCAATCAAGCTGAGCACTCATCAGGGGCTGATGAAGGAGTTCCTCTCCCATCTCAGCCCCGAATTCAGACACGCCATCGAATTTCGCCACAAGTCATGGTTCGTCCCCGAGGTGTACTCGCTGCTCCGGAAGAACAACATCGCCATGGTCTGGTCCCTCAACCAGTACGTCGAGACCCCTCCGGAGGTCACCACCGATTTCATCTATCTGAGGATGGTCGGGGATAGAGAAATCACCCAGTTCTCCGGCATTCAGAAAAATCGCTCGGAGGACATGAAGCGGTGGGCGTCGGCCCTCAAGGATAACTCGGCCAAGTTCGAGTCGGGTTATGTATTCTTCAACAACCACTTCGCCGGCTTCAGCCCCGAATCTGCCAACGAGTTCCGCAGACTCCTGGGGCTCATGGAGCTGGACTGGAAGGCCGAGGGGACAGGGCAGCAGACACTCTTCGGGTCGTAGCTGACAAATGGGATCAGAGCGAAGAGCAATCCTTCACGTGGACCTGGACGCTTTCTACGTCTCTGCTGAGGTGAGGGAGCATCCCGAGCTCAAAGGGCTCCCCGTGGTCGTCGGCGCAGACCCAGAGGGAGGTAGGGGCAGAGGGGTGGTCGTCGCATGCTCCTACGAGGCAAGGAAGTTTGGGCTGAGGTCAGGGATGCCTATTTCACAGGCCTATAGGCTGTGTCCCCACGCCAAGTACATCCCGCCCAGCTGGGGCCTGTACGAGCGAGTCTCCGAGGAGGTCATGGTAACCCTCAGGAGCTTCGCAGATAAGTTCGAACAGGCCAGCATCGACGAAGCCTTCCTAGACGTCTCCAGTAGGGCAGCTGACTCGGATTCTGCGAGCAGCGTGGCCATGGAGGTCAAGAGGGAAGTAAAGCAGAGGCACGGGCTCAGCTGTTCCATCGGGGTCGGCCCAAACAAGTCATCGGCCAAAATCGCCTCCGACCGCAACAAGCCCGACGGCCTCACGGTTGTCCCTTTCGACGACGTCGCGGGGTTCCTCGCCCCACTGCCTGTCGGAGTTGTTCCCGGCATCGGAAGGAAGACCGGGGAGTTCCTGAACGAAAAAGGCATCACGACCATTGGCCAGCTCCAGAAGCTGGACGGCAAACAGCTCCTCGCCTGGTTCGGGAAGAACGGGGTCTGGCTCTGGGGGGTGATACACGGCGAGGAGAATGTAGAGGTCAAGCAACAAGAGATCCCGAAGTCACTGAGCGTCGAACGGACTTTCAAGGAGGACGTGAACGACTTCCGTCAGGTGAGGAAAGAGGCTGCAGATAGCGCCTCGGAGCTCATGAGGAGGGTGAAGTCAACCGGCTACTCCTACAAGGTAGCCGGGATCAAAATCAGGTTCCAGGGGTTCGAAACGCACACGCGGGAGAAGACCCTTGTCAGTCACACCGACAGCGAGGAGCCCCTGCTGGAGGCCGTGGACAGGCTCCTTGACGAATTCGAATTGAAAGGGAGGCCGGTCAGACTCGTGGGGGTCAGGGTGGCAGACATTCAGCGCTCGACTTCGGGGCCTTCTAAGCTTGACGACTGGATGGGTGTCTGACTCGTCCTCGCAATCTCCTCGGGGAGCCTCGCATCCTTGAACACGAACCAGAATATCCCAATGCCGATGACGTAGAGTACCGTCGCTATGTAGAAGGGCAAGGCGAGGTATCCCGCCCCGACTAGCGCAAGTCCCGCGGTTGTGGACAACGCGTTGGGAAGCCTCCAAAGCGCAGCGGTTATCCCGGATGCCATCCCTCTCTCCTCGGGCTCAACCAGGCCCATGATGAGCGATGTCGTGAGGGGGTTGGAGAGATTCATCAGCAAGACCCTTACCACGTAAATCGATGCAGCCACAGCGAAGGTCGGAGCAGACGGGATCACTACCATGAAGACTGTGGAGCTCGCCTGGGTAAGAACGGTCGCTTTCACCAGCCCGAATTTCCTCGCAAGCCTGGGGGACATGAACACGACGAAGGCCGTGAGCAGGGACGTTACCCCTAGGACGGGCACGCTGACGACATCGCTTACGCCGTAGGCTGCCGAGAACCAGTAGCTCATCAGGGGCACGAAGAGGCCTGCTCCAACCGCGATTATCACGCTGTACACAAGGTACCTCAGGATAATCCCGCCAGACTTCCTCGGGAGGATTCCCTTCAATCGCCTGGAACTGGTTCCCTCCTTGACGTAGAACATCAGGGGGGTAATCGAGAGGTTGATCAGGCCCATTGCCACGTAAAGGAGGATGTGAGCCTCACCCGTGCTCACGCCGATGCTTTGAAGGCTGGCCACGGATGCAATCACGAAGCCCCCGATTCCCGACGCGATCCACCCGAGGAAGGCCAGAAGTGAGAAGGCGGGAGTCCTCTTCTGGTTCCCGGCTTTCTCCGCCAGAAGGGCCGACACAGAGACGGCATAGGCGGCCTCGCCTGTCCCCTCCAGCACCGCCACGAGGAGCAACAAGCCGAAGTTCGAAGTGAGCGCGAAGCCTATCAGGCTCAAGCTGGCGCAGAGGTTCCCGAGGACGAGCATCTTCCTCCTTCCATACCTGTCTGCAACGATTCCCAGGGGTATGCTCTCGGCCACCAGGGTCAGCCCCATCACCGTGATGACGACACCCGAAAGCGTGGGAGATAATCCCTGAATTCTGGGCAGAAAATATGACAAGTCCGAGTAAATGAACCCAATGGCGATGTTGGGGATGAAACTGAGGTAGATCAGCAGCCTTGCCTGCCAAGGAATCCCCCCGTACTCGCTAAACAACCTACGCCGAAGGCACCCCCCGGCCAATCGGTATAAACACAAAGGAAAGCGCCCGAACCCTCTGCCGTTGCCAGGAGAGCGGACCCCGCTGGCTGTAGGGGTGGACGTAGGAGGAACCTTCACGGACATCATAGTCAACGATTCAAAGGGGTTGTCTGTCCTCAAGCTCCCGACCACAGTCGACCCGTCAGCGGGGGTGCTGAGAGGCCTTCGCAGGCTCGGTCCTAAAGTCCGCAGGGCTTCGCTCCTGTCCCACGCCACAACCTTGGCCACCAACGCCATCATCACCCGCTCCGGGCTGGCGCGGACTGCGCTCGTAACGAACGCGGGGTTCAGAGACGTCTTGGAGATAGGAAGGCAAAGGCGGCCGGAACTCTATGACCTTGGGACGAGGAGGCCTCTTCCTTTGGTCGAGAGGCGGGACAGACTGACCGCCAAGTGCAGGATGGGAGCAGACGGCTCTGAAATCGAGGCTCTGTCAGATGACGTCGCAGACGCCCTTGCCAGGCAGATTGGCCGAGCGGGTTTCGAATCGGTCGCAATCTGCTTCCTCAACTCGTATCTCAACGGGACCCACGAGGAACGGATGCGAGACGTCCTCGTCAGGGGCGGATTTCGAGGCCACATAAGCATCTCAAGCGAGGTCGACAGGGAGTACAGAGAGTACGAGCGGACGAGCACCACGGTGGTGAACGCGGCACTTTCTCCGCTCATGGCTGGGTACCTCTCGTCCCTCAAGCGCTCCTTGGTTCGGTCCCGCATCCTGGCGCCCGTCTACGTCATGAATTCCGACGGCGGCGCCAGCACCATCGCCTTCGCTTCTTCTCGGCCAGTCACTGTCATCGAGTCGGGCCCTGCCGCGGGCGTCGTCGCGTCGAAACGGCTCGCTATGGAGCTCTCGCTGAAGAGGGTCCTGACCTTCGACATGGGTGGGACGACTGCTAAGGCAGGGACTGTGATAGGAGGAGAGGTCGACATAACCAACGAATTCGAGGCAGCTGGGAGGACGCACAGCGGGAAGTCGATCAGAGGGAGCGGTTACCCCGTGAGGGGACAGTTCATCGACTTGGCTGAAGTGAGTGCGGGCGGAGGCACCATCGCCTGGGTCGACGACGCGGGCGAGCTGAAGACTGGCCCCATGAGCGCGGGCTCGGTACCAGGTCCAGCCTGCTACGGAGCCGGCGGGACTGAGCCTACTGTCACAGACGCCAACGTTGTCCTAGGTCGGCTCAACCCGAACTCGCTTCTCGGTGGGTCGATGCCGATTCATAGGGACCTCGCCCTCAGCTCAATGAGGAAGCTGTCCAGGAGGCTCGGTCTCGACCGGACCGAAGTGGCGGCAGGCATCCTCAGGCTCGTCAACAACAGCATGGCGAGGGCGCTGTCGATGGTCACGGTCGAAAGGGGGAGGGACCCCAGGGATTTCGTCATGCTCGCGTTTGGCGGGGCGGGGCCGGTCCATGCCTGCGACTTGGCTGAGGAGCTTGGGATAGACGAGTTCTTGGTCCCCATCCATGCGGGCCTCTTCTCCGCCTACGGGCTGCTGACAGGGGAGCTCACCAGGACCTTCACGATGCCGGTCATGGCATCGGAGTCTCGCCTCGAGGAGCGCTTCCGGAGGCTCGAAGAATCCGCGAAAAAGGAGATGCATCTAGAGGGATTCAGGCACTTCTCCCTGAGCCGTTTCTTCGAAGGCAGGTATCAGGGGCAGTCTCACGAGCTCCTGCTCCCCTTCGTAACGGACTCGAGGGTCAGAGGGGCATTCGACGCCAGGCACGTGGAGCTGTACGGCTACTCGCTTCCCGACAAGGTGGAGGTGGTCAACATCAGGGTGAGGGCAACGGTCAGAAGGCGGACCCCAGGACGGCTTCAATCCCGCGGTTCCCTTAGGGCGGCGCCCCCCTCGGAGCGCAAGACCTGGATAGGCGGGGAGCAAATGCAAGCCAAGGTGTTCACGAGAGAATCTCTCAAGTCAGGAGACGGCGGGAGGGGCCCGTGCATCATCGAGGAATACGACTCTACACTCGTCGTTAACCCTTCATGGAAGTGGTCCGCTGAGCGTTTCGGAACGAGGGTCACAAGATGAAGCCCGACCAGGTGACCCTCCAAATCATCAGCAACTCTCTTCTCTACACCAGCGAAGAGATGGGTCTGGCCCTCCGCAACTCCGCCTACTCCCCTAACATCAAGGAGAGGATGGACCACTCTGCCGCCGTATTCGATTCGTTCGGGAGGCTGCTCGCCCAGGCCGAGCATATCCCTGTCCACCTCGGCTCGCTCCCCTGGGGGCTGAAGAACCTCATCGACTATTGCGCTCGCGAGAGGATCGAGCCAGAAGAGGGTTCGATGGTCGTCGCCAACGACCCCTACGTGACGGGAACGCACCTCAACGATGTAACAGTAGCGGCTCCCATACACCACAGGGGGACCTTGGTCGCCTTCGTAGTCAACAAGGCTCACCATTCAGACGTCGGCGGTGCGGTGCCCGGAAGCATCTCAATGGGCTCCAGGACCCTCTTCGACGAGGGCCACATCCTCGAGCCTTCCATACTCTGGAGAAAGGGCGGTTTCGCGGAGTCCGTGGTCGAGGAGTTTGCATCCGCCTCCAGGACACCGGCGGAGCGCCGTGGAGACCTAAAGGCGCAGGTGGCTGCCAACATCTCTGGTGTCAGGCGTCTCAAAGATCTCATAGGCAAGTACGGTCTTGACGCCTTCGAGCTCGCCGCCGTCCACTCATTCCACCACTCTGAATCCCTCACTATCGACCGGCTTTCCAAGTTCCGCGCCGGCACATACGAAGCATCCGACTATCTCGAGGGTCCCGGAGGAGAGGACTTGGAGCTCCATGCCAAAGTTTCGGTCACCCCCAGCGGCGTCGACGTTGACTACGCTGGCACCGCCGCAGAGGTCGACTACCCCTTGAACGCCGTATTCGGGGTGACCATCTCGGGAGTGTACTTCGTCCTGAGGAGTCTCCTCGGCGACGACATACCAGCGAACGATGGCGCCTTTGCACCGGTGTCCATCCGCTCCCCCAGTGGCACCGTCCTCAACCCTACACCGCCCCATCCCGTCGGGGGAGGAAACGTGGAAACGAGCCAGAGGAACGCCGATGTCATATTCAGGGCCCTCTCCACCGCCGCCCAGGGGAAGGTCCCTGCAGCCGCAGGTGGTTCCATGAACAACGTGATGATCGGAGGCAGGATAGGTGGAACCCCCTGGGCGTTCTACGAAACAATAGGGGTCGGGCTCGGCGGCAGCAGCAAGAAGGACGGGGTCGATGGAATTCAGGCAAACATGACCAACACAATGAATACCCCCATCGAAGAAATCGAGCGCACCATCCCAATCCGCATGGTCGCCTACGAATTCAGGCCAGACAGCTCAGGCGCAGGAAGGCAGCGAGGAGGGTCCGGGCTGGTCAGGGCCTATCAATCTCTCGCAGACGGGACTACGTTCACAGTACTCGCGGAGCGTGAGCGTCACAGACCGTGGGGGATCGAGGGCGGGGGCAACGGCGGGGGGACAGAGGTATACGTCGTGAGGGAAGGAGTCCGCACCCGAGTTCCGTCCAAGTCCACACTGGCCCTTGACTCTGGTGACATCATAGAGATCAGGACTGCAGGGGGTGGAGGCTACGGTGCTCCCGCGGCAAGGTCGTGGCCCATGGTCAGGAATGACATCGAGAACGGACTCTTGTCAGCCGAGAAGGCGAGCCTAGATTACCCATTAGGCTCCAAATCATCCCGACGTCAAGCCCGACGATGAAAGGCAGATGGGCCCGGAGCGCGGAGTCTCGCTGGGGGCGCCGTCTTTCACCGACTTCCCTCTACAGAGGCACGGAGACAGTTTCTATAACTATCGTTAAATACATTGCCAAGGACGCCCTCCTCCGCCCGCTAATTTGGTAAATCCCAAGAAACTAGTCACGGCCACCCTTTTCGGTGTATTGATTGGCGTCGTATACGGTGCTCTTCCATTCGAGATCGGCGATGCTCTAATCGTCTTTGAGGCCTTGGTCCTTTCGCTAAGCTTCATCCTACTCGGGCCTGGTGGTGCGACCTACACCGGTCTCATCAACGGATTGGTCGAGACTCCATTGCAGCTCGCGTTTGGACCATTCGCGTTCGTTGTAGCCCTCTTCTACGGGCTACTCGTAGACGCTTTCGGCATTCTGTTCAAGGTCACATCCAAAGGCAAAGTTCACACAAACAGATTGGTTGCCTCCCTGAGCGTGAGCACAATCATCACGGGCCTGGTCGCGACTTATGCATTCATCGCCTTGGGCTTCGGCACGACAGCACCGTTCATGGATGTATACTTGCCAGTCTTGGTAGTAGGTGCACTGAGTGGAACCATAGGAGGATTCCTCGCTGCAAGAATATGGGAGCGGAACCTGAAGCACAGGTTCGTGACTGTTCAGTCCCCAGCCCCCTAGCTCTTCTCTGCCTCGCCTATCTCCTTCCTTAGCTTCCTAGTGAACCTGTACAACAGCCTGTAGAGGGCCACGCCGAGGACTATGAACGCCAGGCCTGCAACGTCGCTCGCAAGGGCCCCAGTGACCAGGCCCCCGAACAGGACAAAGACCCCCACCAAGATGATGAGGATGGCAGCAGTCCTGGAAATCGGGCTGACCCTTACCCTTGCAGACATCTCGTTTATTGCACGCGCCCGCTGTCCTTGCGGCTCTTTCCTTCCTTTTCCTCTTCCTTGAGCAGTTTGTAGAGCCTGAACCTGTCGCTTTCACCGGGCGACAGCGTGTAGCCGCACACCCTGCACGTCACCCCTTGTCCTGTCTCCCTGAGGTCCAAGCGGCCGCATTTCGGGCACCTCATTTCGTCGCTCTGGGGCCTCATGTCAGACGAGGTTACGGCCATTGAGTTCAAAAGCCTTGAGGAGTCGTATTCTCCTCTTTCTCTGATGTCACGCGACCCTTAGGAGCGATTCCTTTCCGAAGTCGGGCACCCTCCCGTACTTTGTATAAACTTCCTTGGGCATCGAAATGTCCGCCAGGTAGAGCTCACCTACTAACCCCTTCGCCTTGGGGTTAAGGAATCCGGTTTTCAGAAGTCCAAACGTCACCGTGGCCTTGGCTGTTATGCAGGGGTCGTTAGGCTCTCCTGTAGTGGCGTCCAGCCCAGATGGAATGTCAACAGCCAGAATCCGCACCCCTGATGCGTTGGCTTGGCGGATGAGGCCCGCGACTGGCTCCCGTGGATTCCCCCTGGCGCCGTAGCCCAGTAGCGCGTCGACCAGCAGCTCGGCTCTGCCAAAGCCTTGATGGGGACCGCCCACAGGAATCTCCATCCTTTCTATGGTCCCGAGCTGCCGGGCCGGGACGTCCCTAATTTCGTCCCTCTCCCCGCCGAGAGCCACGGTCACACGGGCGCCCCAGTCGTGAAGATGCCTCGCCGCTACCAACCCATCTCCTCCGTTGTTTCCCTTTCCCACCAGGCAGCAAATGCTCCTTTCCGCCACGTCCCCTCCTAACATCTTCCGAGCGAGGTTCGCCGTGGCGACCCCCGCGTTCTCCATGAGCGAGAGGACGTCGATTCCGAAATCCTCTATGGCTACCCTGTCCGCCTTTGCCATTTCCTCGGCGGTCAGGTACACGAATCCTCCGGTGATTTCCAACCCGGCCAGGTCGTCCCTCCCGTTCCTATTTCAGCCTAGGCTCGGCCCCGAGGCACGGTCAACAATTTTTCTTCAAACTGGCATGTGGTTTAGAGCCCACGGTATATTGGAACCAGGAACCAGAATGCAGGCTCATCATGGGTTTTGCATCCAAATGGGAGAAGAAGGACGAAGGCCCTGGCCTCGTCGACAGGCTCAGGGGGTCGGCTCGTACACCCACCCCGCTGAAGTCGCAGATTGAGCTTGCCAACAGACAGATTCGCCTGCTGATTTCTCAGCTTGACAACACGGTCAACAGAATCAAGCAACGCGATTCCACGATATTCAAGAACGTCGTGTCCTCGCTCGCCAAGCACGATATGCAGCACGCGGCCGTCTACGCCAATGAACTCTCGGAGGTCAGGAAGATGGGGAAGATGGTGACGCAGGCCCAGCTTGCAATGGAACAGATTTCGCTGAGGCTCGGAACCATCACAGACCTCGGTGAGATTGCCAGTACCCTCGCTCCGGCTGTCTCCGTGATCAAGAACATGAAGGAGGGCCTGAGCATGGCGATCCCTGAAGCAGACAAGGAGATCAGCGAGATTTCAGGGCTCCTCAGCAGCGTTCTCGTAGACGCGAGCACCACCGGTGGAATCTCCCTGAACTTCGACGCGGCCAACGAGGATGCTCAGAAGGTCTTGGAGGAAGCGTCGCTAGTCGCCGAACAGAGGATGAAGGAGGGCTTCCCGGAGATTCCGGCGGGGGTCCTGTCCCAGGAAGAAGACGAGGGGCTCACAGCCTAGTCGACACCATTCGTGACCCCAGGGAAACGGCGTGGTTGTGGCGAAGAGCCTCAACCATGACCTTACCCGGTCGTTCAACCCGTTTGTATGTATCAGAAATCCAGTTGGCTTAAAATCGGGCGGCCCAAAACCTCCACGAGATTGAGGATTAGCCACGCTGCCGCTCGTTCCCTCGCACCGGGCGGCGAAGTTGATGCCTCGCCACCGCCTCGAAGCTCTCGCCGGGCTGCGGCCCTAATCATCGGAGCCCTCGTTTTGCTGGCGGCCTTCGTCGCTACCGCTCCGTACCTATCGTCGGTTCTGAAGCAGGGGTATTCCGTCTTCTCTGGGTTGACTCCTGCCGGTCTCGGGACCCAGACCTTGACAGTCGGCCCGGTCGGGAACGTCACGAGCACTAGCGTCCAGTGCTCCAGCGCCGTCTCGGTCAGGAGCCTTGTGGCCCCCGACATTGCCAATGGGTCTGCCAACGTCGCCTATCCCGCCGACTACTGTACTCTGGCGGCCTTCGCCCTGACTCAAATCAACGCCGACAGGGCAGCCAACGGCACCGGTCCCGTCTCCCTCGACTACAACGAAGCTGCCCAGCAACATGCCGACTCCATGCTATACTACGGATACTTCAGCCACTTCGACACCCAGGGCTACAAGCCGTACATGAGGTACTCCCTACTCGGGGGGCGCGCAGCAGACTACGAGAACGTCGCCTACTACTCGTCTGTCTTCAAGTCCACCTCTTCAGTGGAGGATGCCATCAAGACACTCGAACATCTGATGGTGTACAACGACAGCGTCTGCTGCAACAACGGGCACAAGAACAACATCCTTGACCCGCTGCGCAACAGGGTCTCGATTGGCGTGGCCTACAGCAACACCCACGTCTATTTCGACGAGGAGTTCGAGAACAACTACCTGAACCTTAACTTCTCAGTGACAGGGCCATCAGCTTCCGACCCCTATTATGTGACGATGACAGGAGCTCCGACCCAGGCCGTCCCCGCCCCTAGCTCGGTCTACATCGCCTTCGACAGCACCCCTACCCCAGAGACGAAGACTCAGCTGAACAACGGCCCCCACGAATACGGGCCAGGCACCCTGGTCGGGGGCATCCTGCCCCAGGAGCCGCTCCTAGGAACCTGCGCCCGGTTCACAGCCGGAACCACAGTCTGTGCAGATACCTGGAGATTCACCTCCACAACCGTCGACATCGCCTTCTCTCTCGAGGATTTCGTAAAGAACTACGGGCCCGGGGTGTACACGGTCTACCTTGTCACAGGCGCAAGTACAGATTCAGCCCTCACGACGATTTCCGTATTCGTTTCCTAGCGATCAGCTAAGCCTGACCCATTTCCGACCTAATCGACCGGGCCGTCTCATCCATCTCTTCTGGAGCGAAGAGCTTCCTTTCGGCGAACCTCCCCTTGTTTTCCATCTTCACAGGAATAACATGTACATGGACGTGGGCGACGACCTGGTTGGCCGCCTCCCCGTTGTTCTGC
>DASPOK010000083.1:0-7687 GCA_035626075.1 Nitrososphaerales archaeon
GAGGACAGCGTCGAAGTCGTGGAAGCGCCGGTCCCATTCGTGGCTTCTGTCGTGAGCGAGATCAACGAGCCGAGGTATCCCACGCTTATCCAGATCATGCAGGCCTCGAAGAAGCCTTTGGAGGAACTGAGCCCTGACGCACTTGTTCCTGTGAGCAAGGCCCCCTCTTCGGCGACCGTAGCCATGAAGGCACAGGCAATGGCACGAAAGAGGGTCATGTTCGAAGGTCCGCCCGACGAGACGGCGAAGAAGCTCGTCGACGCACTCGCATCTGAGGGGGTTCTTCCAAGGTGAGCCCGAAGGTCTGGGCCTTCTCTGAGGCAGCAGAGGTGGCCAACGAGGTCGCTGCAGCCGCGAAAGAGCTCTCCGGGGCTGCTGGCGGTAGCTTCACAGTTTTGTGGCTCGATGCCGATGACCCCCGCCTAGCAGGAGAGGACAGGCTGGTCTTGAAGGCCGGGAGCCCATTGGCGGGGTCTCCAGAGGCTTCAGCAGAGGCCATTGCCAGGGCTGCGAAGGAGGTCAGCCCCGAAGTCATACTCGTGGGCGCGACCAGGAACGGAAAGGAGGTCGCGGCCAGGCTGGCCGTGAAACTCGGCAGGCCGTGCATAAGCGACGTCTTCGGGATCTCGCTGGTCAACGGCAGCCTCCGCGGGCGAAGAAACGCTTTCGCAGCGAAGATCATGGCTGAGGTGGCCGCCCCACTGCCGTGCATCGCAACCGTGAAGGTCGGGACCTACCCGAGTCTGCCGAAGTCCTCGGCGAACGCAGCCGAAAGATTGGTGGGGGACGTTCAGACCAAGACCCGCGTCCTTGAGAGACGGGAAAAGCCCAAAGGGACGGTCGACCTGAAGGGCGCTAAGCTAATCGTGGCAGCGGGAAGAGGGGTCAAGAAGAAGGAAGACCTCTCACTGATAAGCAGCTTGGCGTCAGAACTGGGAGGCGCCGTCGGTTGCTCGAGACCCCTCTCGTCTGACATGGGCTGGCTCCCCGAGGAGCACCACATCGGGCTGACAGGGGTGAGCGTCCATCCCGACCTTTACCTCGCCGTGGGGATCTCCGGTCAACTGCAGCACGTCGCCGGCATAAAGGACTCCAAGGTGATAGCCGCCGTCAACACCGACAAGAGCGCCCCCATCTTCGAGGCGGCTGATTACGGAGTCGTCGGGGACCTCTATTCCGTCCTTCCCGCGGTCGCGAGGGAAATCCAGTCGAGACGCCACTGAACCCCTGCTCCGACGCGCCCGGTGCCCGCTCAGGCCGAGCTTGGGGTTTTGGAAGCTTCAAGCGACTTTGCCATCACCTCGGCGATGTCCTGCACCTTGAGGCCGTCGGCGCCGAGAGCCTTAGTCGCATCCTCGAACATGGTAATGCAGAAGGGACAGGCTACGGCAAGGGTCTGGGCCCCGGTGGCCATGGCTTCCTCCACGCGTATCACTCCGACCTTCTTCTTCTCCTGGACCTCGTACCAGACGTTGGCGCCTCCGCCTCCGCAGCAGAAGCTCGTCGCTTTGGTTCTCCCCATTTCTTTCAGCTCCAGCCCGTCAAGTGAGCGAAGCGCCCGCCGGGGCTCTTCGATGACCCCGTTGATCCTCCCCATGTTGCATGGGTCGTGAAAGGTGACTGAACTCCGCATGGTCGCCTTCGGAAGCTTCCCTTCGACGGCTAGCTTCGAAAGGAGTTGGGAGTGATGGACGACCTCGAAGTTCCCCCCGAATTCGGGGTATTCATTCTTGAATGTGTTAAAACAGTGGGCGCAGTGGACCAGAATCTTCTTCACCCCGTACCCCTTCATCGTCTCCACGTTCCTCATGACGAGCTCCTGGAACCTTCCCTCCTCCCCCATCCTTCTCACAGGTTCCCCGGTGCACACTTCCTCGTTCCCCAATACGGCGAAGCTCACGTTGGCGGCCTTCAGCAGCTTCACCAGGGCCTTGGCTACCTCTCTGCTTCTTGGGTCATAGCTCGACTGGCACCCGACCCAGTAGAGGTATTCTGCATCGGGCTTCTGTCTGATCGTGGGCACGCCCATCTCGAGTAGCCAATTCATCCTATCCTGCTGAGGGAGCCCGAATGGGTTCCCCGACCTTCCCACGTTCTCAAGAAAGATCTTCTTCTTCCCGTCTAGCTTGCTCTCCGCGACAAGCGTCCTCCTGAATTCGGCTATGTAGTCCACTTGGTCGATGAAGACAGGGCAGGCGGCCACGCAAGCGTTGCACATGGTGCAAGCCCAAAGCTCAGATTCCCGAAGCGTTCCCAGGGCCAAAGCGTCGCCATTAACCACCGACCTGTTCTGCTTCGAAAGGTCGCGGACGACCGCCCTCGGGGAGAGGTCTCTGCCGCTTGCATGGGCAGGGCAGACCTCCTGGCACCTGCCGCAGTTGGTGCAAGCGTCAAGAGCCAGCTTCTGCAGAGGGGAGAAGTCCTGGGGACCCTTGACGTTAGGGGGCACCTCGACCTGGCCGCTCTCCATCATGTTCTGGAGGTTGAAGGGCGTTAGCATCCTGCCGATGGGCCTTACAGGGGCGAGAGCGACGTTGAAGCCCGAGGTGAAGACGTGGATGAGCTTCGTGTATGGAACCGCCGCTATGAGGAACATTACCGAGAACATGTGGGCCCACCAGAACCATTGGTAGAGGGCCGCAGCGTTCGAAACCAGCCCAGGTATCGAAGCGATTCCACCGGAAATCAGATACCCCACCGGCGAATAGGAGGCCCAGCTCACGGGGTGTATTATGAAGCGGAATGCCTCTATCATGAAACCGGACACGCCGATCCAGATCAAGAAGCCGAGAACGAGGACGTCGTCGTAGCTGGACTCGAGCTTGTCGAGCTTCTTGATGTACCTCCTGTATACGGCGATAGAGAGCCCGATTATGTATATGATGCCGAATGTGTCCCCTAGGAACTCGAGGGTGAGGTAGGCGTCACCCTGGACGAACACGAAGGTTGTGAAGTGTGGGAGGATGTCGTCTTGGAGGAAGACAACGGTTGTGTATGCCGTCAGAACAAGAAACCCGTAGAACAGGGCGCCATGCATCGTGCCGCCCCCTCTGTCGTCAAGCACCTTACGCTGACCGAGGGCGAACTCGATGAACCTCTTGATCTTCACCCGTAGGTCCTTTATCACAAGCCGAAAGAACTGGGCGACCCCGATGCCGTAGTGTTTGAGGCGTCTGTAGAGGCCGTAAAGCATGACGCATGCGCTGACGGCGAAGGTCCCGTAGACGACCGCAAGGGCGTAGGGGAAGAACCCGGTTATCAGAATCTCTCTGATCGGGACAACCAAGCGGGAGGAGACCGAGCTTAACGTGTATTACGTTTTATCCCGAATATCTGTTCCCCCTTTCCTCCTGACGATTTTGCCGCCACCTGCCGGAAGAGCCCGAATTACATCGTCGAGGCTGGCGGCTTGGGCCCTTCCGTCTGCCGGGGTTAGCTCCTTCAGGATCTTCTTGGCGGTGTCCGACGTCTTCTCTCGGTGTGGGACCAAGACAACATACTTAGGAGATACCTTGGCTACAGCTGATTCAGGGCCAGCCAAGACTCGCCCGGATTCGTCTAGGCCGACAGCCAGCTGGAGCATTGCGTGCCTGACGTAGTTCTTCTTTCCCCTGATAACGAAGCTCCCCTTCGAAAGATACTCCCCGCTCTCGGCGGTCCTGCTCACCTGGTCCTTGAGTACCCAGTAGGCGTCGGCCGCCCCGAGGCCAGTCTTCCAGCCACTACTGAAGCTCACCGTCGCCTGGGCGAGTTCGGCGGCCTCAGGCTCCGACTGTCGCGCCCCGCCCTTCAAGACGAAGAATGGGGAACCGAAGAGGTCCGCGTGATATACTGCGTCGTCATCGTCAAGGTGCCGCCTCAGGAGGATTGTGTTTGATTGGGCGTCCCGACCGCCCACAGCCAATTTCCCTTCGCTGGTGACAAACCATCTGAATTTCTCGAACCACTCCTGCCTCCTCTTAGGCAGGGACATCTTCGGACTCGGGACCCTGGACTCGATTTTGGAGAGCTTCTTCTCCAGCCTCGCCGCCGCGTCAAGGGCCTCGACCGATTTGCCTTCGAGCCTCTTCGCGTGGTCGAAGAGGGCTGACGAGACCGCGGCTGACGAGGCAGGCTCCCTCGCCAGGCGTGCCCCCGACTCCCTCAAGATTCTGAGGGCCTCGTCCTTCTGACTAGTTCCTGCCGCCGCCGCTACCGCCCTTGTCTTGGCAGCCTCGGAAAGCAGACTTGCGGATTCCGATTTCAGTTTGGAAATGGTGATCTCCAGTTCCTTGCGCCTCCCCTCCCCCGGAGACTCAGGCCTTGCTTCGGAGATTTCGCCGAGGTAGAGCCTGTCGCAGAGTTCGGAGAGGCCCTTGCTCGACTCTGCCACTCCGGCCCCCTTAGGTGGTATCACGAAGATTTCCTGTCCTCTCGGGGTCTCACAAAGGCATGGCTTCGGGTTGTCGACGGCCTCCCTTACCATCTGCCGGAGGACCTCTACAACCTCGTCTTCCCTCCCTTCGAGGCCAGCGGACGGCGACGTTTCGGCGAGCCCCAGCCTGGACAGGGTTTCAGCAACGTACTTCTTCGGCAAGGCGATATGCTTGCCAATCGCCCTGCCTACTGTTTTCTCGTCGCGCAACATCATTTTGACGTCTTCGCTGCTGACTTCTGCCGGGCTGAGACGGCTTTGTTTCGGAGGTTCGTAGTTGCCTCCGCGCACCAGCCTCCTGGTTTCGGCACGAACCTCCTCCTGCAACAGTAGGATCCTGTGTTCAGAGTCCGTGACTATGATGTTTCCCGGCGGCATCAGCTCGACAATGAGGCTTCGTTTTACATCCCCCTCGAAGTCGAGCACGAACACCCTGTCCAAGTCCTCTTGTCGGGCCTCAGCGAACCTCGCCCTCTCGAGTTCGGCTCTGAGGCCAGAGGTGAACTCGCTCGTCTCCGTTCTCTCAGAAACGCTTCGGGAGACCCACACTCCCTTCCGGGGTGAGGCAACAAGCCAGACGTCCTCGGCCCCCGGTCTCCTGAAACGAAACAGTTGAGACGCTCCGACCGAATAAATGTTATTAACGTACGTCCCTCGAAGCGCTGCACCGATTTCCTTGAGCAGCGCTAAGACCTCGAAGCCTGATAATTCGGCCACGAAGCCACAGCCTCTGCCCGCATTTGATAAGCTATACTGGCTCAGAGTGGGCCTTGCCGCACTCGCTGGGCTCATCGCCCAGCTGTTCGCGCCGGACCCGGCGACCGGAATCAGTATAGGGATACTTTTGTATCTCGTGTCTTATTATGTGGCCAGGTTCACCTGGTATCGTGGTCTTGGCCGGGAGGGGCAGGGGAAGGTTTACACTACTGGCATAGGCGGGTTCGTATTCGTTTTCCTGTTTACTTGGTTCCTCTTCTTCACTCTGCAGATTGTCGGTTACTCTGTGTGAGCCTGGAGTAGTTCAGAAGGGTCTCGGCGTAGCCCGCGTCGAATTCGTCGGACATCTGGCTCGCCGTGATAGACTTGGCGGCCCTCTCGAGCCTCGCGCTGTCCCAGGTCTGCATCGCCCCCCCCTTCGCCTTCGTCATGCTGGCGTAGATCCCTGCAGCTGCCAGCAGTCCTCCTTTCTCCCGCTCCGACTTTACTTCTGGTGTCAGAGCCTGGAGCTTCCGCTTCGCTTCATCGAGGTCAGATCTCCTAAGCGAGTCTAGGATAGAAGCAATGCTTTCCTGCACGACTTTGGCCGTGAGCACGGCCCATTACACGATATTTAACCTTCCTTAACGGTATGATTCACTTTGCTAAACCTTAAAGTTTAACGCAGTTGACTAAAATCTTCCACGGCCAGCATGGACTGATTTGGCGGTGGCGAATCTCCGATTGTTTTGTCTTCTGAATCGTCTTAACTGATTCCACCTAAACACACAAAGCCCGACACCAATGATGGTTGGAGGAACTCCGACAGGCCAGAATCCTGCTGCTACAAATGCCAAACCGGCGGTTGCAAAGATGATGCCAGTCTGGATGAAGACGTCTCCGCTCATGCTGTAATGAGTCGTTGAGGTCTCAATTTCAGACTTGCCTAATAACACTGCACCGTGCCAGTTGAAGTTTGCAGGGTCAGACCAGCCTTGAAAACAACGGCTTGCAGTCACAGTCCTCTGTCTTTGACGTTCGTCTATTGGTGAATGTTGCAGTAGAACCCAGTCGGCGCAATAGACTGCCCAACTGTGTAACCAAGGACAGCGGCCGCGAGCGCGGGGGGCGCAATATAGCAGCCTTAGATAATTAAGCGAATCCCGCAGCGTTGATGAGAGGGCTCGGGCCGGGTGGGGTCGTACCTGACCCCAGCCTGTTGAAGTAACAGAATGGGGTTAGACAGCGGGTTCGAGACAGCGAGCTTCATGTCAGTGCCCAGGAGGTAGACCTAAGAAGCGACAACGTTTAATCGTGTGATTCTCCCTTTCTTTGAAGTATTATGAGGCATTCCCAATGTTGGATTATCAAATCGTAACTGCAGACAAAAATGAGACTCTCGTCCTCGGCAAACTCTTCGTCATCTTCTTCAAGGGAGAAGCTGGACCCGGCGTTCCATACACTGGCGTTTACTTCAATGACATGAGGTACATAGACTTCTACGCGCTGAGACATAACGACTCACTCACTTCGCCGAGCAAGGTGGAGAAAAGCGGATCGTATCTCAAATACCACTACGCAAACACAGAGGGCAACACGACAAGAACCGTCCGACTTTTCTACGACGGAATAGAAGAAGAGATCTGGAGCGATTCACCACAGAAAATCCATCTCGAGATCAAGCCGACTTTTTCTGACATATTTTACGTGCGCGAGCTAGTCAGCGGAAATGGGAATGAGAAACGCTGGGAGTTCAAACATGAAACGAATTTCAAAAATGCCAAAAATTCTTGTGAGATTGATTGCGAAACGGCACGAGAGTCGCTTCTCAAGGTTTTTGTTCACTCAGGTGGTATCACGAGAAAGAGAGGAAAGCTGTTAGTTACCCCAAAGAAGAAACACTCCAAAATCTGGATAGGCATCAACAAAAGAAGAGTTACAAGGAATTTTAGGCCAACATCTCTCTATCAAAGTTTTCCGAACGTGAGCTGTGACAACTCTCTTTTCAGCTCTCTTTATTCAAACTCCGTGGTCAATCTTTCGAACACTCTAGATGCCCCCAATAATAATTCATTCTTTCCGCTCGGGGCTGTCCCATGGTTCCACGCCATCTTCGGAAGGGACTCCACGATAACCGCACTTCACAGTCTTCTATTCAAACCCCAAATTGCAAGGAGCACAATTGTAACCCTGGGGAACCTGATTGGTAAGAAGTTCGATAAGACAACAGAAGAAGAACCTGGTAAGATAATCCACGAGAAACGTTTCGGAATTGTGAGTGGTAGAACACCGCCACTAAGTGGATATTATGGCTCTATCGATGCTACTCCCCTCTACGTCCTAACTTACACTGAATACGTGAAGCTTCATCCTGAAGACAAATTCATAACTTCTTTCCAAGGTACTGCCCTAAAGGCGCTCCGATGGATTAGGAACAAGATTGCTAATGAAGACTTGCTCGGATACACAGGCCGAACGATGCTCAGCAACCAAGGTTGGAAAGATTCCAGGGATTCCGTCTCCCACTCCGATGGTTCCCTGCCGCCTCATCCACTATATCTCGTAGAAGTTCAGGGC
>DASPOK010000084.1:0-7482 GCA_035626075.1 Nitrososphaerales archaeon
TACGGGGCACTTCGCGACGGTTGGCGCGGGCCCGTAGCTTAGTTCCGGTGATGGAGAGAACTCAGGTAGAGCATCGGGCTTTTAACCCGAGGGTCAGCGACGGCCCCTAGACGGGTTCGATTCCCGTCGGGCCCGCGGAAAGCAAGCTCAGAATGAACTCCGTTGGACCATCCGAGGCCCATTGTGGCCGCTCGACGGAAACAGCTCCCTATTCTAGATGTTTCACATTATGAGAAAGGGGGACTAGTTTCGTGTTGGAGGATTGGGTTTCTGGGCGTATATCCACGCGGCCGCCAGAAGCAGCACGATTCCCACGACCAGGAGTACCGTGCCCAGACCTGAACCTCGGAGTTTCCTAATCCTTCACCAAGCAACGCTCGAAGGCGGTGTTTCTGCAAGGCGCCGTGACGCCTCTGATCGACAGGACGGGCTTGGAAGATTCGGGAAACGGCTAATATGCATCGAGACTGGGCCGAGAGAATAACATGAGGAGCATTTCAGCGCGCAGTTCTCGCTTGGCAAGCGGCCGACTATTCAGGGTTCTTTCAGTCACAATTCCCCTCGTCTTGCTTCTGGCTCTGTTGGCACCTAAGGTTTCTTTGGCGGACAGCGTCACCTCTACCGTGACTGTGGGCGCCAACCCGGAAGGAGTCGCCTTCGACCCTGCTAATGGGAACCTCTACGTGGCCAATTCCGGTGCGGGCACGGTCTCGGTCATAGACGGGTCAACAAACACCGTGGTCACAGCGGTGACTGTGGGCAGTGGTCCTGATAGAATCGCCTTCGACCCCACGAACGGGAACCTCTACGTGGCGAACTACGGTTCAGGGACTGTCTCTGTCATTGCAGGCTCGACAAACACAGTGGTCGCAAACGTCACCGTGGGCACCCACCCGGAAGGAGTTGCATTCGACCCGACCAACGGGCACCTCTATGTGGCTAACTTCGGTGCGGGCACGGTCTCCGTGATCGATGGCTCATCCAATACCGTAGTTGCTACCGTGACTGTGGGTGTCTATCCCATTGCGGTCGCCTTCGACCAGACCAATGGGCACCTCTACGTGGGGAACGAAGGCTCAGGCACCCTCTCTGTCATCGATGGCTCCACCAATGCAGTGGTCGCCAACGTGACGGTCGGCACCAACCCAGAAGGAATCGCATTCGACCCGACCAACGGGAACCTCTACGTCGCGAACAAAGGTTCGGGCACGGTCTCCGTCGTTGGTGGTTCGACGAACTCGGTGGTAGCCAACGTGACTGTGGGTAGTCAACCCTACGCGGTCACCTTTGACTCGACCAACGGGAACCTCTACGTGACCAACTCGTATTCAAGATCTGTCTCGGTCATCGATGGTTCGACAGGCACTGTGGTCTCTACGGTGTCCGTGGGCATCGGCCCTGATGGAGCTGCCTTCGACTCGACCAACGGGGACGTCTACGTGGCCAATTACAGTTCGAACTCGGTTTCCGTGATCACCCCTTCATCATCGACTTCGTCCACGACGTCTACTACTCCAACCACGACATCCACCCTGCCCACGACATCCAATACCCCAACCACCTCGCTGACAACCCCAGCATCGTCGACTTCGTCATCAACCTCTAGCACCACCACCGGGATCCCAGAGTTTCCGGCCGAACTCGGTCTGGCTCTTCTGGTCGCACTAGTCATTGTGGTGGCGTATGTATTCGCCAGACGCGGCCCAAAGATCGGCAAGTAACCTCCTGTCTGACACACCGCACTACTCAATGGGCGCGACACCATGATTTTGCAAAGCCCGGCCAGACCGCTCTCCAGTGCTAAAGACCAGGCGTATGAACTTCGATCAAACCCCTGGGTGGGCGTACCCCCTAGCCGAACTGTCCATCGTTAGCGAGAGAGGAACCGAACCCACTTGGCAGTGGTTCCCGTCGGGAGTCTACCTGTTCTCGAAGAGTTGCAACGGCACTCGCGCATTCTAGCAGTTTCGGTAGAAATCTGTCCAACCCCCCACCCAAAATCGCTAGTGTTCAGACTCGCACAACACACATTTCTGTCCCTTCGACTCATCGTAGTAGCGGTTGTGAATCGGGCACCATTCGAGCGGCTTGTCCGTCCCTACGTCAGGCTTGTTCCACCAGTGCTTCTCATCAAAGAAGTCGAGCATAGTGGTTTAGATTGAAGCGAGGCGACATAACGGGTCAAGTAGCCACAGGGAAGGAAGTCGGGAGAGACTGTTCCGAAACTGCTAGGCTGTTCTCGTGAGTAGGTGTATATCCATCGGTATCTGTCACTCGTTCCCGCTTGAATCTGAAGCCTCTACGAATCGGTGCGGCGCTGTGCCTATTCGGGTTCCTGATAGCATTCTTCGTTCCAATGGTCTACGTTTCGAATTTGTTCCCTAGTTGCTTCCCCAGTGACGCAATGTCATGCTTATCGAACCCCTCCGGTTTGAAATCCATAGGATACACACTCGTCAACTGGGGTGGAGTTTACTCGTTCGGGGGAGCGTTCCAGCAACTTTGGGGGTATGCCTTTCTTCCGGAGGGGTTCTTCACCTTGTCTGACGGGAGCCAACTCTCCACCTTGGGAGTCCTACTCTCCGTCGCCCTTCCAATAGCTGTTGCCGGCGTGGGCTTCCTTGCCCCTGAGATTGTGAAGAAGTCACGAGTGACGAGGGCTGGATTCACGGCTTTTGGGGCGTTTATCCTTGCGTTGTCGGTTCTTCTGCTCATCTCAATCCTAACCGAAGGTCTCAGCCTACTGCCGATTGTGCTCGGCATAATCCTGTTCCCCGTTGGCACTGTAATGGTGCTGTATGGTCTCCGACCCAAGATGTTCCTCTTTTCAGATTAGCCCAACCTACTGCAGTCCGTTCGTAGCCGGGTGAAAAAGAGTCATTCCAACCCTGCCATAACCGCCTAGGCCGTTCTCATGAGTAGAACTTTACACCCCTTTGGGGATACCCTCTGAGGCATGAAGAACAGGGTGATTGCGACTCTGCTTGTTGTAGCGATACTGGCAGGCGCAGGGGCTGGGTATCTGGTGAGCGTGAATGTGTCTGGGAACAAAACGAGCAATAGCACGACAACCACGACGAGTATTTCGACGGAATGCACGGTCAATGCCGAAGGCGGAGTGCTACTACTTGTTCTCAACAGCACGAGTGGGAAACCAATCCCAAATGCGCCAGTCCAAGCCCAAGTCACCCCATTCAACTGCAATTCGACCCCACCAACGACAATTTCTCTGAATGCGACCATGACGAATGGCACAGGATACGCTGAATTCGGAGCAGATTTGGGGATGTACCATCTAACGCTAACCACCTACGGCAACTACTTCGTGTATGCTTCGACCTTGCCAGAACAGACTACATGCGTGACCTTGAGCATTCCAAGCGGAGAAACAACAATCAAGTATTCGGGGTCATTTCAGTTCAGTTGTTGACTCGTCCAAACCCACCAATATCGCTGGTTCAGACCCCCGGTGCTTCACTCTGGTGTGGTTTGGCTCAAAATATTCTCACTCAAACCATCGTTTGGTTGACGCGGGTCTCGGTGAGTAGAGACGAGCCCAGGAATCGAACCTACTAGGTGGCGATTCCCGTCGGGCCCGCAGATTGTTTTAGCATAAACGGGTGCGATTCCAGCGGGATTCGCATAAGGGATTAGATGAATCCAGCAGGTGCCGTTTGACGAAATGAGCAAAGAGGAGAATCAGGATCCCACCAATCTTGAGGGGGAGGCCTATCTCGCCTCTAGGGATGCCAAGGTTTCGCCTTCTCCCACTCATACCTGAAAAGGTCTGCCGCCCACTTCATGAAAGGTGCATCCCTGCCGAAGAAGCCGATGTTGCTCATCGTTCCGTCGTTAAGCCGTAAGGCGATGCCTGCCTCTAGGTCTGTCGCGACCACAGCTCCGGGGACGTTTAGGCCTGCCCTGATTTCAGGGAGGTTCTCTACTGAATGCAGCATAGGCTTCAATTCAGCGAGTCGGTCCGGATGCAATATCCATCTTATTTTCAGGCCCTCGGCCACGCGTCCTCTCATAATCTGACCGTGGAGCTCAAGCCCACGGTCATTCATCACGTCTATCCTATCCTTTGCATTCTTGAACATCTCCGTTGCCCTGTTCAAGCTGTCATACTCCGAACCTACCAGCATGGCTCCAGACAACTCTCCAAGGCGAGCGCGAAACTCAGGTGGGAGGAGGGAAGCGTCGTGGTCGAGGAAGAATCGTCGGTATCGGGAAACAAAATCAAGGGATGATGAAGTAACCAATGCAAGGGTGCCAAACTGAGTCAACCTGTACTTACCGTCGGACAAACGTTCGATAAGCTGGGCATCAGCAAGCCTCTGGACTTGCCTGAGGGCTTCAGTTCCCGTTAAGCCAAGTCGTTTTGTGATCTCGTGAAGGCGAAGGGACCCAGGCCGCAGCTCCGAGAGAATATTCCTTCTGTCGATGCTCGAGAGTTGGAAGTGGAGCTCAGCAGCAAGGTCTTCGGGCTGAGAAGAGTCCCTGCTCATGGGTGCCACCTGGCACCGTGGATGAATAAAGGTCTGCGCTGACCAGAAACGAGACTCGGTCGAGTGATTAGTACTGTGGGGGCCAATAGAGAAAATCCAGTTGCCGAAAAACTCCTCCCAAGGTTGCTAGATCCCAGTCAGCTCATCTTGTCCTTGACAGTCGACATGGCCAGGATGAAGAACAGGAGTTCCATTATTATGACTACGACGAATGAGAGCGAGAGGGTGCCAATGTCATAGCCCTTCAGCATTACCCCCTCGAACATCTGATTGGCATAGTACATCGGGATTAACCTGGAGAAGGGCTGTATCCAAGTGGGGAGAGCGGCCACAGGAACAAGCATTCCGCTCAAAGCCATGCTCGGGAAAGCGATGATTGGAGCTAATTGCACTGCCTGGAGTTCGTTCTTGGCGAAGTTAGAGAGGAAGACCGCGAGTAGGACGTTTGCGAGGGCATAGAAGACGCCAGAGCCGAAAAGCAGTGCAAGGTTGCCTCTCACGACAACTCCGAACAAGCCCACTCCAATCAATAGGATTACCGCTACCGTCACGATGGCAAGAAGTAGAAGTGCGATGGTGTAACCAAGCAGGCGTTCAAGAGCGGTCAGTGGTGTGGTGTAGAGCCTAGGGAGGGTCCCCGCGGTCGTCTCCCTCGTTATTGTCAGCAAGGAGATCAGTAGGATTAGGAACGTCAGCACAAAGGCAATCACAGAGGGGAGACTAACGTCCAGCCCACTAAACTTCGCGCCTCCAAAGGCGTAGTTCTGGATTAGGCTGAACTGATTCGCTCCGGAAGTGTTCTGAATAGACCCTTGAAGTGCTCCCAGTACACCCGAGTCCAACGAAGGCTTTGTTCCATCGAGGTATACCTCGATGGAAGGAGTGACATTTTCGCCCTTAGATTTTTGGAAAGAAATCTGTGAGAAGTTGGAAGGGATGAGAATAGCAGCTGAATAGATACCTGAATCAACCCCGGAAACACCTTCGCCATATGTTCCAGTGGAGACGCTCACTGTGCTGTCGCCTCGGAGCAATTGAACTACTTGATCACCCAGATGAAGCGAGGCAGAGGACGTGCCGATGCTTGCTGTGTATCCGCTGTCTTGGTTGTCGACAAGTATTGGGACGTTGCTTACCTGTCCTCCTAGTGCGAAGCCGAAGATCAGCATGATTATCGCCGGCATAACCAGCATCATCGCGAGTGTGCGTCTGTCCCTGCGAATTTGTGTCAGGACGCGCCCCGCGACAGCTCCAGTGCGCCTCGCAGAGAACTCCTTCCTTCTAGGCATACCCGTTGCCAACCTCTTTCTCACTTAGTTTCAGGAAGACTTCTTCGATGGAGCGGGCGTTGTACTTGGCCATGAGGGCGTCCGGCTCCCCCTCGTCGACCAATCTGCCGGCCCTGACCAAGCCGATGCGGTCTGCCCTTCCCGCCTCATCCATAACATGGGAGGTGAGCAGAATCGTCAGACCGCTCTTGCTGAGAGAGCGAAAGTAATTCCAGAGGAACGCCCGTAGGACGGGGTCAATCCCAACTGTGGCTTCGTCGAGGAAGGCAATTTCTGGTTCGTGGACGAGTGCGCAAAGAATGCTCGCTCTCCGCTTCATCCCACCGGAGAGGTTTGTGACCAACACGTTCTCCCTGCCGACCAATCTGAGAACCTCGACCATTTCGCGGAATCTAGGTTCGAACCTCCGTCGGTCCATGCCGTATAGTCTGCCGAAGAACCAAGCATTCTCCCGCAGAGTGAGGTCGGCATAGACCGAGTATTCCTGTGGGGCGACGCCGATCCTTGTAGCTACCTCATGCCTATACCGGGGTATCTCTCTGTCTAGGACTGTAATTGACCCTGAAGTTGGAGCAAGGGCTCCGGTCAGCATGTTGATGATGGTTGATTTGCCTGAACCATTGGCCCCTATCAGAGCGTATATTTCTCCGGTACTGATGCTCAGGTTTAGCCCGTCGACGGCCCTCACGCTGCCATCCCGATAGACTTTGACGAGGTTTTCCGTTTTGATCATTCAATGACACCTGACTTTTCATTTTCTGCCATCTCCCTCTTTCTGAAGTAATAGTGACCGCTTGCAAACATCAAGCATGATCCGACGAGCAAGAAGATGGTGCCTATCGCCAAATACTGTTTCCAGCCAAACAATGCAATGCCGAGGAGAAACAGGAAAAGCCCGCCCAGACCGTACCTCCCTGAAGCCAAGTCCAATCCCTTGGCCACTCCCGTTGGCCTTACGCCATTGCTCACCATACTTGAAACAGCTGAATCCATTGCTTTCATTTTCTCTCGCTCCTCCCGCGCTTTTGGATAGATCTCAACAAGTCCTCTCTCGAGAGGTCGACTCTCAGGACACCTCCTGATCCTGCTAGTTCCAGGACCGCGTCATCCACGAATTCCGCCCGGCGAAGCGTTCCGATGGTGCCCTCAATCACCACCTTTTGGGACCCTCGTGGTGCCGTCACGTCCTTCACGCTGTTCCTCGACTCGAGCTCGATGGAGAAGACCCGTTCAATCGCCGTTGACTCCTTTCTTCGCAATTTCTCTCACCTAGGCAGGCATGTTGTTTGGCTGGGAGATAGCTACTTGGTGACAACGATGTGTGCTTGTGAACATTGGTGTTGGCGAACGGTAATGTTACTTCGCTGACAGATGACTGCGTGGAGGTGAAATCGAGAAGATGTCCATGGGAAGAATGGCGAAGGCCGTGCTCAGCCTTGGGGGATTGGCCACATTCTTCGGGATTGGCGCCCTAGCCTGCGGTGCGTTCAGCGGGCCGCAGCTCAGCATAGTCGGAGCAGGAATAGTCACGACCGCAGTGGGGTTCGGGCTGATTGGAACGGTCTGCAGTGGGAGAGTCAAGTGAAGCCACCAGCACACTGGAGAGAAGGGGGGAGCTGGACTCGTCGCAGCAACCCCCTCCTGTAATTTCTCCTGCATGTCGTCCTCGCTGGGGGAGTTCCTGA
>DASPOK010000085.1:0-2557 GCA_035626075.1 Nitrososphaerales archaeon
GACTTCAGGTCGAGCTGGTCTCTGAGGACGTCGATCAGCCTGTCGAGGGGGCCCACCTGAAAGGGGTGCTCGGCCCCGTTGACGTTCAGCGTGATGGCGTGCCTGGCCATTCTAGTTCGCGCCCCTGATCTTCCCTGAGCATCTCAGCAGCAGCCTCTTCAGGAAGACTTGCGCAACTTCGGTGCGGTAGGAAGCGGAACACCTGTAGTCGCCGGTGAGCGACAATTCTGAGACCAGAACCCTCTGAGCCTGGGTTACTGTCTCTTCGGAGAGCCTGCGCCCCGCCAGGAACTCCTCGGTCTTGGCCGCCGGCGCCGGGACGCGTCCGGAAACTCTGTTGAGGGCGATTCTCGCCTTTTGCACTGTGGCAAGATCCTCTTCAAGACTGAGAGAAAGCGCCTCACTCACCAGGGAGATGATGAGCATGTTCCTGCGGCCCAGCTTCTCGAATGCGGTCCAGGCGCGCCCCTCGGGGACTTCGAACCTAACCTCGCGGAGGATCTCCGATGGCTTCAACGCAGTGGCACGTTTCCCCAGGACGAAGTCCTTCAGGGGGACGACCCGCTCCCCCCGCGCGCTGATCAGCTTCAGCCGGGCATCAAGGGCCATGAACACAGGAATGAGGTCTTCGGAGGACGCCGCCGAGCAGATGTTCCCGCCTACTGTGGCGACGTTGCGGACCTGGGGTGCCCCGAAGAGTTCAGCCACTTCGTGCAAGATGGATAGTTTGCCGTCGAAGAGGGGGGACTCCAGCACGTCAGTCAGGGTCGTAAGAGCCCCCAGGCTCAGCACTCCTTCTGACTGTCGGATGTACCTCAGATCATCCTGAAACGAGGAGATGTCCAGAAGCACAGACGGCGAGACCTGTCCCCTCTTCAGCCGAGGGAGGAGGTCTGTCCCGCTAGCAATTACTGCCGCATTCTTGTCTCCATTTTCTATGAATTTCAGGGCATCATCAAGGTTTGTTGGTGAATAGAATTCCGGCGATGACAATCCCGAGCTTCTGAAGGGAACCGCGTATTAATCAGGATTTCTGGGGTTGCCTGTCATGAAAGCGCCACCCTATGTTGGATCAATGGCAGGAAAGGACTTCCTGAATACCAACGACTTCACGCAAGATCGGATAGCCGGGATTCTGAAAGCCGCCGAGGACCTGAGAGTGAAGTTCCGCAAGAGGACGCCCACCCCCTATCTGCCGGGCGACACCCTCTTCATGCTCTTCTACAACAGGTCCCTGAGGACAAGGAACTCCTTCGAAGCGGGGATCTACCAGCTTGGCGGCCACGCACACTTCCTGAGCCCCAGTGACGTCTACACGCCCACGCTCCCAGAGGACATGGTCCCTTACCAGACCGAGGCGATAGCCGACGTAGGGAGGGTGCTGTCCAGGTACGGAGACTCGATTGCCATCAGATGCTACGGAGACGCTGCAAAGTGGGTGATAGGCAGGGGGCACAGAATAATCCAGGAGTTCGCAAACTGGAGCGACATCCCTGTGCTGAACATGGAGGACGACATCTACCATCCGTTTCAGGCGCTGGCTGACATGAAGGCAATAATGGACGTCGCTCCGAAGCCGAAGAAGAAAAAGTTCGTCGTGTCGTACGCATACTCGGGGGGTCTCAAGCCTCTCGCCGTCCCTCAGAGTTGCGTCCTCATAGGGACTCAGTTCGGAATGGACGTCGTCCTGGCCCATCCGAGGGGGTTCGACCTTGAGGACAGCGTGATCAAGGACTGCAAGGCGAACGCGGACAGATACGGAGGGAGCTTCGAGGTGATCAACGACATGAAGGAAGCCTTCGAAGGTGCAGACTTCGTCTACCCCAAGGCCTGGTCACCAAAGGGATTCGTGCCACCGTACAGCAACACGGTGAACAAGGACGCGGCGTCCGACTACCAGAATCAGTTCAAGGATTGGAAGTGCACTCAGGAGATGATGGACCTGACGAACAAGGGCAAGTACATGCACTGCGGTCCCGCGGACAGGGGGCAGGAGGCCACCGACGAGGTCATCGACAGTCCGAAGTACTCTCTCTACTTCGAGCAGGCTGAGAACAGGCTGCACGTCCAAAAGGCCGTAATGGCCATGGTCATGGGCTCCAAGCGCAGATAATCAGTGGAGTGTAGCTGGTTTGGTCGAACAAGACAGGTCGATACTCGACATCATCGGGAACACGCCGACCATAAGACTCTCGAAGATTCCTGCCGCGGAGAAGCTCGAGTCCGAAATCTTCGCGAAGCTTGAGTTCTTCAACCCCACGGAGAGCCTGAAAGACAGGATCTACAAGGAGATGATACTGGGCGCCATCAGGAGGGGGGACCTCAAGCCTGGCATGGAAATCCTCGAGGGTTCCACGGGCAACGCAGGGATCGCATGCGCCTTCATCGGCGCCAGGATGGGGTACAAGGTGACAATCGTCATGCCCGAAGGGATGAGCGACGAGCGCAAGAAGATGATCAGGGCATTCGGCGGCGACCTGATCCTCACCCCCGGCGGCGAGAGCGACGTCGACCTCTGCCTGGCGAAGATTGAGGAGCTTCTGGATAAGAACAAGGG
>DASPOK010000086.1:0-3402 GCA_035626075.1 Nitrososphaerales archaeon
GGTCCCGAGGGGCTATGCCAGAATTGGAGATGACGTGGCCGTCGTTCCGCTCGGGGAGGGGAAGCTGGTGTTGAAGGTCGACATGCTCGTGGAGCACACCGACGTGCCCGCAGGGATGACGTACAGACAGGCGGCCCGCAAAGCGGCAGCGATGTGCGTAAGCGACTTCGCGGCCAAAGGGGTCAGGCCCGACTCCTTCATGGCATCCATTGGTCTCAGAAAGGGGGTCTCTCGCGAGAAGGTGAATGAACTGGCCCTCGGGTTCAGGGACGCGGAGAGGGAGTGGGGGATGCACCTGGTGGGAGGGGACACCAATGAAGCCGAGGAGCTGGTCATAGACTGCGTCATGGCGGGGTTCGCCAAGCGGCTAGTGACCAGGGGAGGCGCGTCTGCCGGGGACTCCCTGGTGGTTACTGGTCCCTTCGGGTATCAGCCGGCGGGACTGAAGATCCTGACAGCAGGTGCAAGAGCCAGTGAAGGGTTCGGGGAAAAGGCGAGAGGCAGCGTCCTGAACCCAACCCCGAAACTGTCAGTCGGACTTGCTCTCGCGCCCTATCTCAGCTCGAGCATGGACTCGAGCGACGGCCTTGCCCGAAGCGTTCACACGCTCGCAAGAGAGAGTGGAGTTGGGTTCGAGGTGACCGCACTCCCCGTGGGGGACGGGGTGAGGAGATTCGCCCGTGAGAACGGCTTGAACGCCGAGGAGCTCGTTCTAGAAGGGGGAGAGGAGTATCTGATTGTCGGGACAGTAGGGAAATCCAGGCTAGGGAATGCTAGAGCCGCAGCGCAGAGGGCAGGAGGGCAGCTGCTCGAGATTGGGAAGGCGACTTCCATGAAGGGGAAGGTGTGGCTGAGGACAGGCGGCTCGACCAGGCCAATACGGGACGAAGGATGGACGCACCTACGCTGAAGCGGATTTCACGACCCTGACGAACTTCTTCACGAGCTGCTCGGCACCGTCCTGCGTATCCGACTCGGCGAATATCCTGACGATCGGCTCTGTGCCGCTGGGCCTCACGAGAACCCAAGAATGCTCGTCAGCCCACAGCTTGATTCCATCGACGCGCTCTACCTCCCCCCTGGACTGCTTCTCTACGGCCCGCATGACTGCGTCCACTTTCTTGGGGTTGACCTCGAGTTTCGTCTTCGCCTGGAAGTACCTCGGCACGACGAAGGAGAGGGCCCTGGAGAAGGACATGCCCCTCCCCGCGAGGCATTCGAGCATGAGGGCGGTGGTCATTCCTCCGTCCCTGACCGCTATGTGAGGCTGGTAGAGGCAGCCGCCGTTCTCTTCGAAGCCGAAGACTGCACTCCTTTCCAGTATCGTCCTGGCAATGTCGACGGCGCCGACCTTGGTCCGCAGGACCTTCCCCCCGTGCTTCTTGGCCACGATTTCGATTGCCTGACTCGAAGCGACCGAAGTAACAACGGTCCCCCCCGGATGCCTCTCAAGGACGAAGTCAGCCACAAGGCAACCGCTCTGGTCACCCCAGAGGACCCTGCCATCCTCGTCGCAGAACATCGACCTGTCGCCGTCGCCGTCGTAGGCAACTCCAAGGTCTGCTCCGACCGACTTAACGGCCGCGGACAAGTCCTTCAGTGCCTCAGGAATCGGCTCAGGGCCCCTCCCCGGAAAGGTGCCGTCAACGACGGAATTCAGAGTGATCAGCTTGCACCCGAGAGATTCGACAAGGTAGGGAGCCGCAACGGCCTGGGCGCCGTTCCCGACATCCATCACGACCGTGAACTTCCTATCCGCTATCGCCTTCGTGTTGACCTTGGAGAGGATGCCTTTCAGGTAGGTCCTAATGACCGACGGCTCCTGACGCGAGACCCCTATGGTTTTCCAGTCGGCTTTGTTCTGTGACCTGTCGAAGAAAATCTTCTCTATCCTCTGCTCGTCGAGTCGGGGGACCTCCACCCCGTCCGAACCAGACACCTTGAGGCCGTTGTACTGGGGCGGGTTGTGAGAGGCGGTCACCATCACCCCCCCTCTGAACCCCATGGCCTTGATGCAGTACTGCAGCGCGGGGGTTGGGACGAGCCCGGCCTCGGCGACATCCCTGCCCGAGCTTAGCAGGCCTGAGACCGCGGCGTTGGAGAGGGCCGGGCTGGACAGGCGTCCGTCTTGACCGATGAGAACTTCCCCGCTGCCGAAGTAGGTGCCGATGGCCTCCGCCAGGTTGATGGCGAAGTCGAGGTCGTGGGACACGCCGGGGACGAACCTCACACCGTTGGTTCCGAAGAGCCGCTGCTGGGATGCGGCCATGGGCTGACGACCCGTGCGGGACAGGATAAAACCTTCCGATTTTGGTACCTTTCATGGCCCTCATGAGAGGGCCGAAGGCGGCAAAGCTTATCATGGAACCTCGAGCGACGCCCCCTGGGCCCGTAGCGCAGATCTCTCATGAGCGAAATACGGATAGCGCGGCAGAGCGTCGCGCCGACCCTTCTAAGCTGTAGAGAGCCAGGCTCGCAGAGGTCATGGGTTCAAATCCCACCGGGCCCGCCTCGGAATAGCTCAGAGTGAACTCCGTCTGACCGACGGGGCTCGATTCTAACTATCTGGAAGTTTACGTATTGGGCTCAAACTGGCGACTCTTGGATATGGGAACTTCGGATGAAATCCTAAGAGAGCGGCAAGAAGTGGGCGGCCGTCCCTTGTGGGACCCCTAACAGGTTAGGCTTAAGTGCAGGCGAGGCCTGAGGGCCTGGCACAAGGTGTGTCAGGGAAGCGTTGGAAACACGGAGACAAACAGCAACGGCCACTGTCGTAATCGACTCTCGGTTCAATGGTTTCCCAGACATCGCGTTGGGCGGCTACGTTGGCGGGGTCCTCGCCAGGGGGCGCGCCAGAGCCGAGGTCACACTACGTCGGCCGGTTAAACTAGGCAAACCGTACCAGATTGTGACGGGACCCGATGAATCCCGAACGCTCCAAGAAGGGAACGATGTCTTTGCCATAGCGCAAGACGCCTACGTTGGTCTCGAGGTGCCGGAACCAGTAGGACTTGACGCCAGCATAGTCGCGACAGAAGGGTACGTCGGCCATAGGAAACACCTGGTCCCCAGCTGCTTCAACTGTGGTCCAATGCGTCCTGAGGGAGATGGACTCAGAATCTTTCCAGGGAACGTGGTTGGACGAAATCTTGTTGCTGCGCCTTGGACGCCATCACTTTCCCTGGCTGACTCTGACGGTATCGTCAAGTCGGAGTTCATTTGGTCCTCCCTCGACTGTCCAACTATCTGGGCCCTAGTCCTCCAAGGTCAGCCAGACACCGAAGAACGAGCGGTCACAGCTCGCCTGGCAGTCGAACTAATCTCTCCCGTCATGGCCGGCCAACCTCACATCGTGATGGGATGGAAGGCGGGCGAATCAGGGCGCACCCGAATAGCTGGCGG
>DASPOK010000087.1:0-9239 GCA_035626075.1 Nitrososphaerales archaeon
TGGTAGCGCTCGGCCACAAATGTAGCCACTACGTCACGTCCCTCCGGGAAGCTCTTGATTCTCAAACCACTTTCGTTCTTCGGGCCACACCCAAAACACCGACTGTTTGGGGCGTATCGGTCTTGAAGGCTTGGCATATGCCGGACCGGGCCCGGTCACGCGCAATAAATATTGGGCACGGATTGCTCTAGACCGCCTTCCTAATCAAAACCGTGAATCTCATAGAGCCCTAGTCAACCAGAAAGAGTTAAGGAATTAGCGCTTGGGTAGCGGGTCATGACCCGGGAGGACGAATTCGTCAACCTCTCGAAGATGGACTTCGATATCTCCGAGGGGCAGGCCATGCTACTCGAACGGGTCGACAAGGCTTGCAAGGAGATTCGACCTATTGAGGACAGGTGCTACTTGGAAGATAGGATCAATAACCAAATCATACCAATCTTCGCGAAAGCTGGTCTGTTGGGCCTCGTCGTTCCCAGGGAATATGGAGCCGGCCAAGGAGCCGACGCGGTTACCTATGCCCTGGCGGCGGAGAGGATAGGCCAGGAGGGATTAGGACCCGCGGCCTTCTTTTCGGTTCACACGGCATTATGTCAGATGACTCTTGTCCGATGGGGGACCGAAGAGCAGAAACAGAGAATCCTCGCCCCGGCAACCAAAGGAGACAGCATCCTTGCGTTCGGATTGACGGAGCCGAACGCAGGAAGCGACCCTGCTTCGTTGACAACCTCGTTTGAAGAAAAAGAAGGCAAGTTCATGCTTTCAGGCCAAAAGACGTGGATTTCGCTCGGGTCAACAGCGAGGTGGGTACTGATTTTCGCTTATCCACGAGGTAAGAAAGACGGAATGTGCGCCTTCTTGGTCGACACCAAGAGCCCAGGCTTCAAGGCAGAACGAATCAAGGACAAGCTCGGCTTGCGAACTTCCGACACCTCAACGCTCTACCTTGACAAGGTCGAGGTCCCAAGAGAGGACCTGCTAGGGCCGCGTGGAAAGGGGCTGGCGGTGGCACTTTCAGGGCTGATGGATGGCAGGCTCGGCGTGGCAGCTGGTTGCGTCGGGGTTGCGCATGATTGCCTTGACGAATCCCTGCGATGCATGGGGAAACGCTCGGAAAATGGTGAATTGGTCGGCAACAATCCATCAATCCAGAGACATATTGGACTGATGTCAACGAGCTTGGAAGCAGCCAGGCTGCTCACGCTCAGGGCAGCTTACATGAAACAAAGATACGAAGAGCTTGGGGAAGGCAAGGAACAGAGAGACGCCGTTGATGTGGCAACTACCAAGGCAAAATACTTCGCGTCGAACACGGCACTCGATGCCGCAGACAGAGGGATCCAAGTCCTCAATGCCGGCGGTCTTTCAATGGAGAACAGATGTGGTAGACACTACGCCGATGCAAGGGTTTCAATAATCTTCGAGGGCACAAACGAAATCTTGGAACAGAAAATCGCACTTGGGCTGCTTGGCAAGGACTACGATGCGTATTCGTGACGGTCGGCTAAGTTCAGCATCGCTCTCGTCGGATGATCAGAAGGTCGCGAGAGGGCATGCAAAGCCTGTAGAAGGGAAAATCCTTATTCTCTTTCTACAGGTTGGATTCTCGCATGGAAGCCGAGTTTGAGGTTATTGTTGTCGGCGCCGGGCTTTCAGGCTGTGCTGCGGCATACAGTCTAGCGAAGCACGGCGTCAAGGTGCTTTTGATAGAGAGGGGAAGGCACCCTGGCTCAAAGAGCATGAGCGGAGGGCTGATGTACTGCCACGCCCTGCACAAGCTGATACCCGAGTTCTGGAATGAAGCACCCGTGGAGAGATATGTGAAGAGGCACGTGATCTCCCTCCTCTCGAAGCAATCCGCCGCGTCACTGAGTTTTGATGGCTCGCGGTTCTCCACTCCTCCTTACAACAGCTACACGGTCCTTCTCTCCAAGTTCAACGAATGGTTCGGGTCGAAGGTGGAGCAGGCGGGAGGGATTGTGGCAGACGGCACCTACGTCGGAGACCTCCTATGGGATGGGGACAAGGTCGTGGGAGTGAAGACTGGCGGGGAAGAAATCAGAAGCCGGGTGGTCATAGCCGCAGATGGCGTGAACTCACGTCTCGTAGAGAGTGCGAAGGTCAGAGGCAAGTTCAGCCCCAGCGCCGTGGCACTCGGCGTCAAGAGCGTGGTGGGACTTCCGAGTGAAGTCATACAGGGGAGGTTCAATGTTCACGGAGACGAGGGCGTGGCCTACACTTTCCTCGGCTGCACGGGCGGCATGCAGGGAGGAGGCTTCCTATACACGAACAGAGAGAGCGTGTCAGTCGGAGTGGTTGCAGGCATTCACTCATTGATCAAAACAGACGCGAAAAGCACAGAGTTGCTCGATGAATTGATCACCCACCCCACGGTATCTGGACTGATTGAAGGTGCCACTCCACTCGAATACTCGGCGCAATTGATCCCAGAAGGAGGGCTTGGAGCGGTGCCGCAACTCCACCGTGGCGGCTTCCTCGTGGTGGGCGATGCAGCAGGATTTGCCTCAAACAGCGGTCTTCTCTTGCGCGGCATGGACTTCGCCGTTGCTTCCGGAGCAATGGCTGCTGAGGTCGTAACGAAGGCGAAGGAAAAAGGGGACTACAGTGATTCTACGCTCTCGCAATACGAGGGCATACTCCAGAAGACATTTGTCATCCGGGACTTGCGGACCTATCGCAATGCCCCCAGGTTTCTTTCGAACCAGCGATTATACTCAACATATCCTGACCTTGTTTGCAACCTTATGGAGAGATTATATGCGGTCGACGGGAATCCTAGACAGAACCTCTTTGGCGTGGTTAGACGCGAAATGAAAGGCAAAGTTTCATGGGTCCGCCTGGTCGAAGACCTGTTGGGGGCGAGAGCTCTGTGAGTCTGGAGAAGCTTAGTGTTGAGCAAAGACTGAATCTGAACAGTTTTGTTACCGACAAAGAGAGTCACATAACCGTCAACCACAAGCTATGCAATGAGCAAGACGCTCAGATACTGCTTAGGATCTGCCCTGCGGCTTGTTTCACGATGAAGTCGGGTGAACTAGTGTTCTCCCGACTCGGGTGCCTTGAGTGCGGCGCATGCAGGGCCGCCACTTCGCCAGGCGCCATCGAATGGAACTTCCCACAGGGAGGCTTTGGGATTCAGTATCGGTACGGGTGATGCGATGGTTCAGGTTATCGTCTGCATTAAGCAAGTCTATGATATCGGAGGGTTAAAGGTCGATCAGAAGACAAGGTCGCTGATCACTGAGCGGGTCGAGCGAAAGGTTAGCGACTTCGACAAGAACGCACTGGAAGAAGCACTGCGGATAAGAGAAAAGCAGGGCGGAAGTGTGATCGCAATCACCCTGGGTTCTTTGGCCGCAAACGACGCTCTCAGAGAAGCTCTGAACATGGGAGCTGACGAGGCTTACCTGATAGACGTCGGAGAAATGGAAGGGCTCGACGCACGCGTCATTTCGGACTTGTTAGCAGCGGCCATCAGAAGAATCGGAGGGTTCGATCTCCTCATCTGCGGAGAAGCGTCTGTCGACATGTACGCCGCGCAGGTTGGCCCGCGGATTGCAGAGAGGCTGGGAATACCTCTGGTCTCCCACGCGAGAAGCGTCTCCGTAAATGGCAATGTTGTGATGGCGGAACGTGACCTAGAAGACTCCTACGAGACTGTGGAAGCTTCCATGCCTCTTCTTCTTACGGTAACGAAGGAAATCAACGAGCCAAGAATTCCAAAAATAACAATGGTCATCAAAGCATCAAAAAAGACCGCCAAAGTACTAGAAGCCCGCGAACTAGGAATCTCGCTCGCTCCCTCCGTAGAAGTGTTGAAGGCTCTCGCTCCAGTGACAAAACGGAAGAGAGAGATTATCGGGGGGAAGACGGAGGAGATTACAGAAAGCCTAGCGCGCCAGCTGCTCAGGGACGGAGTTGTTGGAGGCTAGTGAGTTGACCTCTAACGGCTCTGACGTGTGGGTCTTCTCCGAAAGGAAGGACCTGGTGTTCGAGTTACTGGGGAAGGGAAGGGAGCTTGCTGATGGGCTGGGGGTGAGGCTCTGCGTTGTCATTCTTGACGCTGGTCTCCAGCACGAGGCAGACTCATTCGTACAACATGGCGCCGACAAGGTGTTTGTGATTGACAATCCGGCTCTCGAAGGCAGCTTGCCAGAGCCGTCTTCAGACGCAATCTGTAGACTCGCCTCCCAATCCACCCCCCAAGTCCTACTGATTGGAAGCACAAAGAAAGGAAATGATATCGCGGCCAGGGTGGCTGCACGGCTAGAGACTGGTGTCATCACAAACTGTCTGAATGTGAGCCTTGACAGGGAGGCACGGGTGATTGTCGCGGATCGGCCTTCCTACGGCGGGATACTGACTTCGACCGAGACGTGCACCACAAAACCGCAGATTCTTACAATACCACCGAGAGTACTGGAACCGGCTGCAACTAGCGAGAACCGGCATGGCGAGGTTGTGAGAACTGAGATGAACCTCGAACCGGTGAAGAGCAGAGTGGTCAAGACTGCCCCCAAACAGATTAAGGGTGTGAAGCTGGAAGATGCGAACATAGTCGTAACAGTAGGAAGGGGATTGGCGAAGAAAGAAGATGTGAGGATTATCGAAGAGCTAGCCAGAGTCTTGGGCGGGGAGGTGGGATGCTCCTCGCCGCTTGCGGAGGACTTGAAGTGGTTACCAACCGAACAGCTCGTGGGGCTCACGGGCCATAAAGTGAAGCCCAAATTGTATTTTGCGTGTGGGATATCAGGACAAGCTCAGCACATAACTGGCATGAGAGATTCGCATGTGGTCGTTGCAATAAATAACGACCCCGAAGCTCCAATCTTCCAGCAATCGGACTACTGCATAATAGGTGATATGTACGAGGTTGTTCCCGCGCTGACGGAGACATTTCGGCGGATTCTACAGAAGTAACGTCTCCCGGCGCACTACTTTTACTCGCATGAATCAGGAATCTGTTTTTATGTCCAGCGTCGAAGCGGGCGCCGGGTGAATTGTGATGGACTTCAATCTAACCGCAGAGCAGGAAGGATTCAAGAAAGCCGTTCGGGAATTCTGCCAGAAGGAAATTGGGCCTCGGGCACGTGCAATGGACACGAAAAGGGAGTTGGATGAGGCACTTATTGACAAGATGGGAGACCAGGAGCTCCTTGGAATCTGCATCCCTCCCGAGTACGGCGGACCGGGAGCCGACTACGTTAGCGCGGCAATTGTCGCTGAAGAAGTAGCACGGGCTGATGTCAGTTGTTCGACGGCGGTGATGTACCTCGTTGACACCGGATGGAGCTTCCTTCTCTCAAAGCATGGTTCGAGCCAACTGAAGGAAGAAGTACTGCCCAAGGTCGCGAAAGGCAAGTCGCTCGTGGGGATACTATCCACCGAACCCCAAGGTGGATCGGATGTTGCGGGTTTCAAAACGAAAATCACTCGAGAAGGCGGCAAACTTGTAGTGAACGGGCAGAAGTCGTACATTAGTCTCATTAGAGAGATTTCGAGAAGAGGAGGAGGTTACTTTACCCTTGGTACATCGGAACCGTCATTGGGGGCCAGAGGGATGACCGGCTTCTACATGCCTCTTGACACGCCGGGGGTGAGCACAAACCTTGTCGAGGACATGGGCAGGATGGCCCTCTCGACCGGGAATATCGACATGAAGAGAGCGGAGATACCCGAACACTACATCGTGGGCGAATGGAACAAAGGATTCTACGTGGGCATGGAGGGATTTCAGGCTGCAAGGGTGCTTGTTTCCGCCGCATGCATAGGGTGCTGGGAAGGCGTGCTAGAGATGGGAATGGATTACATCAAGGAAAGGGAGACTTTCGGACATCCCCTTGCAATGAACCAGGGGATACAGTTCCCTCTCGTGGACAGCTACGCGACCCTTGAGGCCGACAAGCTGCTTGTCTACAGAGCGGCTTGGGCAGTAGATGAATTCTACCGAAAGGGAGGAAGCAAGCAAGACTCCAGAAGGGTCGCCATGCTGGCCGCACTAGCGAAGCTCAAAGCACCCGTCGATGCCTTTCAAGGGTGCAGCAGCGTCATGGATATGATGGGGGCCTACGGCTATACGACCAAGTGCGATGTGGAGATGGGACTCAGAGGTGTGAAGTCCTATTCGGCCGGGGCCGAAGGTGGGCAGAACATTATGAGGACGATTATTGGGAGAGAGATCCTCGGAGACGAATTCGCTGCAACCCGCTGACCAATCCGGCAGCCAAGTTACGACAATCTATACCAGCCTAGGAATCCGAACCCACATGCGTGGACTCATATGCCGCCTTGGGGATCCGTCCCCTCGACTGACCCCATCCTGGTTCTGAACAGCACGCTCACCATAGCCCCATTTCTGTTGTTCAAATCCCTCCCAGGGCCATCCAATAATCCCAAAAACCTCCAACAAAACACTCTACCCGAGATGAAGAAGCTGCATGCCAAGTATGGCAGAGAGGGCCTCGTCGTAATTGGCGCGCATACGCCCGAATTCCCCTATGAAAGGAGGCGCGAAAACGTGGAGACAGCGGTGGCGTCCATGGGGTTGACCTATCCGATTGCACTCGATTCCAACAATACGACTTGGAAGTTGTATGGGAGCCACTACTGGCCTCGCCAGACGATCATCGACAGAAAGGGCGAAGTCGCTTACGAGCATGTGGGAGAAGGGGGATACAGGGAGATTGAGGCGAAGGTGGTCGAGCTGCTGAAATGGGCCGCCCCGAAAACACCGCTGACGGGACGACCGCCAAGGTAGTGTGACCTGTAGAATTGTCGGCTGGCACAGAAAGATCAAAGGAGGAGATCTTCCTCAACTCCGCCTTCTTCGTTCTGGGTTTCACTCTGATTTTCTCCATCATGGGGGTGCTCCTTCAGACTGTCTTGTCGAGGGCCTCCCTTGAGGCAGTAAACACCGTCAGATTGGTTGGCGGATCGGTCATCGTCGCCTTCGGCTTGCTGATGATTGCGTCCACCAAGCGCGCAATCCCGTTCTTCAGCGTCGAGCACAAGATACACGTCACGAGATTCAGCAGCAACTACGTGACATCTTCGGCTTTCGGCATCGCTTTCGCGCTGGGATGGACACCTTGCGTCGGAGCAATTCTTGGATCTGTGTACACGCTCGCGGCAGTTTCTCCGGGGCTGGGGTTCCTCTACCTGATGGCGTTCTCCTTGGGGCTCGGCATCCCCTTCCTCATAGCCGGAGCCTTCATCTCAAGGGTGTCCGGGTTCATGCGACGGTCGGGCCGGTTCCTGCGCTACTTCGGCATCGTGAGTGGTCTGTTCCTTATCGGCGTGGGTCTGCTCGTGGTCACCAACTATATCGGCATGCTACAGATCTTTCTCAACGGTGTGGGCCCCTTGGGCTCCCTCGCGAACCCACTCGACCAGTCACAGCTCAGCTTCCTGATAGCCTTGGCAGCCGGGTTCCTCACGTTCATCTCGCCCTGCATACTCCCGCTTGTCCCCGCGTTCCTCGCCTACGTCTCAGGCGCTCCGATAGAGGTGGTCAAGCGATGAAGAGAAACGCCTACGTGATAGTGTTCGGCATCGTCGCCATCGTCATCGTGGCCGCTGCTGTCTCAACCCTCTTCACTTCGCAGGAATCCAGCCAGACAATGGGGAATCCTTCGAGTCTCCCGAACTACGGGAAGGCCCCGGACTTCCAAGGGATTGCCTCCTGGATTAACTCACCCCCGCTTAATATTTCACAGCTCCGCGGGAAGGTCGTCCTGGTTGACTTCTGGACTTACTCCTGCATCAACTGCATCCGAACCATCCCGTACCTGAACGCATGGTACAACGAGTACGGGAGCAACGGCCTGGTCATAGTTGGGGTCCACACCCCTGAGTTCACCTTCGAGAAGAACTACAGTAACGTCCTTACTGCGGTCCACAATTTCGGAATCGAATACCCCGTAGCCCTCGACAGCAATTACGGAACTTGGAACGCCTACGGTAACCAGTACTGGCCAGCGGACTACGTTATCGACGCCAACGGCACGATACGCTACAAGCAGCTCGGTGAGGGGGACTACAACGGCACCGAGGCAGTGATCCGAGAGCTCTTGCAGAGCGCCCACTACAGCGTGCCTTCGGCGACCGCCTACAACATGGTGAACGGGACCAACGTTGACTTCTCTCAGATAGGGACCCCGGAGCTGTACGTAGGCTACGCGACGGCCAGGCAGCCTATCGGCAACACTCAGGGTTTCTCGCCTGGCCAGGTCGTCGACTACTCGATTCAAGGAGGACTCCAAATGAACTATGTGTACTTCACTGGAGACTGGTACAATGCCAACGATAGCATGATCGCGGCCGGAAGGAATGCCAAGGTCTACCTGCTATACGACGCCAAGGTCGTCAACATCGTTGCACAGGGGAATGACACCCTGATCGCGGTAAGCCTCGATGGCAACACTCCGTCACAAGCATTTCTCGGGAAAGACCTCTTGCTCTCGGGAAGCTCCGCCTCTGCGTACGTCGGAATGGCCAGGCTCTACAACATCATCGACGGGCCTTCCTACGGTGAGCATGAAGTTGTGATTACAGCGAGCCCCGGTTTCAGGCTGTACACGTTCACCTTCGGATAGGGTCAGAGACGGCTGGGCGGTGGGAACACGAGGCTGTCCCCCAAGTCGGCCCGGACTTTGAAAGGGGCTCTACAGCCCGCTCATGCGCACGAACGAGGGCGGTACTTCCTTACTGGGCGCAAATCTCAATCCTCGAGTTCGGTGGGCTGGTCACCCTCATCCGAATCTCTCTGTAACAGGCGCACGAGACTATGATAGGGCTGTAGAACTCCTTTCCATCTTTGAGCTGTGAAGCCGACCCAAGAGTGTCGTCTGGTTCGCCTCGTGATTTCATGGAGGCTGCGGTGGGCACGCTGTCCAATCTGTGGTGAGGGTGACTGACCCATTACTATCGCCGAAGTTCATGAAGTACACGGCATACCCATCAGCAGGGAGCCTGATGTGGAGGCTATACCCGGTTACGCTTTGCACCCCGAAGACAAAGTCGGTCGGCGCCACAAGGTGGAACTTCGGAAAAGAGGTCAGTTGTTGCCATTCCGCGTTCTGAGTCTGATTCAAGATGTAGACCGACACCGGTACGGTAGAACTGAAGGAACCCTCAAGAGTCGACGGCAGGGTCAGGACAAAGCCTAGGGAGTCATCGTTGTGTGCGATTAAGGGGGAGGGCCCGAACAATGGAGGGAT
>DASPOK010000088.1:0-47539 GCA_035626075.1 Nitrososphaerales archaeon
CACCTTGTCGCAGTCTCAAGAGGTACCTCGAGGTTTGAAAAGACCCACGGGGCTCACGGTAATCTCTCCTTTGGATACTCGGGGGCGCGTTCGACGGCTTTGCAGCCGTAGGGAATCTGCAGGTAATCCTCCCGCCGTTCCCTCTCTGGTGGGCGAACGGTTTCTTTGTGCTTCTGATCGGCTCTGTATCGGTTCTCGCAGTCTTTTCGATAGCTGTCGGAATAGGGCTACTGCAGAAGAGGCGATGGTCATACAGGGCAGGGTTCGCGCTCGCCCTAGTTGCACTCGCTTTCAATCTCATTACCTTTGGATTCGCCGCCTTGAACCCTGACTTGCTTAACCCCTCCATCTTCGGAAGTTTGGTAATTGCACTTGTCTGGGTTGCTGTAGTCTGGACCTACTTCCGTCGCTCCTATGTCAGGGATTTCTTGGGAGTCAGGGCGCCCTAAGGGTTCCACGAGGGATGCTGGGCAACTATCCGGCCCCTGAAGGGTGTCCAAGCAGAATCTCCGAACGGCCCAGTCTCCTTTGGCTGGCCCCGCACCCTGAGGTCGTGCGGGAGAGGTCAGGGATAACGTAACCCTGTTGGAATCGTGGTCATACCATAGCGTGCTTTCAAGAACTGCGGATGCACATCCTACTCCAAGACCTAGTCCAACCCCACCAAGACCGCTACGCCGTTCTCACGAGTAGAACTTTACACCCAAGGAGTCTACCCTCTGAGGCATGAGACGCAAGACTCAGGCTGTAATCTTGGTCTCCGTGAGCATTGTGCTATTCTTCATTGTGGCTCCGGTGGTTTACACAAACAAGTTCGCATATTCCGTGTATACCTCAGGGGGGTGTAGCGACGTATGTAGCGGCTATAACGTGAACCAAGTATGCTACGAGACCCTGATTTATCATTTCTTCGGGGTTGGAGGGACTGTCTGTCACTACGACAGGGCAGGCTCCTTCATCTCGTAACCTAACCCCACCAGAATCACTCAGGCCGTTCGGTGACTCCTACAACCCGTAAATATCACAACCGACTTTGGTGATTTTTCGACCCAGAATGGCTCTGGGAGAAAAGGCAACGGAAGAAAAAGGGAAAATCACGGGGATGTCTGTCAGATCCATTGGCCCTGAGGGGATGGTCATCGAACTCAACATAGCGAGTGAGATCAAGGGTTTCGGCCGTATCCCTAATGGTAGGAACATCGGAACGCTGACTCTAATTCAGGGGCCGAAGCTAAGCCCGAGCACGGGGCAGGGGATGGTCGTCACCGAGGACGGAGAAACGCTACCCTGGCACGTCAGCGGCGTCGGCAAGATGGTAGGAGGCAAGCGCAAGGCAGTAAGTCTAGTAACTTTCAGCACGTCTTCCCAAAAATACGCTTGGGTGAACGACAGTATCTTTGTACTGGACGCGGAGTTCAGCGCAGACCTCTCTCAGTTCAGCGACACCTCCTACGAATGGAAATAGACATCCATCCTCCTTTTTTACGATTGCCGTCCAACCTCACCAAAATCGCCGCACCTGCCGCACCTGCCTAACCGCGCCTAACTAGGCACAACTTAGCACAACAAGTCCGCATCGCGCGCACACAAACCTCGAACGCGCGTCCCAAAAACACAGGAAACCGGTTGGTCGACACGGGACCCGGATTTCTGTACTTCCAGACCGGCGGCGCCTAGGATGTGCGCAGCCGGTGATAACTTAACCTAGGCGTTGCCTATCTCTTTCTTGAACGCGTCCTTCAGGTTCAGTCCCCAGCCGTCCAGTGCCTCCAGCTTTCCGAAGAAGAACCTGAGAACAGGCGGTTCGGAGACAAACCTCAGCCCCTTTACCAGACTCCTATGCTTGTACAGCCACTCTATCCTGTCAATCGCGTATTCGATGTGAGACATTGAGTAGACTCTTCTGGGCACGGCTATCCTCGTCAGCTCGACGTCTGCGAAGACATCCTTTCCGTCCTTGTCTCTATCCATGGATACCGTGCCTCTTTCCATGCTCCTTATTCCAGAAGCTATGTACAGCGCGGCTGCGAGCGCTCCAGCGGGATACTCGGACTGTGGGACGTTCGGGAGGAACTTCATTGCATCGAGGTGGCAGGCCAACCCGCCAGGTGGTGTGACGACTGGTATGCCCTTCGTGACGAGCTTGTTTACGAAGTACTTGATTTGCTCCACGGAGCAGCCTGCGACGTTCGGGTCGACCATTTCTCTCATTCCGACTGCCATAGGGCCGATTTCCCTCATCGACATGCCTCCGTAGGTGAGGAAGCCTTCGTAGACTGGCAGCCAAGGTTTTATCAGCTCGAACAGCTTCAGGTCGTTGGTTGCTATGCATCCGCCTCTAACGCTCGTGTTCTTTCTTCCGCTCATGTAGTAGAGGTTCGCTATGCTGCACATTTCCTTCACTATCTCCGCGACAGTCTTGTTCTCGTACCCTTTCTCACGTTGTCGTATCAGGTACGCGTTTTCGCAAATCAGACTTCCATCTATGACAAGAAGAAGCTGGTTCTCGTCGCAGATCTGTCTTATCTCCCTCAAGTTTTTCATCGAGAAGGGTTGTCCGCCTATGAGGTTGGTAGTGGCTTCCATCCGCACGAAACCTATCCTGTCTCTGCCATACTTCTTGATGACATTCTTCAGCTTGTTTGGGTCCATGTTACCCTTGAACAAGTTGGTGCTCTCCGTCTTCAGGGCCTCGTCATAGTAGATCTCTAGGACCTGCATACCCTGTAGTTCTATGTGGGCCTTTGTCGTTGTGAAATGATAGTTCGTTGGGACCACTCCTCCCGGCTTGGCGAAAACCTTCGCCAGAAGGTGCTCGGCTGCTCTGCCCTGGTGTGTGTTCATTACGTGCTTGTAGCCTAACACGTCCTCCACCGATTTCGCGAACTCGTAGAAGGTCATGCTTCCTGCGTAGGCGTCGTCCACGTTCATCATGGCCGCGAACTGGTTGTCGCTCATGGCATTGACTCCGCTGTCGGTGAGCATATCAAGAAAGATGTCCTTCGTCTTGAGAAGGAACGTGTTGTATCCCGCTTCCTCCATGGCCTTCAGCCGCTGATCAACGGGGATCAGCTGGATTTTCTGCACCATTCTCGTCTTGTGCATCTCTATCGGAATTTCCTCGCCTGTAGACAATCTGATGGACATAACTGAAACGGTGGTAACTTTGGCGTTTTTATAACGCTTTTCAAATTCTTCGTTCCTTTTCGGTCTGTCCTGTTAACCCAATCTCTGCGGCTCCTTGGGTGAAGAGAGCGAGGAGAAGGGTCTGAACTGGCCAGTCAGACGAGCTCAATAGTGAATCCGAAGACTTCTCGGTGAGCCCAAAGTCTAAAATAACCAAGCCCCCCGCTGTTGGAAGCTGATGCAGCGGGATTCGGCCCCGGATTACCAGCTGACAATCGACAAGGTGCTCGTTCAGACTATCCATCGCAGGAGCCAATCCGAAATCGTCTATGGAAAGACGAGGTACAACTGGGTCGAGTTCTACTCGCGGATCAAGAAGCTTGCGTCAGGGCTCGAGGGAATGGGAGTTCGAAAGGGGTCCAAGGTCGCTGTCATCGACTTCGACACTAACAGGTACCTGGAGGCGTACTTCGCAATTCCAATGATGGGGGCGATCCTGCACACCGTGAACATCAGGCTCCCCCCCGAGCACATCGGCTACACCATGGGGCACGCAGGGGATGACTTCGTGCTTCTCCGGGACGACTTCGTCCCCATGGGGCTCAAGCTCACCGGGGCCGTGCCGTCGATAAAGGGGGTAGTGACGATGAGCGACACCGGGTCCGCCCCGTCCCTTCCGCTCCCCAACGTGAAGTTCTACGACGACCTGCTGGCCCAGGCGGACGGAAGCTACGTGTTCCCTGAGCTGGATGAAAAAATGCAGGCAACGATATTCTACACGTCGGGGACCACTGGGATGCCGAAGGGGGTTTGGTTCACCCACAGACAGATTGTCCTGCATACACTCAGCGCCCTAATCGGGTTGGCCGGTGCTGTTCCCCCGAACAGGATGGACCCCGCCGATGTCGTCCTGCCGTTGGTCCCGTTCTTCCACGTCCACTGCTGGGGGATTCCCTATGCCGTAGCCATGAACGGCCAGAAGCTGGTTCTTGCAGGGAGGTACGACTACGGGAACATCCTCGAACTCGTAAGCCGTGAGAAGGTGACGTTCTCCGACATGGTCCCCACCATACTGAACACGTTGGTGAACCACCCATCGGCGGAGAGCTACAGGGAAGCGCTTACTCACTGGAAGGTGGTAATCGGGGGGGCTGCGCTCCCCAGGGAGTTGGCGGTCAGAGCGAGGAACCTGGGAATCAAGGTGATGGCAGGGTACGGCCTCAGCGAGACTGCCCCCATACTCACGCTTGCCAACCCCAACGAGAGGCTTCGGATGATGAGGGAAGAGGAGCTGCTCGACAGCCTGCTTCTGAAGACTGGGATCCCGATACCCTTGGTGCAAATCAGAGTTGTCGACGGGGAGATGAAGGACGTCCCCAGGGATGGCAAGGCGGCTGGGGAGATCGTAGTCAGGGGGCCCTGGCTCACCAAGGAGTATTACAAGGACGAAGCGAAGACCCAAGAGCTCTGGGAGGGCGGCTGGCTGCACACGGGAGACATGGCGGTGATTGACGAGGAAGGGTATCTGACGATAGTGGACAGGATCAAGGACGCCGTCAAGAGTGGAGGGGAGTGGATACCCACTCTCATCCTAGAGGATCTGATAATGCGCCATCCTGCCGTCTTTGAGGCTGCGGTGATAGGTGCACGCGAGGCGCGCTGGGGGGAGAGGCCCATCGCCGTAGTGTCTCTGAGGGAAGGACAGAAGGCGAGCGAGGAGGAGCTCGGCAGGCACCTCCAGAAGTTCGTAGACGAGGGGAAGATTGCGAAGTTCTGGATTCCAGAGAGATTCGTGATCTTGTCCGAGGCGCTCCCCAAGACCAGCACTGGTAAGCTGGACAAGAAACCCCTTAGGGAGAAGTACTCAGGGATTCTGGCAGCTGTTTAGAACCCACGAAAGCAGAAGGTTTGTACGCATATACGGCTTCAAACGCCGGCGAGCACATACTCACCACAATCCGTCGCACGTAGGCACGCGGAGATAGCTTCCCTCTCTCGACTCAAACCACCCGCGTAAGATTTTCGAAGCCATCCTGAGCCAAAAGCATGTAGGCCAAGATGACCCGGGTCGACGCTGCCTCAAGTCCCGAGTTGGCCAGCCGGCTCATGCGACGAAGCTTAGTGGATCGTACCGTCGTGCTCGCGAGCCCGCTGAAGATACGCCCGAGTCGCCGGAAAACTACCAACGTTAATGTATTCAGCAGTTCCGGCGGACCGGGAGGGTCTATCCTATTGCAGGACATGGTCTCGGTAGACCGCCTCATGCTTACCCATACCGATGGGACAAGGGCCGTCGAGGACATTTCCTTCAGCGTTGCCGAGGGTGAGTTCTTCGGCTTTCTAGGCCCGAAGGGTGCTGGTAAGAGCACCACCGTCAGAGCCCTCACCACCCTTCTCAGGAAGACCTCTAGGTCGGTCTCCGTGGCAGGCTTCGACCTCGACACAGTCCAAATTGGACGACAAGCATGTGAGTTGATGGATTGACAATACTCTACGACACGCAGTCGCTCCTGCAGAGGGGCCTCACGAAACTGGTCAGGAATCCAACCCTGCTCGTTACGTATCTTGTCGAGCCCTTAGTCTTCCTGCTGCTCTTCTCGCAGCTGTTCCAAAAGCTGAGCCTCTTCATGCCCAGCGAACCGGGAGGATATCTCGCCTATCTCACTCCGGGGATTGTGATGTTCTCCGCCCTGATAACTTCGCCTCTCAGCGGAGTCTCGATTGTGAATGACCTGAATTCGGGCTTCCTCACCAAGATGCTCCTGACTCAGGCATCCAGGTCAGCCATCCTGCTGGGCAGACTGCTCACCGACATGACGGTTGTCGCGGCTCAGGCCCTTATCACAATCGTCGCCGCTATCGCCATGGGGGTGACGATCTCTGCGGGGCCGCCTGGCATCGTCCTCATGCTCCTCACTGTCGCCTTCTTCGAGCTGGCTTTTTCTGGGATCTTCCTTGCACTCGGGATGGCGACAAGGAAAACAGAGACGCTCAACGCCCTCGCAGGATTTCTCTACTTACCACTGATCTTTCTGAGCAGCGCGATGTTCCCCACTTCTTTCTTCCCCGACTGGGTGCAGACAATCTCCAACTACAACCCCATGAGTTTCGTCTCGGACGTGCTGCGCCACCTGGTGACCGGCGGTTTGAGCCTCAGTACCCTGCTGGACGCCTACGCGCTGATAGGAATCATAGCCCTCGCAACGTTTGTTGCCACGCTCTACCAATTCAGAAAAGTGATCACGTGATCTGAATCAACAACCCGGCGATGGAGAGATCGCTTCTGCGCTTGAGTTGCAAACATCAGGCTCAAGGTCCGGCGTCGGGGTTCAGCCCGGTATACAGAGCGGCTACGTCCGTCACCGTCGTAATTGACTCAGAATGAACGTTGGCTGAAGAAGGTTGACTCAGACCACTCAGGGCCACGAGGGTCAGAAGCCTCCTCCTGCTAGCTCCTAGTCTTAGCCATTAGGGAGAATAGGCTTTAGCGCAAGTCGAAATATCCGGAATCCTGAGGGTCGGCGCGAATTGATTGAAACGGAGAATCTCGTGAAGGTGTTCAAGGAAGGCGAGATCAGGGCCGTCGATGGCCTCACACTTAGCATCAAGAAGGGCGAGATCTATGCTCTGATCGGAGCCAACGGCTCCGGCAAGACGACCACCGTCAACATGCTGACAGGGTCGCTTGCTCCCACATCCGGTCGAATTACAGTCCTTGGGGTCGAGATGCCTCGTGACAGGCACCTCGTCTCTGCGAGAATCGGAGTGGCACCACAGGAGTACTCGCTGTATCCGGATTTGACACTCGAGCAAAACGCCCGATTCTTCGCAAGGCTCTACGGGATGAGTCCTCAGGGCTTCAGGAAAAGATTCGGTGAGCTTAACGAGATTCTGAGGCTCAAAGGCAGGGAACACTCCCTTGTATCGAACCTCTCCGGCGGCATGAAGAGGAGGGCGAGCATCGAGTGCGCGCTGCTCCACGAACCAGAGGTGGTCTTCTTTGACGAAGCCACTGTGGGTATCGACCCAGTGCTCAGGGCCTTCCTGTGGGACTACTTTCGTACCCTGCGGTCGAACGGACTGACGATTCTCCTGACGTCGCACGTTATGGACGAGGCGGGGAAGGCAGACCGCATAGGGCTCGTGAGGGCCGGGAAGCTTGTCGACGAAGGGGAGCCAGCCACGCTGATGGCAAGACACGACGTGCGGTCGATCGAGGAGGTGTTCCTGAAACTGAGCGGGAGAGAGCTGAGCGATGCGTAGAGGAAGGTTCTCGTTCGGAAGGTCCCTTGCGGTGGCCTGGCGCGTGCTATCTCAGATCCGGAGAGACAGACGGACTCTCGGAATGCTGTTTGCCATGCCAGCGATTGTCATGCTGATTTTCGGATTTGCGCTGGGCGGGCAAGCCAGCAACGTCCCTGTGCTCGTTGACAACCAAGACGCCGGGTACTCGGTCACCCTCGGACCGGCAGCGGTGTCACTCCATGCCGGGAGCCACATTCTGGCTTCTCTTCAGAGCGACAGTGCCGTCAGCGTCACCACAGGGAGCTTCACCTCGGGCAAGACCGGGGTGGACTCGGGGACGTACTTCGCGGCTATTCTGATACCGTCCAACTTCTCTCAGACAGTCTTCATGAGGGCCCAGGGTCGAAACGTAACTGCGTCGATTCAGATCTACATCGACGGGACAAAACCGTCGATAGCAGCCGGCGTGCTCGGAGCGCTGCAGGGCGCGGTCCAGAACGCCTCGGGGATCAAGGGATTCAGCCTTGTCCAACAGTACGCCTACGGAGGGGTCAAGTTCAGCGGGCTGGACGTGAGCCTTCCCTCCGTGACGGCGTTTGTACTGACCTTCCTGGTCCTCCTCATATCCCTGCTCACGGTGTCCAGGGAGACGACGTCGGGCACACTGCCCAGGCTTTACACCACTCCTCTGACTGCCATCGAGAGGCTCCTTGGGTACACGCTCTCCTTGCTAGTCGTGGGCATCATGATGGTGGCCGTGGTCCTGGTGGTAGGGATCGGGCTCTTCGGCGCCGTGGTGCGAGGAGACCCTGTGCTCCTCTTTGCGGCGGCCGTGCTGTATACGCTCAGCCAGGTTCTTCTGGCGGTCTTCCTTTCGAACTTCGCAAGAAACGAGTTCCAGGCTGTGCAACTCGCCCCTCTCATTGGCTTCCCGAGCATGGCCCTAAGTGGAATGCTGGTGCCAATATCCAGCCTTCCTAGTTGGATTCAGCCTATCTCGAGACTCATACCAATGTACTACGCAAACCAGCTTTTCGAAGGAATAATGCTCAAGGGGTACGACGTCGGAAATCTGGCATTCGATTTCTTGGTTGTCATCGTGATGGCAGCGTTGTTCTTAGTCCTGGCGATGACAACGGTGAAGGATCAGATAGACGCCTGAAACATGTGCAGATAGGGCCTGAGCGAATCGCGCCGTGATTCCGATGGACCCCGTTTCACTCGACCCGGTTACTCGGCACGCGGGTCAGGTAATGCCAGTTCTTTATTGACCTCGGCAAGCACGAGTGGAACGGCATTCACAAGTTCAGTGGATAGCCCTTCGCCAACGCTGCAGTCCTTGGGCTCAACGCCAACAATCGTCACCGGGCACTTCAGGAGCCCGGCCTGGCTCGCGATGTCGTACATGTCGCTCATTTGGAGCGTGTGCAGCCCCCGCAGCCGGTGAAGAGGGGTCTCGCTCGCCGAAATCTTGTATCTCGAGACTGTCCCAGGGGGCGTACCTGCCTTCATGGCGTCCACGACTATGATCCTCGAAGCCCCCTCGTACTCCCAAAGAAGCGAAAGGTCCGCGCTCCGGCATGTTTCCACCAGGACGTTCTCTCTCAGGCCGCTGCCTCTGAGCTCCTCCGCCACTCTGCATCCAATCCCATCGTCCCTGAGGTAGGGGTTGCCGAGACAGAGAACGACCGTCTTGCCCGCGTAGGAAACGTCCTCAGGTCCAGCGAGTGGCGTCAGTCCCCGTGTCGGGCGCGCCTCAGACTCGTGTTCTGCCGCGTTGCCTGACATTTGAGCTCAGCCCTCTCATTCGATAGGGGCCACCCTTTCGTTCCTCTTACCCGTAATCATCGAAGTGACTAGCTTGAAGATAAAACTGGCGTAGACGTGCATCATCACGAGGAGTATCAGCAGGTAGGTCGCCAGTCTGTGCAAAACAAGCATGAATGCCACTCCGGTGACTCCCGTCAGAGCCCCACCGACGAAGTCGGTGACCACATAGAGGAAAGCGAACTGCTGCTTGAACGCTAGAGCCAGCCCGGTCAATCCGAGGAAAATCCCCAGAAGGATGAAGGCCCAGAAGACAACTATCACGCTGGGGACAAGCTTCTCGGCGTATTCGTTTCGTTGGGTGTCGTAGGCCACCGGGTTGGGAGGCTTAGGGGCGAAGCCGAACCACCCCTTGGTCTCGGAAAGGATGTACCTGAAGGAGTAGGGGATCCTTCGCAGCGCCACCCACCCGTAGTCTCCCCCGGAGACAATCCCTACGGCGTAGATTGCGGCAGTGCCGATGAATGCGATCCCGACCATCACATGGAAGGTCACGTTGCTGAGGGGGAGCAGCGCTCCGCCTAGGATCCCTCCCAGCTGGAACCCTGAAAGGACAAGAATCACTCCCTCGATGAAGATCGACCAGTGCGCAAGTCGGAACACTAGGTCGTGGCGCAGGACTTCGGTGCGTTCAACTGGGGCCATCTCTATCCCATCCTCAGGTACCGGTCGTTGCCCCGGGCGTCGATTGCGTGAACCGCGCAGGCCATGCACAGGTTGAACGACCTGACGACGTATGCTGTGGGGCGAAAGTCGTCGTTGGTCCCGGTCTGGCCCACCGGGGTTCCGACGAGGGCGCCTTCAAGGGGACCACCAGGCGAAGCGTTCCAAGTAGTGGGTGCCAGGACCTGGTACCTCGCCACCTTCGAATTCTTGATGCTGACCCAATGAAGGAGAGAACCCCGAGGTGCTTCCCAAATGCCGATGCCTTCCGCGTCCCCTGGGTTCTGATAGGACGGGGTGTAGGACGGCTCGCCCAGCTCCATCTCGTCCAGCCAGGTTTCCAGCAGCCCTGCCGCAGGCAGCCCCAGCTTGTTCAGCACATCGACAGGCGAAAGGTTCAGCGGCTGGCCGAGGACCTGCAGGTTGGAGGTCGCATTGTTTGAACCTACAAGGGCCAGAAGTTCGAGTGCTTCCGCTGTCATCCTGTCAAACGCCGAACTCTTAGGGCTGAGAGGAAGCCCGGGCACCTCGGACACCACGTCGTGGATCACACTGCCCAATTTGGGGATAATGCCCGAGACACACTCCCGGGCGAGAGGGCCGGACTCGCAGATTTTGCCGTCGTAGGACGGGGCCTTTGCCCACGTATATGCGGCAGAGTTCGACATGTCGGGGACTGGAGGTTGTTCGCCTATGACCGCCTCGGGGGTGGGCTGTCTGTACCACGAGTACGACGTGTCTTCGGTAATCCGTGAGGGGTCGAATGCGTCAGGCGACGTGCTGGGGTAGGTGATGACGCCTCGGGGGATCAGCAGCGGCATTTTGGCGGTTCCGCTGGAAGTGGTGGGGTCGAGGAATGCGCCCATGGAGATGAAGTTGCCGGGTCCGTGGCCAATCGCTGCGAGCTGGGCCGCGTTTGCGGTCAGGTAATTCCAGACCAAGGGCACGATCACGTCTGTTAATGCCCTCGCCTGTGATATCTTGGTCCTAGTCTGCTCGATGACCTCCGTCGTCGGTCTCACCGGGTTGCCACCGGGGATGCTGGCCCTTGGATGAGGAGTTTTCCCTCCCCAGAGAGTGATGGTCTGGTTCATGTACTGCTGCGCGGGGACGATGAAATGGCGGAGCAGGTCGGCGTAGTTGCTCAGCCCGTAGGCGGGGCCGAGCGATTCCAGTAGTCCGTAAAGGTGGTAGTCCGGGCCTGCCAGCGCCAGGATGTGAACCATGCTTGAATAGGCCCAGTCGGCCCCTGACACCAGGTTCCTCGCCAGGATGCCGTTCTTCGGAATCGAAGTCTGTTCAGTCGAGTAGTCAGTGGAATAACGTGTCATGCCTGCCGCGTTCTCTACGGCCCGCACGGAGGCCAGGTGATGGTCGCAGTAGCAGACCCCGCATATCGCCGAGAGAATTGGAGCTGCGTCCCTCGGGTCGCGATTCAGAACGATTGTCTCGAACCCGCGGAAGAGGCTCCCCGTGGCCTTGGCTGAAGCGACGGTGTTGGTGGTCTCGTCCACGCTCAGCTCCAGAGAAAGCTCGCCCTCGATCCTTGTTACTGGGTCGATCACGACGGTTTTCGTCATTGCGCCGCCTCCCGAGCTGACTCTGTCTTCTGAGCGCTATTCTCGCCTGAACCCTCGGCTTCGTCCTTGTTCTTGCTCACCGCTCGCTTGATCGCGTGCACTGCGAGAATTGCCGCGCCACCTCCGATTACGACCTCCCCCACGTTGTCGACCGTCAGCCCAACAAGTGTTGAGGTGAGCTCCACTGGAGAGAAGAACTCGCTGGTGGGCTTGTCGGGGAAGTTGGGATGCATGCAACCCCAGCACATCGGCCCCGCTTGGGTGCAGAAGCCAGTCCCGCTGTTCCATTTCGTCTTTGCACAGGCCGACTGTGTAATCGGCCCTTTGCAACCCAAATCCCAGAAGCACCCGACGGGGTCGTCGAAGGTCTTGGCCATCTGTCCCCTATTGTAGGCGTCCCTTCTGGGGCAGTTGTCATGTATGTAGGACGAAAAGAAAGCCTTGGGACGGCCCAGGTCGTCAAGATCCGGGTCGAAACCCTGGAGAACAGTCGCGAGGGTAACCAGCGTCCAATCGGGGTTAGCCGGGCATCCGGGGATGTTAATGACGGGTTTCTTCGTCGTCACCGACGCCTCCTTCAACGCTTCGGTTACCGAAACCGCTCCAGTGACGTTGCCATCGGCCGCAGGAACGCCGCCGAAGGAGGAACACTGCCCTATGGCGACCACGTAAGATGCCTTGGCTGCGAGCTTCTGCAGGAGATCGTAGCCGGTCACAGGGGACCCGTTGTATTTGCCCATGGTGCAGAAGTACCCTTGACTCCCCCCCGGTGGCGTGCCAACCTGGGGGGTACCTTCCACCACCAGGACGTCTACGGGCGCGCTGCCGAAGGCCGCGTTGAAGATAGGAACCTGTGACATGTCTTCCTGAGTGTAGCCTGCTGTGACCCAACCGAGGTCGTAATCGGGCGTCATCAGAGCCTTCCAGAAGTCGGCAGAGATGCCCAGATTCTCGACTGCCTCTATGAGGTCCGGGTTGGAGGCCTGGAGCATCGAGATTGTGCATCCGGTGTCGCTGGCAAGGTTCAACCAAATCAGATGGATCTTGCCTCCGCCTTGCTCGGCCGCCTGACCAATCACTCGTTTGATCTCAGAGGAGTATAGAGTGACGACTGCGCCGACCCCCATCAGGGCACACAGTTTGAGGAAATCACGCCGAATCAAACTGGCCCTCTTCCCTCACATCGGCCTCAGGTGAAGCGTTATTACGTCAGACCCCTAATTGGCCCAAAGTCAGTCGAACAATGAACTCATAGAGCGGCGGAGTTCACCTGCGAACCTCGTCGCCACCAGGGCCCGGATGTCGCCCCTTTCCACTGCCTTGGAGACGCCCGGGTCGTAGGGGAGGATTCCGAGGAGTGGAACCTTGAACTCCGAGGCGAGTCCCCGTGGCCCCTTGTCCGCAGCCCTGCCTGCTCGCCTCGAAGGCCTGTGCATGTTCTCCAGCACCCCCAAGGTAGGGACCCTGCCTGACCTCAGCAGCTCCATCACCCTGTGGGCCACCGTGGTCGAGAGCCTGTCTGGCATCGTCACCACCACCGCCTCCAGCCCCTTCTCGCCCAGCGAGGTCAGGGTCAGCATGATGTCGCCTGTCGCGGGCGGCATGTCCACGATGAGGTGGTCGAGCTCTCCCCAGTTCGTGAGGGCAAGGAGCTCCAGCAGCACCTGCCTCGCGCCGTAGCCGGTCAGCGGAATGGGCTTCCCCGACGCGAACAGGTCGACAGACATGACCTTGACCCCATTGATTGCGGGTGGGATCAGCCCCCCCTCCCCTTCAGCAGGTGGGGTCCGGACGTTGAAAAGGAGAGCAGAAGATGGGCCATAGACGTCGGCATCCATCAGACCAACCCTGAAGCCTGAATCTGAAAGCTGGGCTGCGAGGGTAGCAGAAACGACACTCTTCCCCACTCCCCCCTTCCCGCTTAGGACGAGCAGCAGATTTCCGACTTTGTCGAGCCGCCTCCTGATCATTCCCAGCCTGAAGTCGAGTGCCGAGTCGACGTCAGCCATTCAGCACAACCTCTATGACCCTCACGCTTCTTCCACCTTCTATCTCGAAATAGCTCTTCGAGCATGACGGGCATCTTGAGCATGAACTCAACAGTTCGGGGAGAAAGTGTACCATCTCTCTTTCGTCCGTTGACATAGGCCCGACCAGGTCGTGAAAGTCCCAGCCCCTGCCGCAGCTCAGGCACTTGACCCGAGACTTTTCCTGCACGACCGTCACCTTGGCCCCTTCCAGCGGCGTCCCTCTCCTGATGTCGTTCAGCAGTTGCCTGACAAGTCGGATGTCGAACTGGGCGAGTTCGCCCACTCCGACCTTGAAGCTCTGAACCCTTCCTCCTTTCTCGTCAGCGGTTTCGTTCACCGTGTCAATAATGCCCTGGACGAGTGAAAGCTCGTGCAAACGCGGAGTTCTCTCCGAGCGTGATTGGGGAGGCCTTTCGGATAATCGTTGCGGTGAAAAGCGACTGGATGCAGGACGAAGCCGCCGTAGAAGGAGTCGTGTCTGTGCATTGGTCAAAGGGTAGCGATTAGGGAATAGGTGTATTGACGGTTCTCGGAGCGCCCTCAATGCCGAGAAGGGGAGGGAAGAGCGATGGGACTCCAGGACGTAATGCGGACCGACCTCACACTGCTTCATGCGCCCTCGGTCTATGACTTTCGCAAGAGGACCTTGATGATGGGGCCCGTCGCCGATGCGGTCCCGTCTACCGACGAGTTCGAAATGTACCCGGTGGGCCTGACGAGCATAGCCACATACCTCGGGAAGAATCACTACAACGTGAGGATCGTCAACATCGCCTACAGGATGCTGCGCGACCCCTCCTTCGATGTCGTCGATCGGCTGAGAAGGATGCGCTCTACGGTTTTTGGAATCGACCTTCATTGGCTCCCCCATGCAAACGGCGCCCTTGCAATCGGCGAGCTCGCGAAGGCGCTTCACCCGGAGAGCTACATCCTTTACGGGGGCCTCTCCTCCAGCTACTATCACGAGGAGTTGGTCAAGTACCCCTTCGTCGATTTCGTCATCAGGGGGGACTCAACGGAGGAACCGTGCCGGCAGCTGCTAAGTGCCCTCCGCAGGGGTGAGCCGCTCGACTCTGTCGAGAACCTGACTTGGAAGCGAAGCAACGGGGAAGTAGTCGTTAACCCGCTCACCTTCGTTCCCTCGGACCTAGACTACGTCAACGTCCCCGACTATCTGTACGCGGTGATGACCGTCTTCAAGTACAGAAGTCTCGAGGACATCGCTCCCTACGCGAGGTGGCTGAAACATCCAACGACCATGCTACTGGGAGCGCGGGGGTGCTCCTTCGACTGCTCGATCTGCGGTGGTTCAGCGTCGGCCTACAGGGAGATCTGCAAGCGTTCGGCCCCGGCCTACAGGTCCCCCGAGAAGCTGATTTCAGACATCAGGGCGATCAGGACCTTCTCGCGCGGTCCCATCATGCTCATTCACGACCCAAGGATTGGTGGCATGGAACGTGCTGAGCACCTTTTCCGCCTACTGAAGAAGGAAAAGGTGTCGAACGAGCTGGTCTTCGAGCTCTTCGCTCCCGCCGGGGACGGATTCTTCGAGATGGTGAGGGAGAGCGTCCCCAGATGGAGCCTTCAGATCTCGGTTGAAACCCCGAGCGAGAAGCTGAGGAGGCTAGACAGGCTCAAGTTCCCCGTTTCCAACTCCGAGGTCGAGAGGACGATTTCTGGAGCCCTCGCTCACGGCTGCAACAGGCTGGACATTTTCTTCATGGTGGGACTGCCTCACCAGACCTACGAAGACGTCATGTCAACAATCCCCTACTGCGAGCACCTTCTCGAACTCTTCAGCAGCGACAAGCGCCTGAAGTTCTTCGTCTCCCCACTTGGGCCGTTTCTCGACCCGGGATGCGACGCCTTCGAGAATCCGGCGAACGGTTACAGGCACTTCTACCGCTCCCTGGAGGAGCACAGACAGGCACTTCTGCTTCAGACCTGGAGGTCTGTCCTTTCCTACGAGACCGATTCGATGACTAGGAACCAGATCATCGACGCGAGCTACGACGTTGCTGCCGCCCTCAACGAGTTGAAGTTCAGGCATGGCCTGGTCGAACCCTCGACCTACAGATGGGTTGCGTCGCAGCAGAAGGCCGCCAGAGAGGTCATGAAACAGGTGGAAGAAGCGATGCTTCTGCCCGCCGAGGAGCGAGAGGAGGCCATCAGTAGGATTCAGGGCAGAATCGAAGGAGCGAGGAGGGACACGCTGTTCAGCAAGAGAGAGCTGGACTGGCCCAGCGACGAAGGCCTCCGCGTCGGCGGCAGCCTGCTTTTCGCGCTGGCAAGGGGATTCGTGAGGGAGACCAGCTACAGCCTCTACCGTGCCGCCGGGCGCTACGACACGGCGGTCTACAGAGGAGGGGGGGCGCCTACGATGCTTCCACACCCCGCGGCCACGAGCTAGGTGGGCGATTCAGCCGCATGGCCGAATACAAGTGGGTCGTCCTATCCAATACGACTCTGGGGACCCTCATGTCCTCCCTCGATTCCAACATCGTCCTGATCGCCCTTCCGACCATCGCCAAGGACCTGCCCAACACGTCTCTCCTCGACCTCCTCTGGATTCTCCTCGGGTACCAGCTGGTGACAGCGACAGTGCTCGTAAACTTCGGGAGGCTGGCAGACATGTTCGGGAGGGTGAGGCTGTACAACTTCGGCTTCGCGGTGTTTACTCTGGGCTCCGCGCTGTGCAGTCTGTCGCAGACCAGTGCCCAGTTGATTGGTTTCCGCCTGGTTCAGGCGCTGGGGGCGGGCTTCCTCTTTTCGAATAGCGCTGCGATAATCACTGACGCGTTCCCTGAGGAACAGAGGGGCATGGCCCTTGGTATCAACCAGGTCTCTATCGTCATAGGTTCGGTGCTCGGACTGGTGCTGGGGGGGTTGCTGTCCTCGGTCGCCGGGTGGAGGTCCATCTTCTGGGTGAACATCCCGATTGGCCTCTTCGCGACGACCTGGTCTCACTACAAGCTCCGTGAGCTGGCCGTGATCAAGAAGGGGGAGCGGCTGGACATGCTTGGCAACTTCTCCTTCGCGGGAGGCCTCGCACTGATACTTACTGCGCTCACCCTCTACGTCATCTCGTCCCTGAGCTTCCCACTTCTGCTGGCAATGACGATCGGGGGAGCCGCTCTCCTGGTCTCTTTTGTGTTCGTGGAGAGGAGGTCAGAGCAGCCCATGTTCGACCTTTCGCTTTTCAGAATTAGAATGTTCACAGCTGGCAACATCGCGATCTTCCTTAACGCGCTGGCAAGGGGAGCAGTGTCATTGGTCCTCGTGTTCTACCTGCAGGGTCCGACCATGGGGCTGAGCCCCCTAACAGCGGGCATTTTCCTTATTCCTGTGTCTCTGTCTCTCGCCTTCTTCGGTCCCCTAAGTGGGTGGCTCTCTGACAGGTACGGGGCGAGGCTTCTTTCCACCGCTGGGCTTGCAGTGTCGTCTGTAGGGTTCATACTCCTGACGGGGATCGGGCCCACAATCACCTTTCAGCAGCTCTCGCTGCCCTTGATCCTTGTCGGAGGCGGGATGGGGCTGTTCGCTTCCCCCAACAGGGCCTCCATAATGAACTCCGTCCCTGACACAGAGCGGGGTGTGGCATCAGGGACCAGCATGACGCTGGTCAACGTTGGCGCGACATTCAGCCTCGCCATCGCGTTTACGGTGATGGCCCTGTCCACGCCCATGAAGGACCTTCAGATGGTGTTCCTCGGCGTGTCTGCGTCCGGCTCACCCGGCTGGGTAGGTGATTTCATAGGCTCGATCCGTTCGGTGTATTATCTCTCTACGGTCTTCCTCCTCGTGGCGATCGTCCCTTCGGTGATGAGGGGGAAAGCCAGGAACTCTGCCCAGGGAAGGCACTAAAGGTCAGGCGCAGTTTCCATTTGTGGGAATCGCCGCTTCATGTTAAATGATAGGACAGCCGGCTAGACGAACAATGACCAGCGACGAGACGAAGGAAGGCGGTCCGTGGTACCCCGACTGGGAGCATGCAAGGCCGCTGAGAGGGATAGTCTTGACCATGGTGGCAATCATCGCCTGGCTCGTATTCATACTGCTGTATGCTCTGTTCTGGTCCAATGGCTTCACCCTGTTTCAGAACGTGGTGGTCACGGTAGTGACTCTGGTGATAACCGCAATGGTCATCGGCCTCGGATGGGTGGTCTGGGGCTTCCGACACGTCAAGCAATGGAAGAGACCCCAGTAGGTCAGCGGTCAGCAGGGCGTGTCAGCCAGGCTGTCTGACCCAACGTTAGGAAGGAAGGGCCGCTGGCGCAGGCTAGTATGGCGAGATTCGTTATAGATTTTGGAATGATTTCGGAAATTCACTATATAGAACTGAAGGGACGGGAGGAACATGCAGACGGAGGAGAAGCGGAAGTCCAGGGGATGGATTGCCCTTTTGTTTGTGGCCCTCATTGTGGCGGCGGCGGCCGTCTACTACGAGAGCTCCACCACGCAGAAGAGCGTCGCCTCGCCGTCCCGAATAAGCAGCCTGCAGTCTCAGCTCACGAACCTAGAGGAGGCAAACTCGGCCCTTCAGGCACAGTTGGCTTCTATCTCGGCGGGGATCGGGCCTAACGTGTCGGACAACAGCCCTGAGGGATTGTACGCCAATGCCAGCAGGAGCGTGGTGACAATCCAGGGCGACGAGCTACTCACCCAGAACACGTTCTTCGGTCCTGTGACGTCGGTGGAAACCGTCCAGGGCTCGGGCTTCGTCGTCGACTATCAGAACTCGTCCTACGTAGTGACCAACTTTCATGTCGTGAACGGCGTCACGAACATCACCGTTACGTTCTCCGACGGGAATTCGTATGTGGCGAGCGTGAAGGGCTCGGACCAATACAGCGACTTGGCCGTGCTGACAGCCAATGCCCCAGCTTCGGAATATTACCCGCTACAGCTCCTGGGCACTCTGCAGGGGGCGAGCGTGGGCGAGACTGTGTACGCCATTGGAAGCCCGTTCGGTCTCTCGGGGTCGATGACTTTCGGAATCATCAGCCAGGTTGGCAGGACGATAACGGAGTCGACCTCCAGTCAGGTGTCAATTGCAAATGTGATTCAATTCAGCGCCCCCATAAATCCTGGGAATTCCGGGGGGCCACTTCTCGATTCGAGTGGACAGGTGGTGGGCATAACCACGGCGGGGGTGTCGAATTCGGCCGGGCTCTACTTCGCGATTCCTTCGAGCACCATAACGCGGGAACTCCCCGCCCTGGTCGCCACGGGGAAGTACACATTGCATCCAAACCTCGGACTTTCGGGTGCAGACATGACATACCAGCTGGCGAAAGCGACGGGGTCAAACCTGACCTACGGGGTCCTCGTCCAATCGGTTGTTTCAGGCGGGCCTGCTGACGAGGCCGGCATAAGGGGCGGGACCAGCACTGCCGTAGTGGAGGGATCGACCTACAGAGTGGGCGGCGACGTAATAATCTCGGTGAACGGGGTGAAGGTCATTGATTCGGACGCTCTCGCTAGCTATCTGGAAGTGTATGCCGAAGCGGGAGAAACAGTTCAGCTTGGAATACTTAGGTCTGGTTCGATCATAATGGTATCGGTCGTCCTCGGCGCTCTGCCGTCGTCGTGACTGGAGGCACTTGCTTACCTTTGACACCCCGAACGAGGGCGCAGGTCCGTGGGATGTCAGGAAATGCTCAGACGATACTGTTATTGCATCAAGAATACACCGTCGACCGTATCTTGGACGCGTTTGAGCGGCTGCTCTGGTGGCTCTTCGCGGGAAGCGCCGGGGCCCAGACCAGGGCCCGCGTCCTAGAGGCGGTGAGGGAGCAGCCCAGGAACGCCCAACAGCTGTCCCAGGCACTTAACCTCGACTACACGACCGTCAGGCATCACCTGAAGGTTCTCGAACAGAACCATATCGTAATCACCGAAGGGGAATCCTATGGGAGATTGTACTTCCTCTCGGACTCGATGGAGGCTCACTGGTCAAGTCTCGAAGCAATCCTTGAAAGGACGAGGGGGAGGGGTGGAAGATGAGCTTGGAGCCAGAAACCAACAAAGCAAGAAGAGGGCCCCCCAGGCTCTTGGTTCCTCTCGTTCTGGTAGTGGGCGTTCTGGTCGGGATTCTCCTTTCGTACTCAGTACCTGTCCCGTATGGTTTCGGTCCTAACGGTTCCGGACCATTTGGACCATTTGGTCCCACGGACCAGTTCAGGAATCTTCTGATTCTCCACATCGTACTTTCGACAGTCAGCATAGCCCTGCTTGTGGCCATCATTGCAGTCTACCTGAGGATCTACGCCGATACGGGTGCCCGCTTCGCCCTCGGTATACTTGTTGTGATGATTGCTCTTCTGATCCAGTCATTCTTCCAGTATCCGCTCCTCCTCGGGTTCGTCGGAAGAATCGCAAACGAATTCGGGCCATACCTCACGATCTCGGACATTTTCACGATAGGAGCATACACGGTCCTCCTTTACCTCAGTCTCGAGTAACCGGGGAACCCCTTCGTCCTAATCGCTTCCGTGGCATGCGACACTTTGACATAGGCCATGTCCTGATTTTGGAACGATTCGATAACGATTTTGGGTACTTTCCGGAAATTGGATATTAACGGAGTGCTAAGTTCGTTGGACCAGACACGACATGGCCAGCAAACTCGTCATTGCCAGTATTGTGCTCGTAGCGGCTGGACTTGTCCTCGTGGTAATCGGGGACACCTCCCTTCGCTTCTTGACAGGGGTCGCCACTTCCACCCCGACCTTCCGCGGGAACTTCACAGGAGGCTTCACGGGTAACTTCACTCGGCCTACGACGGGAACATTCACTGGAGCCGGAAGGGTAACCACCACAGCCATCGAGTCACTGACGGGCATAGCTCTTGTGGGCGCCGGACTGCTTCTTGAGGTGTTCTCAATTTTCATCAGGCCCAAGCCAGCGAGCGCGCCATATGGTGCCGGAGCATGAACTTCCAGCCGGCTCCTGAGGAGTCATCGGTCTCAATCCAGGCCGTGGACCTTGGAAAGCTCTATGGGTCAGGACCGACGTCAACCGTCGCGCTCCATAACCTCAACTTCGAAGTGAAAAAGAAGGAATTCGTTGCCATCATTGGACCCTCGGGTTCTGGCAAGACTACGCTCCTTAACCTGCTGGGGGCCCTCGACCGCCCGACAAGTGGCAAGGTCTTCATAGATGGCATCGACGTTTCCAAGCTCTCCAACTCGGAGCTCGCCAACGTCAGAAACAACAAGCTCGGCTTTGTCTTCCAGGACTTCAACCTCATCTCTCGGATGTCCGCTGGTGAGAACATCGAGCTTCCCCTTCTGATAAAGGGGGCTCCCAGGGAGGAGCGGAGGCAGAAGGCAAGAGAACTCCTCGACAGGTTCGGCCTTGGAGCCAAGGCTGACAGGAACGTCAACAAGCTCAGCGGAGGCGAGAGACAGAGGGTGGCAGTGGCGAGGGCCCTGGCCAATGACCCGGCGATAATCCTCGCAGACGAGCCGACCGGTAACCTGGACAGCAAGAACACAGAAGTGATGATGGACTTCATGCAACAACTGAACAGCGAATTCGGCAAAACCGTTGTCATAATCACCCACAATCCAGAGGTCGCGAGGAAGGCAAAGAGGCTCATCGCAATCAGGGACGGCCAGATAGAGAGGGAGGAGATTCTGAATTGAGAATAAAGGCCCTGGCCTTGCTGGCATTGACCCTGCTTTTCGCTTCCACTTTCGCGGCCGCCGTGCCTGCAACCACAGGCGCCAGCATCACGGAGTTCATCCGCGATGTCAACTCCTACTGGGGAACCCCGGGCAGCAGCACGGGTGCGGCTCCCGGAGACATGAACGTGCCCCTCACGGTGACCTTCCAGTACACGTACCCCGAGACAGCCTCCAGCGTCCAAGGCCTCCTTGGTCTCCCCTCAGGGTTCGCACTTTACGACGGCACCAACCAGACCTTTGCCTCTAGCTCGAATGCAGTCTCGGACGGCTCGGCCTTCCAGTTGACCTTCGAGGGCATATTCATCTCCAAGTCCCTGGCCTTGGGCAGCTACAACTTCACCCTGAACCTTGCAGCCTACTCCGAATCCGGGCTTCTTCTTGAGCAGAGCATGAACATTACAGCAAGCGTCGAAGGGAGGCCCCAGCTCCAAGTCACAACAACCACCGAGTCCCTATCCACCGGCCAGGTGAACACGATCCCAATCATGGTGAGCAACATCGGCTCTGGTAACGCCTCAAAGATCTCCCTTGTTCTATCGGCGGCCGGCGTCAGTGTCCTGACTCCCACGCTCACGGCCCAGACCCTGGAGGCCGGCCAGAACGCATCTCTCAGCGCCCAAGTCTACGTCCCCGGTTCACAGTCCGGCTCAGCAGTCACGCTCTTGGCTACAGCGACCTACTACGATCCCTATGGTTACCAACAGTCCTCGAGCCAGACAATCGGTTTCTACGCAACCGCACCCTCGACCACGCCGCTCTACTTCCAAGCGGACATAGTCGCCCTTGTCCCAGGTACGTCGAACAGTGTCCCCATTACTCTGACCAATCAAGGAAACGTTCCCATCCAGCAAATCCACACTACGATTTCGTCTTCTTCCCAGGTCAGCGTACTCACCCAGTTCCCGTTCGTTGCTGAGCTGGGCCCGAACGCTTCCACCAGGGCGTCAGTTGAAATCTTCGTGCCTGCGTCTTCCGCGAACTCCCCGCTCACGCTGACCATCTCGTATTCCTACGATGATGGCCAGACCGGCGCCGGCTCATACACCCAGGTCATGGGGCTCTACACTAGTAGCTCTAACGCCTCCCTGGCGAGCGTCTCGGTCTCGGTTACACCTGTCAAGAGCACAGCGAAGGTAGGGGTACAGTCCGTGGTTTCGTTCGACGTCGAGAACGTCGGGCCCGTAACACTGGGCTCGCCCGTGATCTCTCTTGGCGTTTCGTCCCCGTTGGTGGTCATCCAGAATTCCAGCTACGCTGTTCCCGGTGGGGCCCTTGAATCGGGTGAGACTGTAGCCTTTAACGCGCTCGTAGGGTCAAGCACATCTGCTTCCCCAGGGTACTATCCCGCGTCGGTGACCATTACCTATGTGGACCAGTCCGGGACTGTGCAGAGCGCGACCTTCACCTCAGCGGTCGTCCTCAGCGGGACTGTGGACTTGGTTCTTCAGTCCCCCCAGGTTACTCAGAGCAACAGCACCATCGCAGTCAGCGGGGAGATACTTAACGAGGGATTTTCCTCCGCGTATTACGCCACCGCGACTGGTTCCATAGTGGGAACCAAGACCACAAGCCAGGCAGACTACGTCGGAGAGATAGACCCCAACACGCCGGTCCCATTCAGTTTCACCCTCACCTACTCACCCCAACGATCATCCCGGGCAGAGAACATCTCGGTGGCGGTTACGTTTAGAGACAGCCTAGGAATTCAGGGTGTCTACAGCTCCTCTTTCCAGACTACCCTTAGCGCAACCTCGACCCAGGGGACCTCGACCTCGAGCTCAAGCTCCTCGTCAGGCGTCGACCTCCTGACATACCTCGAAGTCGTCGTGATAGTCGTCCTGGTGGCGATCGGAGTAGCTGGCTTTGTCTACATACGCAGGAGTAGGAGGAGCACCGGGCTGGGTGAGGCGAGGGCCGATCAGGGAGTCATCTGACAGCAGGGGGACGCCAGGTTGCGAGCCACAGACCTGTTCAGGTTCTCCACGAAGGCGCTGACCGAGAGGAAGCTCAAGGCCATTCTCACAATCATTGGGATAATGATAGGTCCAGCCACCATAGTGGCGCTCGTCGGGGCGACCCAGGGGTACAGCAATGCGGCCGCGGACCGTTTCTCGAGTCTTGGAGCCACCACCATCATAGTCAGCCCCGTGGGGAGGGGCACAACCCTGACCTCGGCAGACATCACCACCATCGCAGGGCTCACGGGAGTTTCCCACGTCCTGGCCTACGACGAGATAAGCGGGGATACCACCCAAGGGGGACAGACTGTGGGGGTAACGGTCATAGCGACGGACCTGGCCGAGTTGAAGCAGGTCCTCCCCACGCTCTCTCTTGAGCTGGGGTCAGTCCCATCCTCTTCCAACCAAGTGAGCGCTGTAGTAGGTCACTCCATTGCCTATCCGGGAATCTCTGGGGCGACCAATGTCTCCGTAGGGCAGGTCCTTACCCTCAGCAACGTGGGGCGCTCAGCCTTCACGTTCGGGGGAGGCGGGGTCGCGTTCGGCGGGGGCGGGGCGTCATTCGGCGGTTCCACCTCATCAACCAGCAGTGGGTCCACGCAGCGTTCCTTCGTAGTCAGCGGAATCTACTCCAGTTTCGGCCAGGGCTTCGGCATCAACCCCGACACTTCGGTCTTCGTCCCCCTCTCTACGGGCCAGCTGATACTCCACAGCTCCAGCTACTCGGGTCTGATGGTCGTGGCGTCAAGTGCAAGCGGTGTCAGCAACGTGATTAGCGAGATAGACGACGTTTACGGCGAGACCCTCAGGACGACGAGCGTCAGTTCCGTCCTCTCCTCCATCCAGTCAATCACGTCAGGAACGACCACTCTGCTCGAGGCAGTGGCTGCGACCTCGGTTCTCGTGGCGTTCATAGGGATAATGACCACAATGCTGACCTCCGTGATCGAAAGGACAAAGGAGATCGGAATACTCAAGGCTCTAGGGACGAGCAGCCGGGGCATACTGTTCACCTTCATCGCTGAGGCGTTGGTGGTTGGGTTGATGGGAGGGATTCTCGGCGCATTGGTGGGGGTAGGCCTGTCGTACTTGATCATCAGCCTCCTGAGCCGCTCCATCCTTGGCATTGGAGGGGGAGGGGGAGCTGCATTCGTCGGCGCAGGGGGGAGAGGCACAGTCTCCAGTGCGTCAACCTCCGCCACACTGGCGATTACTCCCGCTATAACGCCTGAAATCCTTGGGCTCGCAGTGGCCCTTGCTATTGCCGTGGGGGTCGTCGGAGGCCTGCTTCCGGCGTGGCGGGCATCGAGGATGAACCCAGTGGAGGCCCTGAGGAGAGCTTGACCCGGACGGGTGCGGGGGCTGTCGACAATCTGATATCAGGGGTAACTACTTCTTGGTTTGCTACTACAATTTGGGGCATGTTGCTTTCCATCGCCCTACTGATATTCGAGGTCGAGATTCCTTCGATGCGTATGAAGACGGAACGGGGGATGGAGACTCGGGGCAGGGATTTGCAGGGGGTGCATGACGGACGCAAAGCGTGGAAATCTCCCGCGAACAGTAACAAGGCCTGAAAGACGAAATTCGATGCGAGACGACTCGAAAATCGCGCCATACATTCCGGAGCCTGAAGCTCTCGATTGTCGCTAACGTCTACAACCCAGCCGAGTCAGGCGGGCCCTGTGAATGCTCAACGGACGTACAAGGCGGCGAACTTCGTGTAGGCCTCGTCGAAGTGCATGGGCTTCGGCGGGGACTTGAAACCGTAGGCACAAATCTCCCCGACCGTCCCTATCTTGCCAATCTTCATGCAGCGCGAAGTCGCCCTGATGACGTCAAGCAGCACGTTCCCAGCGTTCGCCCCGTCGGACGACCTGAGGTAGATGTCGACGGAAATGCCGCTGTCCATGAACGTACTCCCTTCGAACCAGAAGTAACTCGTCCTGTCGTTTCCCATGTAGTCGACGAAGTCCGTCGTGCCCGCTATGGTCTCGAACTTGTAGGGAACTTCCGAGGCCACCGAGGTAGTCTTCAATTCGCGCTTCGCCATCTTGATCGCCTCGTCGATGGTATTGAGTGTCTCGGAACCTCCCCCAACGTCCAGCTGGTAGCTCTTCGAGACCTTGATGCCGCGCTTGACCATCAGCCCGAGAAGGCCTCTGTGGAAGACTGTACCGCCGAACTGGCTCATCAGGTCGTCGCCGACCAGGGGGGTTTTGGCCTTCTGGAAGTCTGCGACCAGCTTATTGTTCTTCAGGACCAGGCTGGGAGTGCAGTTGATGAATGCGCTACCTGCCTTGAGGGCGGCCCTGGCGTACTCTTCGGACGATGCACCGGAGCCGGATGAAATCAAGTTCACGAATATCTCGGCTTCCGACTCTTCTAGCCTCTTCGTCACTTCCTCAGCGCTCGACTTAGTCAGCCTCGTGCCGCTGAGGTGAGGTGCCACGTCCCCCTTCGAGATCCCCGGGTCGACTATGACCTTGCTCCTCGGGAGGCCTATGTAACGCCTGGCGACATTGGGGGGCGCGAACGCAGCCTTCGAAAGTTCAAGGCCCACCTTTCTGGAATCGACTTCAAAAGCTGCGACGACCTGTATGTCCTTGGGCTTCAGCCCCGCGACGTTGGGGTGCCACAGCCCCTTCTTTTCGTTCCCTGAATAGTACTTCAACCCCTGCAGGAAGACCGCGGCGCAGTTGCCGACCCCCGCCAGCGCTATTTTTGTGGCCAACGAGGTCACTTGAACTTCGCGAAGGTCGCGAAGAGGCCCACAACAGAGAGCAGGACGCCCAGGGCGTAGTTGATGGTGATTATCTCAGGAGCGATGCCAGAAACGCCCGCGTTCGAATAGGTGTAGTATATCATGGCCAGGCCGAAGACGAGGACTATGAGGCCGAGGAGCCTGACAAGCGCGTCGACCCTCGACTGCTGGGCGGTGAAAGTCGTCGTCAATTTCCAATCGGGCCAGTCGCCCAAGGGTATTTAGGAATTCTTCGCCGTGAAACGAGCTCATTGTCTGTCGAATCCGCCAACAGGCCAAGCGCTGGACGGGCTGCCGTTGATTGCTGGGGGAGCCAGGGAGCGAACTCGTGCAGAATAAGCTCAGGAGCTCTTCATTAGCTCGAGTTTCTCGGGCAGGTACTTGTCGACTATGTAGCTCAGGCCGTACCTTGCGAATGCCTCCTGCTCGCTCTTCCTCTTGATTTTGAGGAAGGTCTCCAGCTCGTCGTGCCACATCTTCTCTGTGTACCTGGGGTCTGCCTTCAGCTCGTAGAGCCTCTTTATGTCGACTTCTGTCAGTTTGTCGGAGGGGAGTTTGTACTTCAAAATGTCACTGGCCCAGACCCCCAACCACACCGAGTCGGGAGTGGTCAGCTCTCTGAGATGGGCAGCATTGGCTGAGCCACTTTTGATCACCATCGCGATGTGGGCCCCCCAGGGGTCGGCGTCGCAGAGTATCCCCACGGGGAGTCTGAGCTCCTGGTTCAGCCGTCGAATGAGGTAGCGCGTGGACCTCGGAGGCTGACCTGCGGTGTTGATCAGGATTGCCTTGTACTTCTTGTGGACCCTCTCTTCAGTGAAGCGTGTAAACAGGCCACCCTTCTCGATGGCAAGGACTATCTCCGCATCCGTGTTCCTGAACTCGGCTGTCGTGAGCGCTGGACCTATCATCACACCGTCAGGGTTCGCTGAGAGGTCCGCGGTCTTCCCTTCGTAACCAGGGACAGTGTACTCAATCGTCATGTTCCCGAAAATGGCGCTCCTCTCTTCGGGGTAGATGTTCATCCCTTCCCTGGCCATCGCCATGAGGACCTCCAGGTCCGTGATCAGTTCGTCCGACTCGGCCTGATCCTGGAACTCGACGTTGAAGGCCTGGGCCGAGTAGAAAACGTCTCTGAGCGTCGAGGTCCGCTTCTCGTCGACCAGCTTCTTGGCGAAGTAGGCGAGCCACACGAGCTGGGTGAAGGGGCGGATGTGCTTGATGTTCCCGGAGGATTTCCTGACCGTGGTCGCCCCCAGCACGAACTGCAGGAGCTTTTTGTCGTAGACTATGTTCCTGACGGACCGGCTCGCCAGGGTCAGGCTCGGGAAGCGCCCCGAGTCGAGGTCGTTGTAGACACTCCCGCCGAGGTCCTTCAGCAGGGCCTGGACGGTGCTCTGCCTAACTCCCGCCGTACTCGTCGATCGTTTTTTGGCCAATTTGTTCATTCTCTTCATGTTCGACCTTGGCATCAGCTTTCTCCTCGTCGGGCTCGGGTTCTGCCTCGGTCTCCTGGGGGACTTCTCCACCCTCGCCGATAAGCTTACCATAACTGGGGAGATTCTTCTTCCCGGCCAGCTCGGTGGAGAACCTCGCGATAAGAGGGAGGTACTTCCCGTAGATGTTCATCTTCCTCTGGACCGCCTCCATGCTCCCCTTCTTCGAAAGGAATATTCCCAGACGCCTGAGCGCTTCCCTGGCGGCGTTCCGAATCTCCCTCTGGATCTCCGGCCTGTCAGCGATGTACTCCTTTCCAACAGTCTTGTATGGGATTCGAGTGGAACAAATGTGGGTGATCACGCCGACGGGCGCTTCGGCAGGGACGTGGTACCTCCGCCAGTCCACCTCCTCGTTGAGGACCTCGAAGCTGACGTCGCTGCTCTCGTCGTACAGAAGCGGGATGCGGTTGGCGAACCTGAAGAGCTTGACCCCCGCCTGCAGGACCTTCCCTCCGTAGGCCACCCCCACTTCGACCAGGAACGGGAACCCTGAGTAGGAAGAAGGGGGCCTCGCCACGACCGTTGCGAACTCGGGCTGCAACTCCTTGTTTATGCCTGCGAGGAGGATGTCCTCACCAATGGGGGAGAGGACCGCGGCGTCCGGCTGAAGGAAGTCGGGAAAGCGCTGCAGGGCATCGACTATGGCCACCACCTGGTTGGTGTTAAGCCTCTTCGGCGGGAGCCTGGGGCTTATGCCGGCGAACTCGAGGAACTTGATCGCTATCTTGTCCCCCACCCTGTGGAAATGAGTCACCATGAACGACTTCATGTCATGTTCTTCGGAGAGCTTGACTATGCGCTTGAACGCCTCAACGTCGACGCCGTAGGGGTGAGGGAGGGTCTCCTTTGGTGCCGGAGGCATCGAAGTCGTTGCCCTTTCGTAGAACGTCACCTGGCCGAGAGGGTCCACAAAGGTGAGGTTGGCGTAGCTGGCGACGAGCGCGGTCTGCTTGAAGTAGTCCCCTATCTTCTGGGTCGCGCGAAGATAGTCCCCTTCCAATATCATCTCCACCCTGGTCCCAGTCGTCCCGTTGGCGTCGCTGTTGAAGCGCTTCAACACCATCGGCCTGTTCTCTCCGATGTCGATCATCATTTGGAACCCATACTTTCTCTTCCCGTCGGGGGAGGTGGTGATTGTGACCGGCCTGTTTGTCGTTATCTGGCCGTAGAGGATGGCCATTGTCCCGCCGAGCCCGAACATCCCCCGCGACTGCCGGAGAACGTACTTTGAGCCGTAGAAGACCTTCCCGAAGGCGCTTGGGACGTGTTGGGGGGCAACCCCAGGGCCGTTGTCGATCACCACAAGCCTGTAGGGCTTAGGGTCAGGCAGCTCTGGGTTTGGGTTCTCGGCCACCATCCTCACATAGATCTCTGGTGGGATCCCGGCGAGCTCGGTGGCGTCCATGGAGTTTTCGACGAGCTCTCTGACCGCCATGTAGAGGGCTCGGGCCGGGTTGGTGAAGCCTGCCAGGTCACGGTTCCTGTAGAAAGAATTCTGAGGGCGAGATCTCCGCGAAAGTTGTCTTGCTACTCAGTTCTTACCACCTCCGTTTTCCTCGGCGTACCGAATCCTCAATCGCTCGAGGATATGCTCTCTTCTAACAAAATCAGAGAATGCTCCTTTCAGGCCGAGGGCCCGCGCGCGTCTCTGCTCTGATGATATTCGGAGGAACAGGTTCTGTAGGCCCATCTTCTCACACCCTAGTTCCCGCAGTTCGCGACAAGTCTCTCAATCGAATTATCTCTTTTTTCGGAATTAGTGCCCCGCCCCGCAGGTATCGACGCAAACCGGATATATGCTAACGGCCGAGTTTTTCCAATTTCTCCTCGATCGTCTCCGGAGACGTGCCTTCCCAGAGGAACATCTTCTCCATCTTCCGTCTTGTCCTGGCCTTTTGGAGGGTGTTGTAGACCGTTTTGTGCTGGCTCCCGGTGGCAAGAGACTTCACCGCCTCGGACGCGAGCTGCACCTCTCCCGCCTCCCCGATTATGGCCACAGTGCGTCCGTAGACAGACAGGTGGCAACCTGTGAGCTCCTCGATGACCCTCCTCGACTTACCCTTCTCGCCTATCACTCGCCCCCTTATCCTCTCGAGAGCGTTGACGCTTCTCCCTGCATAGTTTCTGAGGTCGATCACTTCCAGGGCAGTTCCCTCCTCCAGAAGCCGCCTGGCTCTCTGAGGGGAGAAGCCGCGGCCTATGGCTTCGATGACCCTGGTTGCTGAGAAGGGGTCTGTCCTTAGGGCGGAATCGGCCCTAACCGTCACGATTCCCTCTTTACTGTCGACGCTGAGCCTCACCCCCATCTCTTCTTCGAGGAACCTCTTCGTGGCTCCTTCTTTCCCTATGACGGCGCCCAGGCGCTCGACCGGTATCCTTACGACCTGCTCGAAGCTCAATGTGTTATTCCCTTCACCCAGAATTCCACGTCTTTCTTTGCGATGCCGCGCTTCCTAAAGAACCTGACCATGTTGTTGGCATCCCGCTTCAGGAACTCCATGGCCTGGGGGTGGGAAGTGAGCACGGCCGAGCCCATATCGAAGAGGATGCGCTCCTCCTCCGTTTTGAACACGTTGAACTCCGAGAAGTCGGCGTGGACAAGCCCTGCCCTTTTCCAGAGGGCGCCCATCGCTTCGAACGTCCAGTCATAGTCGGCTTCGTCCACCTCGGTCTCTGCGAAGGTGGGGGCAGGCAGGGGAGGATTCCCGATGTATTCCATTACGAGTATGTTCTTGAGGAAAGCGATGGGCCTGGGGACCCTTACCCCTGCCGAGTCGGCGAGCTGGAGGTTCTTGAACTCCTTTCGCGTCCAGAGGTATATGGTGTCCCTGGACCCGGACGGCAGTTTCCCGAACCTCCTGTCGCCGGCGATGTAGCCTACGCGCTTTCTAAAGTCCGAAGCCGATGTCAGATAGATCTTGACGGCCACGGCCTTGCGAGCCGTGTCGACGCCGTAGTAGACCCGGGCCTCCTTGCCAGCCCTCACGACGCCGTACAGGTCGCCCAGGTCCTTCCGGGCAATCAGGTCCTCGACGGCGAGGAGGGTGGCTTGGTCGAACACTTCCTCGATGACCTTGCGCTGGTCAGAGTCCTTCCTGAGATACCGGCTCTCTCGCTCGAAGCGGAGGAGCCTCTCTTTCATCTTCCGGGATTCCTCGGGCTCGGCCACGCCCCTGCCAGAGGACGGAAATTTTTATAGATTAGAAACTAGGCGCGGAAAAATCCTGGCCAGAGGCGTCGAGGTGAAATAGAACGAGCAAGGAGAAGAGCGAAGTCGAGGATTCCACCGGGGTTCGGATCGAGCAGCTGGAGAATGAACTCGCCCAAGAGAAGAAGCGAAACGAGGAGCTGCTTACACGCCTGAAATACATGCAGGCAGACCTCGAGAACTACAGGAAGAGGATGGACAAGGAGCTGAAGGAGGCGGGGGAGTCCCTTGCCCGCAGCCTAGCTGCAAAGCTCCTGGTCGTCCAGGACGAGCTCGACTTGGCAGCCAGGCATGCGGAGTTGGGGAGGGAAAGCGGGGAACTGAAGGAAGGCATTGCGATGGTGAGGAAGAACCTAGAGTCGGCCCTCGAATCGGTCGGGGTGGAGCGGATTGACTCGGTCGGCAGGACGTTCGACCCCTCGGTCCACGAGGCGGTGGAGAAGGTGCAGGGGGGATCGCCAGGGGAAGACTTGGTCGTCGACGAGCTCAGGCCGGGCTACACATTCAGGGGCCAGCTTCTGAGGCCTAGCATGGTAAAGGTTGAATTGGCGACGAAAGCAGCCAAGGGGCAGGCGAAGGCGAGTGAGTAGCGCGAGAGAGAAGATACTCGGGATAGACCTGGGCACTACGAACTCTGCCGCGGCCGTCGTCGAGGCAGGGAGGCCTGTCGTCATCCCGAGCGCGGAAGGAGCGACGCCGGCGGGCAAGATGTTCCCGTCGGTGGTGGCCTTGACCAAGGACGGCCAGCTCCTGGTGGGAGAGCCTGCGAGGCGCCAGGTAGTGACGAACCCCGACGGGACCATCTTCGAGATCAAAAGGAAGATGGGGACCGACTACAGGGTGAACCTGAGCGGGAAGGACTACTCCCCCGAGCAGCTCAGCTCGTACATCCTTCAGAAGATCAAGCACGACGCAGAGGTCTTCCTCGGCTACCCTGTGAAGAAGGCTGTCATAACGGTCCCCGCGCACTTCAACGACAACCAACGCCAGTCGACCAAGGACGCCGGCGAGATCGCCGGCCTCGAAGTCGTCAGGATAATCAACGAACCGACGGCTGCATCTCTGGCGTACGGGCTGGACAAATCGGAGAAGGAGATGAAGATCCTGGTGTTCAGCTTCGGAGGAGGGACACACGACAGCACCATCATGGAGTTCGGCAAGGGGGTCTTCCAGGTCCTCGCGACCTCTGGGGACACCCAGACCGGGGGGACGGACATTGACAAGGCGGTCATACAGGTGCTGCTGGACGACTTCCGTTCAAAGACGGGGATAGACCTGAGCTCCGACAGGACGGCCATGGCCAGACTGAAGGAGGCCGCCGAGCAGGCGAAGATCCAGCTGTCGAACCTTACATCCACCGATGTTGACCTCCCCTTCATCGCAAGCGACTCGTCGGGGCCCAAGAACCTGCATTACACGCTCACGAGGACCAAGCTCGAGGAGGTCGCCAGGCCGATCGTCTCCAAGACCGAGGAGACCATCAGGAGGGTCATGAACGACGCCAAGCTGTCTCCCTCTCAGGTGGACAAGGTGATACTAATCGGGGGAATGACAAGGATGCCCCTTGTCAGGAAGTTCGTAGAGGACGTGGCCGGGAAGCCCGCTGAGAGGGGAGTCGACCCCATGGAGGCTGTGGCCATCGGAGCTGCGATTCAGGGGGCCGTCCTTGCGGGAGAAATCAAGGACATACTGCTACTGGACGTGACCCCTCTGTCCCTGGGAGTGGAGACGCTGGGCGGGATCACAGAGCACCTGATCGAGAAGAACGCGACCATCCCCACAAAGCGGAGCAAGACCTTCACCACGGCTGCAGACTTCCAGACCGCCGTCACCATACACGTGGTCCAGGGGGAGAGGAGCATGGCAGCGGACAACGTGTCACTTGGGATGTTCAACCTGGCCGGAATGCCTCCGGCGCCGAGGGGCGTCCCCCAGATTGAGGTCACCTTCGACATCGACGCCAATGGCATTCTCACCGTGGGGGCCAAGGACCTGGGGACGGGGAAGGAGAACAAAATCACGATTACGGCCTCGACCAAGCTGTCCAAGGAAGAGAAGGAGAGGCTCATCAAGGACGCGGAGTCCTTCGCGGAACAGGACAAGAAAAAGAGGGAAGAGGCCGAGCTGAGGAACGAGGCTGATTCCATACTATACACCACGGAGAGGACGAAGAGGGACCTCGAAGGGAAGGTCGACAAGTCGAACCTCGACAAGCTGGACGCGGCAGCCCAGGAGCTGAGGAAAGCAATCGAGGGGAAGGACATCGCGCAAATCAGGGAGAAGAACGAGGCGCTGAAGAGGGTCCTGCAGGAGGTAGGCGCGTCGGTATACCAGCAGGCGCAGAGGCAGCAGCAGCCTCAACCCGGACCTGCGGGGGACGGGGCGAAGGTAAGCGACGCAGACTACAAGGTAGTGGACGAAGGGAAGTAGGGGGCGAGGACCGTGGCTGCAAGGGACTACTACGAAGTACTCGGTGTGCAGAAAGGGGCCACCAAGGAGCAAATCAAGGACGCCTACAGGAAGCTGGCGCTGCAGTTTCATCCCGACAGGAACAAGGCCCCGGAAGCCGAGGCAAGGTTCAAGGAGATTTCAGAGGCGTACGCTGTACTATCGGACGACGAGAAGAGGAGGCAGTACGACTCCTTCGGGAGGGAGGGGGTCTACCAGAGGTACAGTCAGGAGGACATATTCCGCGGGGTGGACTTCGGAGAGTTCTTCCGGGGGATGGGCTTCGGCGGGTTCGACGACATCTTTTCCCAGTTCTTCGGGGGCCAGGGGCCCAACCAGCCGGGGCGTGGGGAGGACCTCACCTACCACCTTCAGGTGAACCTGGAGGACGTCGTACAAGACTCCAATAGAGAAATCGAGATACCTAGGAATGAGGTCTGTCAGACATGCAACGGGAGTGGGGCCCGGCCCGGCACGTCCCCTCAGAGATGCGGAACCTGCGGTGGGACGGGGCAGGTGCAGAAGGTACAGTCAGCCGGGTTCGCCAGGCTGGTAAGGATAACGGCGTGCAGCAGGTGCGGAGGCCGGGGCTACTTGATCGGCGACCCGTGCAGCGACTGCAGGGGGCGCGGGGCGGTCGAGAAGACGAGAAAGATCAGGATAATGATACCTGCTGGCGTGGAAGACGGCCACACCCTCCGCCTCAGGGGGGAGGGGAGCGCCGGCGAGAGCGGCGTCCCGCCAGGGGACCTCTACGTCGTCGTCAACGTAGCCCCCCACAAAATGTTCGCCAGACGCGACGGCGACATCTACCTGGAGACTAGGGTGGGGGTGGTGCAGGCCATGCTGGGGACGGAGCTGACCATCCCGACGCTGTACGGGGACGTCAAGCTGTCGGTCCCTCACGGGACGCAGCCCGGGACAGTGTTCAAGGTCAAGGGAAAGGGACTCCCGAGGTACGGAGCCTGGGGCAAAGGGGACCAGTACGTGAAAGTGAACCTGGAAGTCCCGAGGAACTTGAGCGACCACCAGAAGGAGCTTCTGAAAAGGTTCGGAGATAAGAGCTAGCCGGAGAACTTGTAGATCATCAGAAACGGGACCTCTTCTATTTCGCGAATCGCCTCCGGGGCTCCGACCTTGTTGTCCACCGCCAGCGACACAGACCTAGAGCCGGCAAGGTTGATTATGGAACAGGTGCGTATGAGCCTCAGCGCCTCCCCCCTGTCGACGACCTCGCCGGAGTAGAATTCCTTCGAGAGGTAGACCTTCAGCTCCCCCTCGGTCACCGTCCTCCCCACCAGTTCTTCGTCGCACATGTTGACGAGTATGGTCCCTTTGTACTCGGCAGTCCGGACGGAGAAGCCCCTGTCAGCCATGCTATGCCACCTTCGCCACGGAGCGGGCGCCGCATGCTTCGCAGACCATGAACCACATCCGCTTTTCCTTGTCTAGGTGCGTGTCAGGGCTTCCGCAGACGGGGCAGATCACCCCGTCCTTGACATACCGCTGTAGTAGCTGCGAGAACGAGTCCCTGTCCTTTCGCCCTATGAATATCGCCCTCTCCCCGTCGAGGGAAGCTGCGGTGGCCAGTTCCTTCGCCAGGTACATGAGCACCCTCCCCGAATCCCTCCTCAGGAGCTTCGGGAACTCGGCGTAGTTGCGGAATATGGTCTTGTTCCCCACCCAGATGACATCCGGCTCCGGAAGCTCAAGACGAAGGGCGCCCGACTTCTTGGCGTCCTTGTCCAGGCCCGACCTGGCCCTTGAAAGCAGCTCCTCGTAGGGATGGGGCATCGAGCGAATCCTTCGACCATGGTATTTCAAGTCTTCTAGAAGGGTCGAAGAGTTACGATGGTCAAAAGATTAAATCGGAAACCGTGGGGGGTGCACCGTGAAGCCGAGGGCGGAAATCGGCGTCTTTGGCGGCTCGGGGTTCTACAAATTTTCGAAGGCGGGGCGGAGGGTCCAGGTAAGGACCCCGTACGGAAAACCCAGCGCGAGTGTCGCCCTCTCCGTGCTGGAGGGGAAGAAGGTCGCGTTCCTCCCCAGGCACGGCGTCCACCATGAGTTCCCGCCCCAAGTGGTCCCGTACAGGGCAAACGTGCACGCCTTCAAGCAGCTAGGGGTCAAACGAATAATCGCCCCGAACGCGGTCGGGAGCCTAAGGGCCGAGATAAGGCCGGGGGACCTTGTCTTCTGCGACCAGTTCGTGAACTTCACTTCCGGCAGGAAGGACACATTCTACGACGGTCCTATGACGACTCATGTGAGCACGGCCGAGCCCTACTGTCCCCAGATGAGAAAGGTGGCGGCGGAATCGGCCGAGGCACTAGGGCTAAGGTTCCATCAGGCAGGCACTGTCGTCGTCATCCAGGGGCCCCGGTTCTCAACCAAGGCGGAGAGCAGATTCTTCACCAGGCAGGGGTGGGACGTCATCAACATGACCCAGTACCCCGAAGCGGTTCTTGCCAGAGAGGAGGAGCTCTGCTACCTCAACATCTCCGTCGTCACGGACTATGATGTCGGCCTCGAAGGGGACCCGACCGTGGAGCCGGTGTCCCACGGCGAAGTGATTCGGGTCTTCAACAGGAACATAGAGAACCTGAGACGGCTCATTGCCCAGATAGTCAGGCGGCTCCCCGAGAAGCGGGACTGTGGCTGCGGCTCCTCCCTGCTGCACGCGAGGCTGAGCGCCTAGTGGCGTCCTTGGAACGTGACGTCAAGCGCGCCATCAGGACCATACCGGACTATCCGAAGAAGGGAATACCGTTCAAGGACCTTACAACGATGTGGAAGAACGGGAAGCTGACTCGCAGGGTGACGGACGCCCTGGCCAAGCGCTGGAAGGGAGAGAAACTGGACAAGATAGTAGGGGTCGAGGCAAGAGGTTTCATCGTGGGCGCGCCCTTGGCCGACAGGCTAGGCCTGGGCTTTGTCCCTGCGAGGAAGGTGGGGAAGCTCCCAGGGTCGAAGGTAAGCATGTACTATGACCTTGAATACGGCAGGCAGGGCCTCGAGATGCACACCGACTCCATCTCGAAGGGGGACCGGGTTCTGATTGTCGACGACCTCCTGGCGACGGGGGGGACATCGAAGGCGGCAGGGACGCTGGTGGAGAGGCTGGGAGGGAAGGTGGCAGGCTTCGCCTTCGTCACAGAGCTCTGCTCCCTGAAGGGGAGGCGCAAGCTCTCCGGGTACCAAGTATATTCTATCGCAAAGTATGACTAAGCTCACCCCTCCTGTTGGAATCATCACAGGCACCGGAATCTCCGAGTGCTTCGACCTGAGCCGGCCCAGGGCCATCAGGACCAGGTTCGGGAAGGCGACCGTCTTCGACCAACAGCGGGGGGATTACCTTGTGATGCCGAGGCACGGCGCAGCGCACAAGTCACCTCCCCACGGCATAAACTACAGGGCCAACATCGCCGCATTCGAACGCCTGGGGGTCAAGGAGATAATCGCCACCAGCGCCGTAGGGTCCATGAACCGCAGGTTCAGGGCGGGCGAAATCGGTTTGGTTGATCAGTTCCTTGACTTCACCAAGCGCAGGCACACGACTTTCTTCGAAGACAAGGTCGTTCACACGGACATGACGTACCCCTACAGCAGACACATCAACCTCGAAATCTCCATGGCAGCCAAGAGGATGGGAGTCGACCTGATGCCACACCTCACCTATGTCTGCACCGAAGGTCCCAGGTTCGAGACGGCTGCAGAGATCAGGATGTACAAGACCCTGGGCGGGGACGTGGTTGGGATGACAGGTGTCCCGGAGGTGGTTCTGGCCAACGAGAAGAAACTGGAGTATGCGTCCATCGTGGTAGCTACCAACCGGGCCGCGGGGATCCAGCCCAAAGTTAGCCAAGAAGAGGTCCTGAAGGTGATGAAACGCTCAGGGAAGGTTGTCAAACAGTTGATAGAGTCCACCGTTCCGGCCCTCAGGGGAGAGAAGAGATGACGAAAGTAGCAGACCAGAAGCTGAGCAAGGACGGCGAGAGGAATTTTCTGTGGGCCAAGGCGCACATGGGAGCGCTTACTACCCTGGTTGAGAAGTACGCGAAGTCCAGGCCCCTCGAGGGGGTCAGGCTCGGAGTATGCCTGCATATTACGAAGGAGACCTCGGTCCTCATCGACTCCCTGTTGTTGGCCGGGGCCGACGTGAAGCTGGCGGGCGCCAACCCGCTCTCCACCCAGGACGACATAGCCGCATATCTCTCGACCAGAACTGAGGTCTGGGCTTGGAGGGGACAGTCTCCGAAGGAGTACTCGTGGTGCATCGAGCAAGTGCTCGGCTCACATCCGGGCCAGCTCATAGACGACGGTGCCGACCTCCATGTGGCCGCCCACGTCTCGCGGACGAAGGGGATAGTCGGTGGGTCTGAGGAAACGACAACTGGGGTCGTGAGGCTGAAGGCCCTCGAAGCTGAGGGGAGGCTAGCCTACCCGGTGATAGCCGTCAACGACGCCAAGACCAAGTTCATGTTCGACAACAGGTACGGGACGGGGCAGAGCACCCTCGACGGGATCATGAGGGCGACGGCCCTGCTGCTGGCCGGTGTGAGCACGGTGGTCGTCGGCTACGGCTGGGTCGGCAAAGGGGTAGCCATGAGGGCACGAGGCATGGGGGCGAGGGTGACCGTGGTCGAGGTTGACCCCATAAGGGCTCTGGAAGCCCACCTGGACGGCTTCGACGTTTCGAGCATAGAGTCGGCGGCGCCGAAGGGGCTGCTTTTCATCACGACCACGGGCCAGAAGAACGTGATCCCCTACGAGGCCATAGACAAGATGAGAGAAGGTGCTATCCTGGCCAACGCTGGGCACTTCGACGTCGAAATAGACGTGAAGACTCTGATGGCGAAGGCCAAGGGGGTGAAGGGGGTGAGGCCCAACGTCGACGAGGTCATTCTCCCCTCCGGCAAGAAGGTGTACCTGATCGGCAAAGGTAGGATTGCTAACCTTGTCGCGGCCGAAGGGCATCCCCCGGAGGTGATGCAGATGTCCTTCGCGAACCAGATGCTTGCCGCCATCCGCATCCATCGAGAACACTCAGAGATGCAGAAGAGGGTGTACGGCGTTCCCCCGCAGCTCGAAGACGAGGTGGCGAGGGCGGCCCTGAAGTCCCTCGGCATCTCCATCGGCTCACAGACAAGAGAACAGAGGGACTACGCGAAGAGCTGGAAAATTTAAAACGCCCGGACGAGGGATTTCCCTTGGTGGATGAACTCAGCCAAGAAGACATCATAATCACGGCAGCGCTTCCCTACGCCTACGATGACCTCCATCTCGGCCACGTCGCTAGCACCCACCTGCCTCCGGACATTCTGTACAGATACCTGAAATTGAAGGGGAGGAGAGTCATCCAGGTCTGTGCCTCCGACGACTTCGGGACTCCCATCCTGATTGCCGCAGAGAAGCAGGGGAAGAAGCCGAGCGACTACGTCGCCCGCTGGAACGCCAGGTTCAGGGAGGACCTTGAGAGCATAGGCATCGTGTACGACCTCTTTGGCAGGACGAGCTCCCCTGAGAACGTCAAGATGGTGCAGAGGTTCTTCACGAAACTGGATGAAAACGGGCACATTTTCGTGTCCGACGTCGACCAGTTCTACTGCGAGCACGACAGGAAGTTCCTCCCCGACAGGTACGTCAAGGGAAGGTGCCCATACTGCGGGGCAGAGGAGCAGTACTCTGATGTCTGCGAGAGCTGTGGCAGGACTCTGCAGCCCGGCCAGATACTGAACCCTCACTGCTCGATTTGCGGGAGGCCACCGGCGCTGAAGAAGAGCACCCACTACTTCTTCCGACTCTCCGCCTTCTCCAAGCAACTTCAGCAGTGGCTCGAGGATACACCGGGGCTCCAGGCGGACGTGAAGAACTACGTTCTCAACTGGATCAAGGACGGGCTTCAGGATTGGGACATAACGCGGGACATCTCCTGGGGGGTCCCGATCCCCCTCGAGGAGGCAAAGGGGAAGGTCCTGTACGGTTGGTTCGACAACCACCTCTGCTACATCACGACGGCCCTGGAGGCGGCCGGGAAGGCCGGGGAGGAAGGCAGAAGATACTGGAACAGTGCGAGGCTCTACCACTTCATCGGCAAGGACATCGTCTATCATCACTACCTCTTCCTGCCTAGCATGAGGATGGGGGAAGGGGAGTACAAGCTCCCTGACTACATCCCCACCAGGGGGCACCTGCTCTTGCTAGGGAAGAAGGTGTCCAGAAGCAAGCACTGGATGATAACGATCAGGGAGTTCGTGGAGCACTTCCCGCCGGACTACCTTAGGTTTTACCTGACCCGAATCGTCCCGCTGAGCCAGTCGGACGCAAACTTCGACCTCAAGGAATTCGCGGACAAGATCAACAACGAGCTGGTTGCAAGCGTCGGCAACTTCGTCTACCGGGCCCTGTCCTTCGTGCAGAGCAAGCACCGCGGCGTTGTTCCCGAGCCCGCAGGTAAGGGGGAAGCGGAGGAGCAAGTCCTGTCAGAGCTGCAGGACGCTGTGAACGAGACGGGGGGACTGATTGAGCAAGGACACTACGACAGAGCACTGAGGAGGGTGCTCGACTTTTCCGCGAAGTGCAACCAATACTTCCAGAAGAAGGCGCCCTGGGAGAAGGGTTCGGACGAGCCTACTGCTCTGTTCTACTCGTGCAACCTCGTCGCTGGCCTCGCGATTCTTCTTAGCCCCTTCGTACCGTTCAGCTCCAAGGAGATCTGGGAACAGTTGGCGTTCCTGGAACCGCTCGAGAAGGGAGGATGGGATTCTGCGACGAGGCTCCGGGTCGAGCCCGGGAGGAAGATAAGAGAACCCAGGCCGGTATTCAAGAAGGTGGAGGATTCTGACCTGAAAAGCGTCCGCGTGCTGCTCGGATGATCAGTCGCAGGGCTGCAGAGCTTCGAGTCCTTCAGGGAGGGACGCGTCCATCTCGTCGTCGAGCACCCGGTCCCCGAGCACCTTGGCCAGTGGGTCGTAGTTGTCATACTTCGTTGAGCTGAATCCCGAGGCGAGCAGGCTCACCTGGAGCTGGGCAGACCCGGTGTAGTCGACGCCGTATTCGACATCGACGTCGTTGTTATTCATCATGGAGCCGAGCCGGTCCACCGCCAGGCCCACCTCCTTGGCCGAGAGGGTAGCATCCCCGTTGAGGCTGACTACGGCCCGGGAGGCCTCCTTCGCCTCCGCCAGTTTGCCCAAAGAGACGACGGCCCCTGCGAGCGCATCCTCCGCCTTGTCCGCTTCGCCGCTGCTCGAGACTCCCAGAAGCGAGTAGCCTTCCTGCAGGACCGTCCCAAGCAACTTGTTGAGGCCAACCGGCTTCGAGCCCTCGCTCGACCTCGAAAGGAGCGAGCCCAGAGCCTTGACGGCCGCCTTGTTGGCTGAATCGTAGAGGTTGGCCAGGGTCGAATCCTCCGGCGAAGAGCGCATCAGGGTGTCGTTGTCGACGACCACCACTCCTCTTGACGCTGCCCTCAGGCGCCTGAGGGAGACACCGGCATAGAACTTCATCTTCTTCTCGAACTCGAAGGGCATCACCGCGACCCCCACCGTTATCGCTCCCGACTCCGTCGCCAGGGAGGCCACGAGCGGGGCCAGACCGCTGCCCGTCGCCCCGCCCAGCCCGGCAACCACGAAGACCACTTCTGAGTTGCTCACGGCCCTCCTTATCTTTGGACACAGGCCGAGTGCCAGTCCGCGGGCTATCGATGGAGTGAGCTTCTGGTCCACAGGAGATTCGATCAGCAGCGTGTCCTTGGACTCGACAGTTGAGAAGTCGCCTCGGTCGCAGGATAGGTACACGAACCGTTCGACCAGGAGGGACTTCCGGCTCAACAGAGAAACAATCTTTATTCCTGCGCTTCCGATTCCTACAGCTGTTACGCCAGTGGGATTAGCGACAGACAATTCTGGGGCGCAGACCTAGGTAACGGCAAGAATAAACAAGCCCATCGCTCAATATTGTTGACGACAAAGTAGTATTTGTTCACCCCGCGTCGGATGATATTCTGCGGACTACTTTGCGGCCTTGATCCCCAATTCTTCCTGGTTTACGAGCTTGTTGACGAGCTCGTCCATCATGTGGCCGGCGCATTCGACCCGGACCACCTGGACGCCGTGGACCGACATCGCCGCCTCCCTGATGCTCCTCCCCGTGTCGACCGCTAGGGGGCTGTACGCAGAGAGAGGCTGGAACCTGACCCTGATGGACCCTGTCGCCATTTCGGAGACGTCGGTAACGATGTTCAGCTCGCCGAACCTCCTCTTGGTCTCTTCGTCGACAATCTCGTTGAGGCGTTCGGTCACGCGCTTCGATAGATCGCTGGGCACGGCGAGACGCTCCGAGTTATCCGAGGCTATATGACCTTTAGGTCACCAGTGAACGCGGAGCGTCATTGGGTGCGAAGCCTTCACCTCGTCGACCTTCCCAACGCTCGTGTTCTTGGGCACCTCGCCCAAGGTCCCTTCCTTCATCTCTCGGTAGATCTGATTGAGCGCGGCCGCGTACTCATCCAGCATCTCCACTGGCTCCGACTCGGTCGGCTCAATCATCAGTGCCTCGTGGACGATCAGCGGGAAGTAGACCGTGGGGGCGTGCATCCCGTAGTCGAGGACGGCTTTGGCCACAGTCATTGCCGCTCCCGGCAGCTCGCTCTTCACGGAGACGACCGCCTCGTGCTTCCTCTGAAGCTCCTTGCCGTGGGAGGCTGGGAAGGCCTCAGGGTCCAGGCTTTTCCAAAGGTAGTTGGCAGCTAGCACCGCCAGGGACGAGACGTCGGCCAGGCCCGACGCGCCCAGGAGCCTGATGTAGACGTAGGCCCTAAGGAGGACGGCCGAGTTTCCAACGAAGCCCTTGAGCGGGCCGATGCTGTGTTTGAGGCCGTAGTCCAGGCCGTATCCGTCTTTCCCCTTGGAGACAACGGGGACAGGGAGGTACTCCGCCAGCTTCCTGTTCACGCCGACGGGGCCGGCCCCAGGGCCCCCGCCCCCGTGCGGAGTGGCGAACGTCTTGTGGAGGTTCAGGTGGACAATGTCGAAACCCATGTCCCCTGGCCGCGCCCGGCCGAGGAGTGCGTTCATGTTCGCTCCGTCGTAGTACATCAGACCCCCGGAGTCGTGTACCGCCCGGCAGACGTCCGCAACCTCGCTCTCGAAGAGACCCAGGGTGTTGGGGACGGTGAACATCATGCCGGCCGTCCTTTCCGAGCATAGCTCCCTCACCTTGGCCGCGCGCACCTGGCCCGTCTCGTCGGAGGGGACCTTCACAACCTTGAAACCGGCCATGGCCGCACTTGCCGGGTTGGTCCCGTGAGCAGAATCGGGGACAAGGATCTCGTCCCTGTCCTCCCCTCCATGGTCTCTGAGGTACTTCCGGATCATCAAGACCCCTGCGAGCTCCCCCTGCGCACCGGCGGCGGTAGAAAGGGAGAACCGGTGCATCCCGGTTATCTCGCTCAGGAACCTCTCGAGATCGTAGAAGATGGAGAGCAGCCCCTGGACCGTCTCGCTGGGCTGAAGGGGATGAGCCTGCTTCATGGAATCTGACGAAGCGATCATTTCGGAGACCTTGGGGTTGTATTTCATCGTGCAACTCCCCAGCGGGTACATCCCCAACTCGACAGAGAAGTTCATCTGTGAAAGGCGGTTGAAGTGCCTCAGCACCTGCAGTTCGGAGAGCTCAGGGAGGTTGACGGAGGCCCTCCTGACTGAGGCAGGGACCAACGAGGAAGGGTCTTTGAAGCGGGATGCAATGGCGGCATCTGTCGGCACTCTCATCCCAACCCGCCCCGGCCTGCTCAGGTCCTTGAGCAGGGGCTCGTCCCAGTATGCCTGGCTGAACCTCTTCAAGCTAGAGTACCTCCTCCAATGCTTCGGCTAGCCGTTCTATGTCCCCATGGGTGTGGACCTCGGTGACGCAGTAGAGCCCCGCCTCGACCTTAGGCCCCAGGACCCCCGACAGCGGGTGACCCGCCATTACTCCCTTCTTGGCCAGGCGTCTGAAGACCGGTTCCGCCCTGGCCTTGTCGTAGGACACTACGAACTCCTTGAAGAAAGCGCCGCTGAAGTGAGGGGAGTTCGCCCCCTTGACCTTGGAGAGCCGCTTGGCCGCGTAGTGAGAGTTCGAGATTATGGTCTCGCCGAGCCTGCGGAACCCCTCCTTTCCGAGAAGAGAGAGGTAGCTCGCTGCGGCGACAGCCATCAGCGACTGGTTCGTGCAGATGTTGGAGGTCGCGGCCTCCCTCCTGATGTGCTGCTCCCTGGCCTGGAGGACCATGGCGAAGGCCTTCCTGTTCGGGTCGGAGACGGCGGTAGTGATCCCGATCAGCCTGCCTGGCATGCTCCTGGCCAACTTGATGTCCCTGACGGCGAAGATGCCCAGATGCGGCCCTCCGTAGTTCATTGCGATTCCCAGAGGCTGCCCCTCGCCGACGACTACGTCAGCACCGTAGCTGCCTGGCTCCTTGACCAGTGACAGAGAGATGGGGTCGACGCCGACCAGGGCCAGGCCTCCAGCCTTCTGGACTGCCCCCACGAGGTCCGCCACTCCGTCCTCTATGACGCCGAAGAGGTTGGGGTTCTCCACGTAAAGGCAAGCGACGTCGTCAGAAACCTTCCTCCGCAGGTCCTCTGCGTCCAGGGTCCCCTTGGACCTGTCGAAGCCCACCTTATCGAGCTTGATCCCCATGGGTTCTGTGTAGGTCCTGATGACATCCTGTCTCTGGGGACCAGCGTTCCCGGCGATGAGCGCCCGCTTCCTACCTGTTATCCTCGCGGCCATCCTCACGGCTTCTCCCGCCGCCGACGCCCAGTCGTACAGCGAGCTGTTACATGCCTCCATGCCCAGGAGGTCGCACATCAGGCTCTGGTACTCGAAGAGAGCCTGGAGCATCCCTTGGCTCACCTCGGCCTGGTAGGGGGTGTAGCTCGTGTAGAACTCCTGCCTTGACGTTATGGACTCCACCGCCGCCGGGACGTAGTGGGGCCAGACCCCGCCTCCTAGGAAGCAGAGAGAGCCCGGGGGCGTCCTGTTCTGGCCGAGCCTCGCGAGGACGTCGCGCCTGACCTCGTACTCGGAGACTCCTTCGGGGAGCCTCAGCTTCCGCTTAAGCCTCACCTCTTCAGGAATGTCGGAGAAGAGCTCGTCCAGGGAACTGGCGCCTGTCTTCTGGAGCATCTTCGAGACTAGAGCCTCGTCGAGATTCGGGAGAAGCGGTTGGCGGACCCGAGATCGGCGCATCTTTCATGGCCGAAAAACGCTTAAAATAAGAACGTAGCGGCGAGGGGAGAATCACTTGAGGCGTTTCGTTCCAGCGGCTCTCTTGCTGTTGTTCCTCCTGGCGGCAATCTCGGTCCAGGCCCCGGCGGTAGCCCAGGGGGCACCCAAGATAGCTGTCATCAGCCAGTACACGCTAAACCGATACGGCTTCGCCACCATCAACGAAAGCGTCAGGATAACCAACAACGGGTCCTCCTCCGTTGAAGTCCCGAGCCTTACCTTCGGGTTCGGGAACCTCTCGTCCATGGTTGCCGGGTCGAACATCACCGGGAGCGGCTTCAGCCTAAGCTCATCCGCCACCGGCGGCCCGTTCACGGTGAGCAGCAGCCAGCCCCTCCAGGCCGGAGGAAACACGAGCTTCGTCCTGAGCGCTCTGCTGAACGGGGTGACGTCGTATGTCAAGAACGGGACCTTCCGCGTGCTCATGCTCACGACCCCGTCTATCAGCCAGAGAGTCGACAAACTGGTCAACGTGATCGCTATGCCAGCGTCAACGGCTCTGGCTTCGTCCCCGGCTGGGATGACCCTGCACTCCAATGGGACTAGTAACACCTACTCGTCGACTGTGCCCAACGCTGCCCCCCAGTCTGCGGTGGCGTCGGTGGGAAAGATAACGCAGTCGAGCAACCAGGACTTCAACCCGTTGAGGGTCTACTACGCAGCCAGGACGATTTCGGCAGGCTCCAACGGAGACCCCTTGGTGACGGACAAGGTGGAGTTTCAGAACATAGGGACGACCGCTCTGTCGCTGCTCTACGTGTCCGTCCTCGCTCCTTCGACCACCTCGGTCACCGTGCTGACAGGGACCGAACCGAGACTCGTCAACCCGATCACTCTGGCACTCTCAAGCGGGGCCATAGACATGGCTCTGTTCGCGTCAGGCTACCCGAACAACGGTGTCCAGGGCGGGGCGAACTTCACATTGACGTACCAGTACCCGCTGGGGGGGAAATACTACTCCGTGTCAGGCGGGCAGGTGACCATCAACATCCCCGAGAGCCCGCCCATCAAGGCGTTCGTCGACTCCTACACCGTTTCCATGTCGCTCCCTAAGGGCGCCGCCGCCACGCAGTCTTCGACAGTGACTCTGACCCCGACCCCGTGGCAGAGCGGAGAGACGAAGTTTGCCTACGGCCTCTCGGTAGGATTCACCATAGATGCCGGGGTGCCTGCCGCATCGCTCGTTTTCATCTTGCTACTCATAGGTCTGTTCGTGGCCAGGACAGCGACCGCCGAGGGCGAGGAGGAAGAGGAAGAGGAGGAAACGTCGACCGAGCTCGCGTCGACCATGATAAAGGTCTTCGACGAGAAGACGAACCTGATCAACGGGCTCTGGCCCGAGATTGAGGCCAAAGACCCCAACGAAATGGACAAAGAGTACTTTGACGAGCTGAGGGGGCGCCTCGATGCTTTCAGGAGCAGGGCCCTGCAGCGTCTGAACGAGGTGAAACAGAAGTCCGCCAGCCTGAAGTTCTCCGAGGTGGTCAACCAGATACAGACGACGGAAAGGGAAGTGGACAGGGCCGCCAAGGACAAACTGAACCTGTACCAGCAGTACCACCTGAAGCAGATGAGGAAGGAGGTCTTTGACAGGCTCCTCCCCCAGTACAACAGGAGGCTGGAGAGGGCACTGAACCAGCTCACGGATGAGCTACACACGGTGCAGAGAGAAGCGAAGCTGCTCTAGAAACCAGCAATTCCGGGGGCAGATTTATGAGGCGGCGGACGGCCGCGGCCCATTGAGGCATGGAAGAGAAAACAGAGAAGCTAGTGATAATTGGGTCAGGCCCAGCCGGACTCACCGCTGCCATCTACGGGTGCAGGGCGGACCTGCAGCCTCTAGTGTACATGGGGACGAAGTACGGGGGCCAGCTGATGCTTACCACCGAGGTTGAGAACTTCCCCGGGTTCCCCGACCCTGTGCTCGGTCCGGACCTGATTTCGAAAATGAAGGCGCAGGCGGAGAGGCTGGGGGCAAGGCTAGTGCAGGATGACGTGGTCAGGGTCAACTTCAAGGCATACCCGTTCGAAATCTACACTTCGTCAGGGGTCACGAAGGCTCTCTCGGTAATCATTGCTACCGGCGCCAACCCCAGGAGACTGAACCTGAAGTCGGAGATGAGGCTGATGGGGAAGGGGGTTTCCAACTGCGCTGTCTGCGACGGCTTCTTCTTCAGAGGGAAGAAGGTGGCAGTTGTTGGTGGTGGGGACACGGCCATGGAGGAGGCAACTTTCCTCTCGAAGTTCGCCTCTTCGGTGCAGGTAATTCACAGGCGGGACGAGCTCAGGGCCAGCGCCGCCCTGAAGAAGGAGGCGTTCGCGAACCCCAAGATCACCTTCGTCTGGGACTCGGCGGTTGTCGACGTGCTTGGCGAAGGGAAGGTCCAAGGGGTGAAGGTCAGGAACCTCAAGACAGGGAAGGAGGGCGAGATGCAGGTGGACGGGCTCTTTGTGGCCATAGGATACGACCCGAGCACAGAGATATTCAGGGGGCAGGTGGAGCTGGACCCCAAGGGCTACGTCTCGCTTAGGAACGGGACGGAGAGCAGCGTGCCAGGAGTCTTCGTAGCCGGGGACGTCCACGACTTCAGGTACAGGCAGGCGATCACGGCTGCCGCCGACGGGTGCAAGGCCCTCTTGGACGCAGAGAAGTTCATCAAGCAGAAGCTGGAATTGAAGGCAGCTAGCTAATCACGGAAACAAACCTGTCCTCGTCGAAGGACCTGCTCAGTGGCCCCACTATGGGGGTCTTGTAGCCGCAGGCGCTGCATCTGTTCTTGTCGTCCAGGTTGTACTCAAGGATTTCATAGCCGTAACGTTTGACGAGGACGGCTTTGCACCCGGGACAATACGTGCTCTCGTCAGGGTGGCCGGTCACGTTACCTATGTAGACGTAGTTGAGGCCTGCTTTCCTGCCAATGGCTACGTGCTTCTCCAGGGTCCCCACGGGGGTCCAGGGGAGGTCCATCATCTTGTAGTCAGGATGAAACCTGAGGAAGTGGATGGGAGTGTCGGGCCCCAGGTTGTCGTAGATCCAGCGGCAGAGCCTCTCTGCTGCCTCCAGCGAATCCCCCACCTTTGGGACAATCAGGTCTGTTATCTCGACGTGGACCTTCCCCCTGCTCTTAATCTCGAGAAGGCTCTGGAAAATGGGGTCCGCGTTGGGGATGGCAATGTACTTCCTCACGAAGTTCGTTTCGCCGCTCCCTTTGAAATCGACCGTGAC
>DASPOK010000089.1:0-19272 GCA_035626075.1 Nitrososphaerales archaeon
GCCCTCCTCACCGTCCCGACTCACGTAGCTAAGAATCAGACTGGAATCTGATGTCTCGGCGCCCCAAAGGACCTTGTCAAAGCCCCTAAGGCCGCCGCTAAGGTGATTTGCGCCGTCATTCTGTGCCAGCTTGTACTCAACACCGTCGAGCCTGAAACGCCCTCCTGCAATCCTGTTGGCGTAGCGACCAACAACCGAGCCGAAGTAGGGGTGGCATCCAAGATAACCCTCAAGGTCTTCGAAGCCATGCACAATGTCCCCGGGTACGCCGTGTGAGTCGGGAACGACTACTGACTTGATAACTCCGCCGTAGTTAGTGACTTCGACGAGTATGTCTTTCGCCGTAAGGCTGAAGAGGTCGGCACGTCGCCCGTCGGGGAGTCTTCCGAAGACCCGTCTATCTATCCCCATACAATCAGATTGACGAGCTAGGGCTGAAATAAATGAATTTGTGGATTCCTTCGAATTCATTTCTCCGAGGGTAGGCTGTGCTCAAGTAGCCCGCGAGGGTCAAAGCACATGCGCCTGCGTGAGAGGCTCGGTCAAACGCCCGTTATGCAGCAAACCCGACGGAATGGCTGATTGCCGTTGAAACCTGGGAAGGCGAGCGAGATTGTCGAGTAGCTGCGCTAGGGCGGCCTGCTCCCTACTCTCTGCGAAGACTGTCCCATCTGATACGCTGCGAAAGTAGACATGACGATACCAACGCAGACAACGAGAAACCCCCACCAAATGCCAATCTCTATGAGGAAAGACCCGAACAGCACGAAGATTATTCCGATGACGAGATAGACCGAATCCTTGAAGGCATACATCGGCCGCAGTTGGTCTAGCGCAACTTATAACGCTTGAGCACCAGCAGCCGGGGACGCCCAGGTGAAAGTCGCCGCACGACGCCCCGAAAGGCAACTGCGTCACGGGCGCGGCTCGGCCCGGATCAGCCAGGAAGCTGAATGCGTGTTCGAACGCGTTCACACTTGGGACGACGCTCAGAAGGGCTAGTGCATGAGAAGGCAACACCGGAGGTGAATTCCAGAAACCGTATCAAGTTCGACATGCTTTTCCTTGTTTTCGCTGGTCAGTAGAAGATAGCCAGCCGGTTACAGAAGCCTTTTTGTCATCGGGCGAGGAGCCCCACAAGGTTATGCTTTGAACTACAGATTCGTCGTTCTCGGGGTGCTCCTCGTTGCTATTGGGGCTTTAGTCTTTACCTACCCCGGCATCCTCTCGTCCTCAAGCCCCACCTACGATCACACTGTCTTGATACGAATCGAGCCGGGTAACTATTCATACGTGCAGACGACGCTCGATCCTCAACAGACGCTACAAGCAACGATTTCGTCCAGCCCGGAGAGCGTGGACTTCTTCCTGATGAACAGCGGCAACTTCTCGGCCTGGACCTCGAGAGGGAACCCGCCTAGCGAGGTCTATCCTCAATCAAGATTCGATGCCCAGAATTACTCCTTTGGGGTAACTGGCACGGGGGCACCGGCTGAATACTTTCTCGTCTTCACCTCCCGATCGTTAAACATGTCCACCAATGTATTAGTACGTCTTGTGATCAATCAGGCCGTCCCTGAGGCAACAGTTATTCCGCTCATACTTGTCATCCTTGGAGTCGCCTTGGCACTAATCGGCGCAACGAGAAGGAAGAAGGTCGTAGAAATGACAGCTCAAACGGAAGAGAGCCAAGAAGGCGGATTCCTGGGATTGTTCGGAGGGACCGGCGCTGAAGACAGCTCGGCAAAGTGTCGGTATTGTGGTGCGAACCTTGAAGACGATTCCGCATTCTGTCCGTCTTGCAAAATGTCTCAGCGATAGGGGCGCCCGAGCGCTCAACTGGCCAAGTTCCTATTCCCGTTCCATCAACCGATTAGTTCGAGCAAAGCGATGCAGAGGAGTGCGAAGTTGGGTCTATCCTCGGGGAATGTGAGGCAGCCCTCCTTTGGGCAGGTCTCCACAAGATCTCGGAACCTGTCGCCCTCTAGGCCGACAGAGAGTTGAACCGCCCGCACTTGGGGCAAAAGGGATTTCCTTTCGCTAACCTTGCGGAACAATAGTGGCAAACATTCTTCGGCATTACCTCCGGTTGACCCTTAACACGGCGTTTCGCCAGAAAGACCGCGATTTCTACGAGAGCGACTAGAGGGATGAAGAGCACAAGGTCGAGAAGGGGACCGCCGTCAGGTGTGAGGAAGAGGCCGGCAATTACCCATATTACAAACCAGACAATCAACCTGTTCCGAGAGAAGAATTCTGCATCGAGGACGCGCAGGCTGATGAGGGCGTAGATGAAGACTGGCGCTGTGAAAGAGACCCCAGTCGCGCCGATTATCAAGAATATCACGTAGTAGAACGAGGCGGCATCCAGGTTAAACGAGATTCCAGCGGCAGAAAGGAAGGGCGCCAGCGCAATAACTAGAAATTTAGCGAGGATGAAATACCCGAAGAGAATTCCGACAATGAAAAGGGAGGAAGTTGCTGCGACGAAGGGGTAAACCAGTTTCCTTTCGTTCTCGTTCAGCGCTGGATCGACGAACTTGTAGGTTTCGTAGGCTATGACGGGCATGCAAAGAACGAGCGTCAGCACGAGCGCACCAATGAAGTATATCTCCATGCCTTCGCCGAGTCCCGTGGCTGCGATCAACGTCCACCCGTGGGGCAAAATGTAGGCCTTGATGTTCAGAATGAAAGCGGCTATGACAGTATGCGCAAGGAACTGGAGGTTCAGGTACTGGTCGAGATGCTGGGACTGGTAGACGGGGTCTGCCGGAAAGAAGACGAGCACCACAAGGATGACTACGAAAACAATGGCGACTTTTCGGAGTCTCGCCCTGAGCTCGTTAATGTGCTCCATAAGTGACATTCTGTCTGCGGCCAACGCTGACATCACTTGGCTGAATCACGGCCTTATTACGATTAGTTTACCGGGAATGAGCTCTCCCGTGGTCGGATTGCAACTGCATGGCGCCTGCAACGGACGAAACACTACAGGAAAGGTAGGGTCTCCGGTAGCCCTGGCGATCGGTTTGTCCTCCGCGGACAGGAAACGAGAACTTACGTGGCGACGCCCGATTTCCTGGCTATGATTTCCTGAGAGATCTGTTCCCTTGTCTTTCCTTCGGTGTGGATACCAAGAGCCGTGGCCGTTTCAACCAGAATCTGGTCTGCCGACTTCTGAGGGACGGCTGCTGGTCCCGGTTCAAATTGGCCAGTAACAGCAGTGCCCACTTCTTTTGATGCCTGGTCGAACTCTCTCCTTGCCCTGCCTATTGCTTTTGCTAAGTCGGGGATTTTCTGCGGACCCCAGAGGAAGATCGCTATCACTATGACACCGATTATTATCCACTGGATTGGATCTCCTAGAGCCATTTCGGTTCGCTTGAACCATCCTTGTCTATTTAAGTGTAGTCGCTAAACTCCCACGCTGGGGGCTGTAATGAGACGGTTTCCGAGGATCGTTGTGAAACCAGAGCTCGCGGGGGCTTTGGCCGGGTGGTGACCCTGGGCGAGATCTCGTTCGAATTGCCTGGGTCGTTTCTTTGCGAGAACCCCGATGACCGGCCGTAAGCCTAGGCTGTTCGACGTGGGTAGGAGAGATCCAGAAAGGGCACCACCATCATAGCAGGTTCTGAGAGATAAGTAAAGGGGACTAAATCTTAAAAGGATTCACGTGGAAGAGCAGTAATCGTGCAACTGGAAAACAAAGTGGCGATTGTGACAGGCGGCGCTTCGGGCATCGGCGAAGCAATATGTCTCAGGTTTGCTGCCGAGGGCGCAAAAGTAGTTGTGGCTGACATGGAGCCTAAGAACGCCGAGGCTGTCGCGAAGAAGATCCAATTGATTGACCGAGAAGTCCTAACGTATACGGTTGAAGTGTCCAACTACGATCAAGTATGTCACATGGTCGAAGCCACTGCGAAGCGATTTGGTACCGTGGATATTCTCGTTAATTGCGCAGGCATTAGTGAATTCGTGCGAACAGAAGATCTTCCTATTGACAAGTGGCTGAAAATGATAGATGTGAACCTCACGGGTACGTTCTACTGTTGCCTTTCCGCTGGGAGAGAGATGGCAAAGAAGGGGAAAGGAAAGATTGTCAACATCTCTTCTGCGGCTGGTCTTGCCGCAATACCCAATTCGGTTCACTACGTGTCTAGTAAGCACGGTGTCGTTGGACTAACCAAAGCGTTCGCAGTTGATTTTGCGAAGTACGGTATTAATGTGAACTGCATTTGTCCGGGAACCACTCTTACTCCGATGGTGCGTAATACGATGACGGCACAATACGTGGCGGCTCGGTCGAAGAGAGTGCCTCTAGGGAGACTCGGGCAGCCGGAGGATCAAGCAAACGCAGCCTTGTTTCTTGTTTCTCCGCAGTCCGATTACATAACGGGCTTGATTATGTATGTTGACGGGGGCATGTATGCTCTTCACTCGGGGTATGCGGGCCTCGAAGTGATTTGAGCCAGGACCTAACATTGCCGAATTAGACTGCTCAGGGTGGAGCACAAGGAGGTTGCTCGACCATGCATTGGTCCCGGTTGTTGTGGCTTTCTTCTTGGTCAGCCGCTTCCCTGCCCGGCCTTCCGCTTTATCTCAGTCTTGGACATGCTCTCGACAAAGAGAGCTATGGCCGAATGGTCTAGGTCTCCTTTGCCATCTCCGACTAGACCATTGATCATCTGCTGGACGAGACTCGTGAGTGGTAGAGGAACTCCGTACTCTGCGGCGCTTGAAAGAGCATTCCTCAAATCCTTTTGGTGGAGTCTGATTCTGAAGCCTGGCTTGAAGTTCCTATCCATCATCATCGGAGACTTGGCCTCTAGCACTGCGCTACCAGCCAGTCCCCCTTTGATTGCCTGAACCAGAGTCTCCGGATTGACGCCGGCCTTCATGGCGAACACAAGCGCCTCGGACACTCCAGCAATGTTGATCGCCACCACGATTTGGTTGGCGAGCTTGGCTATCTGACCTGCACCAGCGCCGCCTACGAGAGTGATGCTCCTCCCCATGGCCTTGAAGAGTGGTTGACACTCGTTGAACACGCTCTCTTTTCCTCCGACCATGATGGCCAAGGTACCTTGAATAGCTCCGGGCTCCCCTCCGCTTACAGGGGCATCCAACATTTCCCCTCCTCTCTTCTCAACCTCTGCCGCAATTTTCCTTGCAATTATGGGTGAGATTGAGCTCATATCGATTACGATGGAGCCCTTCTTCAAACCGGCCAAGACTCCATCTTGCCCAAAAACTACCTGCTCGACCTGCGGACCGTCGGGGAGCATCGTGATGATGACGTCGCTCCTCTCTGCGACCATCTTCGATGTGTTCGCTAATTCTGCCCCTAGACCAACCAGCTCCTTCACGGGTCCGGGATCTATGTCATTCACTATCAGATGATATCCTGCTTTTAGCAGGTTCTTCGACATAGGTTTCCCCATGATTCCAAGGCCAATGAAGCCGATTCTCTGCTGCTGATCCAATATCAGATCACACCTGCCCAGATATTTGTCGCTGACTATTTATAAGTACAATGAGGGTTGACCAGCCGGTAATCCCTTTGAATTCACAATTGCGAAGAAAGTCGAGGCCGAAGGTCTACGTGGCAAGGGAAATAGCTGCTCCTGTTGTAAAGCAAATCAAGTCTTTTTCTGTTGCGAGGACTTGGAATCAGAGGAAGCCGCCGCCTAGGCAAATCCTGTTGGAAAGTGTGCGCGATGTCGAGGGCCTGCTGTGTTCCCTCTCGGAAAGAGTCGATACCGAACTCATGGATGCAGCCCCGAGGCTCAAGGTCGTCAGCAACATGGCAGTCGGTTATGACAACGTGGATATCCCCGAGGCAACGAAGCGAGGGATCCCCGTGGGGAACACGCCAGGGGTCCTGACCGAGACGACCGCTGACCTGGCCTTTGGGCTCATGCTAGCTTCGGCCAGACACCTGGTGGAAGGGGATAAGGACGTTCATGCGGGCAGGTGGAAGTTCTGGGACCCGTTGGGCCTCCTTGGAGAGGACGTCCACGGCGCAACGTTGGGAATCATAGGAATGGGGAAGATAGGAGCTGCGGTCGCCAGGAGAGCGAAAGGGTTCGGTATGAGGATACTCTACTTCGACGTGGTGCGTCGAGAGGACTTGGAACACGAGCTTGGAATTGGGTTTGTCAGTCTTGACGAGCTCCTTTCGGGGTCGGATTTCGTGACGATTCACACAGACCTGAACCCTAGAACCCGCCATCTGATCGATTCAAAGAAGATCAGACTAATGAAGAAGAACTGCATCCTAGTAAACGCGGCTCGCGGACCTATCGTGGACACGATGGCGCTCTACAGGGCATTGAGGGACAGGAGAATCAAAGGTGCGGCGCTCGATGTCACTGAACCAGAGCCCCTGCCGTCAAACCACCCACTTCTCGCTCTGGACAATGTATTGGTCACACCTCACATAGGGAGCGCCTCCTGGATGACTAGGACTAAAATGGCTGAGGTGGCCGCTGACAATCTGCTTGCAGGTTTGACCGGGAAACGGCTCCCTTTTTGTGTCAACCCAGAAGTCTACGGGCGCGTTTGACTATAGCCCTAGCTAGTCCCAGTGACAGAGAAGAGTCGGGCCGGGTCACACTCAGAAGTGACTAGGACAGGCTGGCTTCCACCGATGGGGCTGCCGAACAAGACCTGGCTCCCGGGGAGTCAATCCCTCGCACGACCATCACTCGACTTGCGTTTATTGGTCGCCCTTATCCCTCTGAGTGGAGGGCTTTCAGCCCATCTTCCTCGGGAATTTGGTGGTCGGTAACTTCTTCTGGCTCAGTTCAGGGTGCTGCTTCACGATGGACTCGAAACGTCTCAGGGCGCCGATTGGTACTTCATCGGGGTCGATTCTTATGTCTATTATTGATGGCTTGCCAGACTGGAACGCGTTCTTGAGCGCTTCCTTGATTTCACCTGGCCTCTCGACCAGTTGTCCGTAAGTATGGGTTGCTTCGGCGAACTTCATGAAGTCCATGACGTATGACTGAGTCACTATGTACCTTTCTGGGTCCCACATTCCGTAGCCATACTTCTGACCCTGGATGATCATGCCGAGGTTCATGTCGTTCAGTATGCACCAGACTACCGGGATGTTGTACGCCGAGGCAGTGTTGACTTCCTTGCTCAGCATAGTGAAGCTTGCGTTTCCGCAGCAATCGACTACCTGGCGGTCAGGCGCGCCAAGCTTGGCGCCTATGGAGGCTGCGATGCTGAAGCCCATCGCAGTGTGCCCACCGTCTGCCATGAATCCCTTCGGCATCAGCGCCTGATAGTACTTCTCGACCCACGCGAGGTTGTTGCCGCAGTCAGCCCATACGATTGCGTCTTTATCCAGGAATTCGCGGATCTCTCTGACCGCTCTCTGAGGTTTGATCGGAACCGCATCGGAGAAGCTCAGAGGGTCCATGTAGTACTTGAGTTCCCCCTTTAACGCCAGCACCTCCTTTTGTTTTGCCTTCTTCCTCTCCTCGAATTCCTTCTTTGCCGCAGGCGATAGTTTGGAGATAAGCGCCTTCACTTGCGGAAGCAGGTCTTCGAGAACGGCCTTCGCGTCTCCTACTATTCCTATTTCGACGGGATAGTTCTTTCCAATCTCCGTGGGGTCACTGTCTACTTGTATGATCTTCTGTCCTCCGAAGTCTTTCACCCAGCTGGTAGTCGTCACCTGGTGGAAGATCGTTCCCAGTGCGAGCAGTACGTCGGTCTTGTCTCCTCGAAGAATCGTATTGGCAGTGTCGTGGCCGAACAGCCCCACCACGCCTAGCGCGAGTGGATGATCTTCAGGGAATGAGCTCTTGCCCATCGCTGTGGTCGCCACGGGACAGCCCAGTATGGTAGCTAGTTCCATCAACTCCGGGGATGCACTGGAGGCAATCACTCCCCCTCCTGACATTATTGCGGGCGATGGCGAATTCACAAGAAGCTGTGCAGCCTGCTTGATGAGTTCCGGATCTCCTCTAATCACACCCATCGGCCGATACTTCTTGGGGGGTATTATCTCGGCATCTATCTCAGCCCTTATCACATCTTGGGCCAGATCGATGTGCACCGGTCCCTTTCTTCCGGTCAGCATGATTCTGAACGCTCGCCTGATCACTTCTGGAACATTGCCTGGACGAGTGACCAGAACGCTCCATTTGGTGACTTCCTTGAACAAGCCTACGTGCGATATCGATCGTGGACCCCAGCCGCTGGCATCTTGGATCCCTCCTCTTCCAAATTGATCTGTCGGAAGGTTATTCGTGAAGGCAAGCACTGCTTGGTTGTCTTGATAGGCAGGGTGCAGACCCGAAGCCAGATTCACTCCGCCTGGACCGACCGTCGCAGCGCATGCGGCCACCTGCCCGCAAGCTCTGAAGTATCCGTCGGCCATGAAGCCGGCTCCCTGCTCATGTTGAGTCAGTATTGTCTGGATCTGCGGATAATCGTAGAATTCGTTGTAGAATGGAGCAACTCCGCCTCCCGGGATTCCAAAGACGTACTTCACTCCCTCGTTGATAAGGGACTCAACAACGAACTTACCCGCACGGAGTTTTGCCATAATTCATTCGCCTGTGCCGCGCTGACAAATTCCACTAGTTAATCGTTGCTCCATCACGATCGCCACGATTCCAGAAAGTTCCCTTACACGAGGTCATGCATTGCGTTAGATTGATGAGCGTGTGCCGGAATGGTCGCGCGAAGACCATGGGTTCCACCACGTCCGGTCGCCTCTCGCTCCTGAGGGCCGGCAATACGTTGTCGAGAACCCGTCCTTGCGACAGCGTGCGCGCATGAAGGAGAATGCGAAACAGAGGATTACTCAGGATTGCTCAAAGATTGGTGCGCCGAAGCCACCGAGATATTGGCTGCTCGAGAACTAAAGCGTTTAAGTATCGTCCGGCCTACTTCCAAACGAAGGTTCATGACGACGGTTTCTGAAATGCGAAACATGTTCGACGTAACGGGGAAAGTTGCTGTGGTCGTCGGCGCGGGCCAAGGCATAGGCCAAGGGATAGCGTACGCCTTCGGCGCAAACGGGGGGAAAGTGGTCGCAGCTGACATCAGAACAGACACGCTCGAAGCAACCGTGGCCGCAATCAGGGACGCAGGAGGCGAAGCCATTGGAGTCCCATGTGACTCGACAAAGCTCGAGGATGTGAAGCACCTTGCAAGCGAAGCGATACGAAAGTACGGTAGGATAGACTGCCTATACGCAGTGCCCGGAACAAACGTTCGAAAATCGATCGCGAACTACTCCTATGACGAGTTCGACAAGGTGGTCAATGTCAACCTGAAGGGATCATTCCAGCTCCTCAAGGAGATTAGCAAGGAGATAGTGAAGAACAAGGAAGGCGGGTCGATAGTCGTGATATCTTCCACACGGTGCGTGGTCACAGAGCCAGGACAGTCTGTCTACGCATCGACGAAAGCTGCCGTGGTCATGCTTGCTAGGACATTAGCGGCTGAACTTGGCAAATACAACGTGCGTGTCAATGCGATAGCCCCCGGCGCGGTCGAAACACCTTTGACCACCCAGATCAAGAACAACCCGGACTGGTACGCCGCCTACGCCAACAAGAGCGCCCTGAAGAGGTGGGGTCAGCCAAAAGAGATTGCTGGTCCTGCGCTCTTCCTCGCGAGCGAAGCTGCCTCCTTTGTCACAGGCTCGGTTCTCTTTGCAGACGGTGGCTGGACGGCAATAGACGGCCGTTACGATCCTAGCGTCTGAGAAACCGAGAGCACAGGCGAGAGGCACCACTCATCACGACTACTGCTCAAACTGCAAATACTCCAGTTCCCTTTCGGGTTCAAGTTAGCCTACGAATTAGCCCACTACCGTGGTTCCCTTTTATGTGGTCTTTGACGAGCCGCCCATGTCGTAGGTTCTGACCCCACCCTGCTCCAAAGCGTTCTTGACCGCCTCTTTCTGCTTTGTCCGCGGAGCTCCAGAGGCAACGGTGAGCACGAAACCCTTTTTCCGCGGGAATCGTCTGAAACGGGTCGCGGCCCTCGTGTTGGTTAGCTTTAGCGCCCTTTTGGTGTTACTGTGTGCGCCATGTTTAGTTTATAAGTCGATGGTGCGCTCTAACTGCCGCATGACGGATTCAAAGAAGAAGAAAAAGATAGAAAATCCATACTCCCTTGTTGGTTCAGATCCATTCAAGAAACCGGTAAGCAGACGCAAGGCAATCGGCACAATGGCTGCAGTAGGGGGCGTTGTGGGTGGACTTGTAGTCGGTGGGGCAGCGGGCTTCTTCGGGTCGGAAGGCTACTGGCGTAGCGGTTACGTGCCGTCGTCATCGACCACTCCTGCGGCGCCGACAGGCTACACTTATGGCACGTATCCTACTCACCCCAATTGGAAGTTCACCTTCATAAATCACGTCACCACGAATCCTTTCTTCGTACCAACCGTCTACGGGATCGAAGACGCGTGTAACGCAATGGGTGTCTCCTATCAGTGGACAGGGTCAACCACAAGTGCGGTCGCCGACATGGTCAACGCATTCGAAGCCGCGCTAGCTGCCAAAGTGGACGGAATCGCAATCTCACTCATCGACTTGTCCGCATTCAACTCACTCACAGACCAAGCCATCGCTGCGGGGATCCCGGTGATTGGCTACAACGCTGATGCCAGGAAGGGTAACGGCCCTGTGATGAATGACAGAATGGCATACGTGGGGCAACCCCTCTACGATTCAGGTACACTCCTAGGCCAACAAATAGCGAAACTGATAACGAACACGAGCGCGTTGATAGCTCTGTTCATCGCGACACCTGGAACTTTGAACATTCAGCCCAGAATAGATGGAGCTTCCGACTATCTCAAGGCCCAAGGTTACACTGACGTACAGGTCGTCGGCACAGACCCCGATGTAACCAAGGAGGGCAGCCTCATTGACGCGTGGTACCTAGGACACACCGACGTAGCTGGAATGTTCGCGGTGGACGCAGGGGACACGGAGCAATGCGGTAACATCGCGCAAAAGGAGGTCGGGACGCCTGGCAAGGTCTTCACAGGAGGGTTCGACCTTCTTCCACAGAGCGAAACAAACGTAACAAACGGATATTCCCAATTCCTGATTGACCAGCAGCCCTACCTGCAGGGTTGGGTTCCGCTTCAGCAACTATACCTGTACAGGCTCTCCAGCGGACAGATGTATCCAGCAGACACAAACACCTCGCTCAAGCTCGTGACGAAGGACAACGTAGCGGCTTACTCGGGCGCAAGCAGATTCGAAGGCAGCTCAGCCAACCAGCCGACAACGTTCAGCTGACCGACGTAGGAATAAGGGATGGGGCGGGAACAAAGTGTTCCCGTCACATCCTCCCCATGTTGTTGGGATATCACACGAACGTGATTGTTATCCAAATGCATGAGAAAGGGAGACTTAAATCAAACGTAAACCGGCGACTCGCCAGGCAGGGCCATTAGCTTGGGCGGTCGTGAAACTGGTTTCCTCAGGCGATTTCTTTCCCTGAGGGAGGGCAGCATCCTGGTAGTCACGGCTGCCATAACAGTCCTTTTCGCTATCTTCTACGTTGACTTTGACTCCCCGGCCAGTTTTTTCGTCATCGCAACCACCGCGGCCCCCCTGATCACAATCGGAACGGGTCAGACGTTTCTTCTAACGGTTGGGGAGCTTGACCTATCCGTGGGTTCGGTATTCGCTTTGGCTCCGTGCATCACCTTGGTTCTTTACGGCGATGGGATTCCGCTGCCAGTGTGCATGATAATGGCAATTCTCTGTGCGACGGTAGTGGGATTTACGAACGGTTTGATCTCTGTGAAGTTGAGGGTGCCTTCTCTGCTCACAACTCTCGGGATGTTCTTCCTGGTGACGGGCGCTTCTCTTGAAATATCCAACTTTGAAACCATAACGTCCCCTCATGGAACGTCCTTTGAAATCGCGATGGGTGGAGGAACGGTGGGTGGTTACTTCCCGACCACGCTAATTTGGGCCATCACGATCACGGCGGTCTTCGCCTTGATATTCTCTTACACCACACATGGTCTCTGGACCACGGCCACTGGCAGCAACATTAACGCAAGCCTCGAGGTTGGTGTCAACACCACGAGGACCAAGATTCTGAATTTCATGATGACGGCAACACTCGCAGGGTTTGCGGGCGTTCTGGAAACGATGAGGACCGAAACTGCCTATGCGCTTCAGGGCGGCTTCCCGCTGACCCTTCAAACCATAATCGTAGCAGTGATTGGCGGCACCGCGCTTGTGGGGGGTTCAGGCACAGTCATTGGCACGATGATTGGCGCGCTCTTCCTAGGTGTGCTCGACGATGGGTTTGCGATAGTAGGGTTAAACTACAATTACTATCTCCTAACTCTCGGTCTCGTGCTGTTGGCTGCTGTAGCAATCAATGTCAGGGTGCAGACCATCAGAAGACTGGCACGGATCAGTCGGGAGGGGGCCAAATGAATTCGGCTGGTCTGAGGGAGCGGCTCAACGCCAGGAGAATCGTAACCTCCAGGGAGGGATCCGTCATGTTCATGTCCGTGTTGCTGTCAATAGTCTTCACAAGCCTCAACGTCAACTTCATGACCGAAAGGAACTTCGTGACGATTGGCGAATTGATCACAGGCAACTCTGTTGTGGCTGCAGGCCAAGTCATGCTGATGGTCATGGGCGATATTGACCTTTCTGTCGGCGCGGTGTATGCGCTTACACCGTACCTTGTCTACTTGACCTACACAGCTGGTATGCCTATGCAGATTGGCATTCCTCTCTCCATCCTTGCTGCGGTGGCCGTGGGATCCGCAAATGGCCTCATCACCGTCGTCCTTCGTGTCCCTGCTTTGATTGCCACTCTCGGGATGAATTTCGTCGTCACGGCGACAAACCTAATCATTTCCAACGACTACCAACAGGACATGCCGTATCAGCAGCCGTATACGGCGATTTTCGGTGGAGGCAAATTCCTCGGAATCGAAATCTCCTTCATATGGACCGCCTTTGCCTTCGTAATTCTAGCCGCGATGCTTGCGAGGATGCGTCATGGGCTCTGGTCGCTCTCCACGGGGGGAAATCCGGCTGGGGCCAAGGAGGTCGGCGTCAACGTGAATCTGACCAAAGTAAGGAATTTTATCCTCTGCTCCACGCTCGCGGGAATCTGGGGTCTGTTTGCCGCTAACCACAACTTCGTCTTCGGGGGAATCGGGGCTGCCAATCCACTGCAAGGCGGCGACACGCTGGTGCTGGAGAGCATCGCTTCGGCCGCGATCGGGGGGACCTCGTTGTTCGGCGGCTCAGGGACCGTAATCGGAGCTTTCTTCGGTTCCCTCCTCATCTCCGTCCTGCAAGATGGTCTCTTCATTACAGGGGCGAATGCGTACTCTTACGATACTCTGCTGGGAATCGCAATCATACTCAGCATGGTCCTTAATATGCAGAGCAGAAGACGCTCGAGGTTAGGAGGATAGTCCATGGCCACAAGTGGCCCCACTGTAGCAATGGATGAAATTCGAAAGAGCTTTGGACCGGTAAGGGCTCTCGACGGTGCGAGCCTCAAAGCGTACAGCGGCCAAGTGCTCGGGATTCTGGGGGATAACGGCGCAGGAAAGTCGACAATGATCAAGATTCTTTCTGGTGTCTATAAGGCAGACTCTGGGAAAATAATCTTCGAAGGGAAGGACGTCGAATTCAATTCCCCGATGGACGCCAGAAGAATTGGAATCGAGACGATATACCAAGATCTGGCCATCGTGAATGACCTCAGCGTCTACCATAACATATTCCTCGCGAGGGAGAAGCTTTGGGGGCGCCTTCCTGTCGTGAAGTTACTCAGAAACGGGCGAATGGCAAATGATGCGGTTGACGTCCTGAAGGAAGTAAACGCCGATATCCAGAATGTCAATGTCAAGGTCGGTACATTGTCTGGGGGACAACGGCAGGTCGTAGCCGTGGCTAGATCGGTTTTCTTCTCTGCAAAGGTGCTAATCATGGACGAACCTACTGCGTCGCTCGGAGTAGTCGAGACGAGGAGGGTTCTCAATCTCATCAGTAGCATCAAGGAGAGAGGGAATATCGCTGTAATTCTCATTGCCCATAATATCCAGCAGGTGATGTCTGTGGCTGACCAAGTGATAATCCTAAGCAGGGGAAAGGTCGTCGCCGAACGCGAAGTGAAGTCATCGTCCGTTGATGAGGTCATCAACCTGATAACCACGGCCTCCCTCGGGTCTCGCTGACAGTAGCAGTCTGGGAATACGTTAGCGTTATTGGCCTGAAGGATGTCTCTACGCTCTAAATCCCAGTTAGCCTCACAGGTTTCTGTGTGTGGATTTCAGGTAGGGAAGCACATCCTTTCCGCATATCTGAATGAATTCCTCTTCGGAGGGGCTGGAACTGTGGAATTGTACCTCGTTGAACCCGTAAGCCATGGCCGATTCAGCCTTCTTTATCAGCTGTTCAGAGCTCGTGGCAATCGTCCAGACCTTGGCCAGTTCTGAATCTGATTCCTTCCCTCCTAGCCTCTCTAACTCCCTGGGGTCATAGACAGGCATGCTGAATGCGTTGTGAATCAGCCCCGACTTCCACTTGCGTGTGGATGCCAGGGCCTTGTCGTAGTCCCTGTTGTACGAGACGTACAGCTCGAGGTTTCTGCTTATCGTGGATGGATCTCTGCCCGCATTTCTCGCCGAAGTCTCCACGGCGGACCAGATCTCCTTGGACTTCTCCAGGACTATGTCAAGGGTTCCGTAGCCGTCAGCATGACTTCCGACCAAAGAACCTGCTTTCGGTCCATTAGCAACTAGGTAGATCGGAATTTTCGTCTTGGGCTTGGTGTAGAGCTTCGCGCCCTTCAACTTGTAGTAGCTTCCTGGATAATCGACGAATTCGCCGCTCCACAGCGCTCTGATGATCTCTACAGCTTCCCTGAGACGGCCAAGCCTCTCCGGGAACGGGGGCCACGAATAACCGAGTGGAACTTCATTCATGGCTTCACCGGTTCCCATTCCCAGGAAGAATCTCCCCGGATACATCTCGTCCATGGTTGCGAAAGCTTGAGCGATAATGGCAGGGTGATATCTCCCAATGGGTGCCACTACCATGGGCCCCAACCTGACCTTCGGCACAGTCGCCGCTGCTGCAGTCAACCATGACCAGGCAAAACAGGCAGAGGCTCCCGTGTGAAACCAAGGATGGAAGTGGTCGCTTACCGGCACGAAATCAAACCCCGCCTGGCTTGCTCGAAGAGCAAAACTGAGTAGTGTGCTCGGCTGGTGTCCTTCAGCTTCAGCGCGGTAGCCAAAGGAAATTGGAAGCAATCTAAATCAACCCGGGCGCGGTCATACGGTTCGACAGTTCTTCAGGTTTACAGACGACGAAGGATGTTGAAACTCCCAAGGTCAGAGCATCTAATCAGCGCTTGCTCTCAGACTATTTTAACGTAGCATGACTCGACCTAGTCCGTCGAGCCCGGGTTACCGCGCGGCGAGGTATCCTCCGTCGATGGTCAACGCCGAGCCCGTGACGTAGGCAGATTCGTCGCTGGCCAGGTAGAGCGCCCCGTACGCCACATCTATGGGTCTCCCCACCCTCTTCAAGAGGGTGGCATTGGCAAATGAAGCCAAGGTTCCCTGTCTATCCCTAATAATCTCAGGCCTGGTGTCATTTATCGGAGTGTCAATTGGGCCTGGGATGATGCAGTTTACCCTGATCCTTCTAGGTGCGAACTCCTTGGCCAGGGCCACCGTCAGGGCGAGCACCCCACCCTTGGAGGCAGAATAGGCTACCACGTCCGCCGAGCCGCTAACAGCGTTCACCGATGACATGTTTATTATCGAGCCGCCGTCTTTCATCTTCTCTGCCGCGGACGTGCTTCCAAAGAAAACAGACTTCAAATTGACATCCATAGTTTTCCTGAACTCCTCTTCCGATGTTGACAGGCTCCCCTTGAAGTAGGCTATGCCTGCATTGTTGACGAGTACGTCGAGCTTGCCATAGACCTCGAAGGCTCTGTCGACCATGACCTGCAGCTCCTTCACTACAGAGACATTCGTGTGCTGGAACGTCGCCTTTCCTCCCGCGGCCTTTATCCCGTTAACCACCTCTGCTCCGCCCTTGTCGTTCACATCAGCTACCATAACCCTTGCACCGACGTCAGCGAATAGCTCCGAGGTGGATTTGCCTATGCCAGAGGCGCCGCCAGTTACAATGGCCACTTTTTCGCGTAAGTCGAACACTTTCCTGGGTGCAACGAGTGAATTGATTAATCTTTACCGAAACTTGTAGGAAAACAGATGTCGCCGAGCTAATCCGCTGACTCAGCGCTGGTTGAGGCTTGCGATGTCGATTACAAACCTGTAGCGTACGTCACTTCTGACTGTTCGATCATATGCCTCTTCGATTCGTTGAATGGGAATTACCTCTACATCTGAGGCGATGTTATGCTTGGCGCAGAAGTCCAACATCTCCTGCGTCTCCCGCGTGCCGCCGTTGCTCGACCCAGCTAGGCGCCGCCGTTTGTCAACGAGTGCCGAAGCCGTAAGGAGCATTGGTTCGGGTAGGCCCACCATCACCATTGTGCCGTCGAGCCTCAACAGGTTGAGGTAGGCATTCAAATCATGCCCGGCCGAAACCGTGTCAAGGATAAAGTCGAAGCGCATCACGTTCTTCTTGAATACACTCTGGTCGGAGGTTGCGATGAAGTCTTCCGCGCCCAGGCGTAGGGCATCGTCCCGTTTGCTCGGTGAGTGGCTCACAACCGTCACCTTCATGCCCATTGCCTTCGCGAACTTGACTGCCATGTGGCCAAGGCCCCCCAGGCCCACCACGGCTATCTGGTCTCGCGCTTTGACGCCGAAGTGGCGAAGGGGAGAGTAGGTCGTAATGCCCGCGCAGAGAAGCGGGGCCGCGCGTTCGAGAGGTATGCCCTTAGGTATTTGATGCGCATAGGCCTCGTCTACCGTGATTCGGGTTGAGTAACCGCCGTAGGTCGGAGTCTTGCCGTCCCTTTCGTAACAGTTGTAGGTGAGCGTGACCCCCTTCTCGCAGTACTCCTCCTCCTCGGCTCTGCAGGGGCCACACTCGCGGCAGGAATCGACGAAGACGCCAATTCCGACGGTGCTGCCGACTTTGAATTTCTTGACCTTGTCACCCGCCTCTGTCACGTTGCCTATGATTTCATGGCCCGGGACCATCGGGTAAATTGAGGCTCCCCATTCGCTCCGCACCTGATGGATGTCACTGTGACAGACGCCACAGTACATAATGTCTACCAGAATGTCACGGGGTCCTGGTTCGCGCCGCCCGAAGTCGTAGGGCTCCAGTGGAGATGCCGGACCCTTTGCTGCGTACCCACGAGTCGCTAGCATTTCGAGGTCAGCACTCCGGCCGGGGCGGGTGCTTTAATCCCTTCGATGGGTTCCCTCGCCGATTGCTAGAAACCTAGCATGCAGCCTTCTCTATGAATTTCGCCCATAGGATGTGTGGGAGTATGGTTCGCCTGGAGGATTAAGCGAGTCCCCTTCCGGCCCAGGCCTTTGCTGCGTGGGGTTCACCAATACGGGGGCCAACGCGAGCGATCCGCCTCAACTCCGGGCCTGTTTGGGGACCAAGATATCTTGCTTCCGCCGCCCTGGTCCCTGCCGAGTCTGTCGCTTCGAAGAACTCTGTTCGGACTCTCCGCGAAGCACTCAGGAATATAGTTCCTCGAACCTGGGCCTAAGCCGCTCGTATGCGTCCTTGAAGGCATCGAAATTCTCTCTGTAGCGGTGGGCCCCAGCAAGTCTCGGGCGTCTTATTTCCCGAACACGTCCAAGTTCTTTGGCAGTGCTTCCAAGATCAGAATACAGCCCGGCGCCGTACCCACCCAGCAGAGCGGTTCCAAAAACCGTTGCCTCCACACGTGAGGTGAGCGCCACTGGTTTCCTTGTCACATCCGCTTTGATTCCCCTCCACAGTCTGCTGCTCGCTTGACCCCCCGATAGGCGGACCGTGCCTATTTTGATCCCGTGGCTCTCGATCATCGTTATGTTGTCCCTGAGAGCGTAGGCAGAGGCCTCTAGGACCGCCCTCACTACGTCTTGTCTCCCGCTTGCAAGGGTCAGTCCGAATATCACACCGCGGGCGTAGGGGTCCCAAATCGGGGACCGCTCTCCTCCCGGAGCGAAGTATGGCAAGACAATCACGCCGTTTGCTCCAGGCGGGGACTTTGCTGCATCTTTGTCCATGAGCGTGTAGACATCTACGCCGCGTCGCTTCGCTTCCCCCTCATAAGTGCCGAGCAAATCCTTGAGCCATCGCAGCAAAGCCCCGGTGGTACTGGAAGCGGCGACCAGCAGCCAACGGTCTGGGACGACGTGGCATCTGTTCAGAGTCTTGATCGGAAAATCAGGCTTGTCTGTCACGACGGCGAGTTTCGTCGCCGTCCCTCCGTCTTCCATCGCTTCGCCGTTTTCAACGGCGCCTACCCCTAAGGCGGCGCAAGCGGTATCGGCCCCTCCAGCAATAACAGGGGTGCCCCTGGCGAGGCCTGTCTCTCGCGAGGCCTCTTGCGTGACTTCTCCGACGACGTCCCAGGGCGCCTTCAGTTCGGGAAGCTTGTCGACTGTGATTCCAAGTTCGTCCAAAAGCCTCGACGACCACTGCCTTCGGTTTCTTGTCTCGAACAGCAGTGTGAAGGAAGCGTTCGTCCAGTCCATGCTGAACTGGCCTGTCAGGTAGCGTTCGATGAACCCGTTCCCGTGTAGGAACTTGAACGTCTCGTCGAAGACTTTGGGATGTTTCCGCTTTATCCACAGCATTATGGGTGCCGAGAATGCGGAGTGGGCGATTCTGTTGCCGGCGATTGAGAAGAACTTCTTGGTCCCAATCTTTTCTTCCATGAGGTTCGCTTCATCCATGCTTCTTCGGTCCATGAAGAAAATCGAGTTCATGAGGGGGGCGTTGTTTCGCGTGACCGGGATTAGTGACGGGCATAGGCAGTCGACTGAAATTGCCGCGATGTCGGCCGCTGTGACATAGGGTGCTTTCAGAACGGAGTGAACCAGGGTCTTGAACGAGATAAGCCAATTCCTCGCGTCATGTTCCCCTGCCAGCTGTACAGGGTGCAGGATCGGGTACTCAACGTGTCTTAGCACGACTTCCCGACCTTCTGTGTCGAAGAGCCCTGCTTTCATTCGGGTTGAGCCAATGTCGACGCCCAGCAACAGCTGTCTCGACAAATCTAGTTCTTCGACGCGCTGGCTATCAAGCCGGTGTACACTGCAGCTCTCGCCGCGTCCTCTGCCCAGTCTACGAG
>DASPOK010000090.1:0-3504 GCA_035626075.1 Nitrososphaerales archaeon
GCAGCCGAGAGCGTAAAGCTCCCTGACGCTGCACCCAGATAATCATAGTTTGGGGTGCCGACGGACACCTGTACCTCACCATTTCCAAGATAACTCATCCTAAGATTGTCTGTAGACTCGGCGGTGTCCTGGCCGAAGCTGAAGTATGACGGGAATGCGTTCATGCTGGCGCTCGTGCCGTTGGCATAGAAGAGCCCGAGCGAAGCCGAGAGATGGGTGAAGTTGGTTGTCTCGCCATTCCCTTCCCCTGCGAAGACCAGCTCAGTGTCGTAGAACGAGCCAGTGGGCGTGGTGTTGTTCCCAGATGTGAGGAAGTAGGCGCTCCTAACTGTCGGGTCGTGGATGGTGACCTTGTCGAACCAGTTAGTGCCCAAGCCGCTGTCTGTCATCTTTGCCCCGAACTGGACCAAGACACCCGTTCCGGGTTCCGCCGTCTCGTTGACAAGAAGTACAATACCAAGCGGGAGTGAATAGGAGGAGTTGGTTTCACCATAAGCATAGTAGTACTCCATCATTCCGTTCTGCTGGAATGTAGAGACGAACCCCCCTCCCCCTTGTGATGTAATCGAACCATTCGAGAGGAACCCGTCCGCGCTATAGTTCCAGACGTTGTCCGCTAGGGCGACCTGGGACGCCGAGGTCACGAAGTCGGGACTGTTCTGACACCAGTAGACTTGGCTTCCGCCTCCTTGCTCGTTGACCACGAGCACCGAGTTGAGCTGAAGCGTGGCTCCCGAAGGGTTCGTCCCGACGGACTCTGCGGTGGAATTGTAGGCATCCAACGACGAGATTGCCGCCAACCCAATCACATCCGTGGAGACAACCGTGTAGGGAGTATCTGTCCCAGATTGGTTTGCAAGGCCGTACGAAGCGATTCCCGAGGGTTCCGGCGCGGTCAGCGGTCCAGGGCTGAACGGATTGTTCGGGAAGACTGTCAGCGATAGTGTCGCGTTTGCCGTCCCGGCATATGCATACACGAGAATGTCGTAGGAGCCGGGCGCTACACGTAATGTCCTACTGCTGCCGGTCCCATTCTGGTAGGTGATCGAGTTTGCAATCGTTCCTTCACTGCTGTTGAAATCCTGGATCTGGGTTGATGTCATGAACGCCGTCGAAATGCTCGCGTTGCTCACCACAGAGTACTGGACCACGGTCTCGTTTGCGAAGGTATCGACGGGGAAGTACAGGTAGTATCCGGAACTCAAGATGAACGGATATTCCAAAGACCCGGAAGACAGCGCAGCCCTTTGCCCTAGAGCAGAGTTTGGAAACATAAGGGGCAAGAGGAACAGATATGCAAAATGAATCCGCTCTCCTGTCGCAATCGTTACGCACGTTTCTTCTCTCCTAGATATATACGGTTTCCAGATTCGGTTCGGGTCCAGCCGGGCGATGGCACGCTCTAAGTGGCTCTTCCTGGTCGTCCGCAGGACCTTAGTCAGTTAAAGAGGCCGATGGTAAGAGGTGGACGCGAGGACTCAAGAAATGGAAATCACAAGCATCGATACGGAGTTCAGTTGCCCCGACGGGACGAAAGTGATGGCATACCTCTCGAGACCTAAGGACTCGGAGAAACACCCGGGGATAATTGTAATCCACGAGGCCTGGGGGCTCAACGACCAGATCAAGGGAGTCGCGAGGAGGTACGCCGAGCGGGAGTTCGTCGCCGTGGCGCCTCACCTCTTCACAAGATACAGGGACGTCATGACCGAGAGCAACGTGGAGAGGACCATGAGGTCAATGTTCTCGGTCCCCCCGGAGAAAAGGAACGACCCGAATGTCATCCAGGAGGCAATGAAAACCATGTCGGAAGCCGAGAGAAGGGTCGTGGAGCTCTTCTTCCTGGGGAGGGAAGCCCTCGAAAAGACCATGGCAGAGGACCTAATGAGTTGCAAGGATTTCCTTCAGGCCAAGAGCTTCGTGAGGGGCGAGAGGCTAGGGATAACAGGATTCTGCATGGGAGGCGGACTCGCCTACCAGCTGTCCACCATGTATCCCTTCAGTGCGACCGTCCCGTTCTACGGGGCCAGCCCCAAGCCGATTGACGCTGTTGCCAACATCTCTGGACCGGTGCTAGGTATCTACGCCGGCGAGGACGAGAGGATTAACGCGGGAGTGCCAGCCCTAGTTGAGAGCATGCTCAAGTACAAGAAGTCCTTCGAAATGAAGGTGTACAAGGGGGTCCAGCACGCTTTCTTCAACGAGACGAGACCAGTTTACGATAGGGAGGCGGCGGAGGACGCCTGGGCCAGAGCCACCTCGTTCTTCGGGAGACACCTGCTTGCCTAGGGGATTAGCATGAGCGAAGCCAACGAAAAGAGGGGGGATTCAGACCTTCTCTGGGGATGCTTTGTCGGCTGGGTCGAGACTCTTGAGAAGGTAGAGAAGGGAAGACGTAGCTTGGCCTAGGCCAGGCCAGCACGAGCTCTACTGTGTGAAGGCGGATTATTATTACGAGGTTGACTGCGTCGTTAGTTGCATACAGTTCGGAATCCCACCTGCTTGTCTCGGCAAGGTCTTCCGCACTTCGGGTAACACCTTAATGGCGGTCAGAACGGCGAGCATCAAGGATGCACTTCGAAGTTTCCCTCATAATCAAGGCTCCCCGCGACAAAGCTTACTCCGCCTACACCGACTTCGAAGCCATGCCGAAGTGGTCGAAACAGACGAAAGCGGTGACGGCATCGAAGAGAGGTGAAAGCGCAGTCTACCTGGAAAGCACCTCGACGGTAAGCGGCAGGAAGGTCGCCAGAGTGATGAAGCTCTTCCCTCCGCAGACGGTCGAGTCCGAAGGCGAGACGAGGTTCACCCTGACGAAGAGTGTCATCAGATTCGAAGAGGTCAACGAAGGCACCAGGGTGATTGCGTCGCTGGACGTTCAGTTCAAGGGGCGCTGGGGCTGGGTCCTGAAGACGCAAGGGAGGGCCGAGGCCGAATCATCAGCCATGGAAGAGCTGGCCTCGTTCGCCAAATATGCGGAGAACCTTCCCTGACCATCGCGGTCCTACCGGGAAACTTTCAGGAATCAGCCTGGCCGATATTCCCCCCGAGGCCCACTCCTTGGGCCTTGCGGCGCGCTTGCGCCTACTACTCTTTGGGGGCGGCTGATTCTGGCGGGGGGCGCACTCTCGTGCTGGCTGATGGGCGTGGCAGGCTTAAATTCCAAAGCCACAGCTCGTGGCCCATGGAAACATGGAAGCCAATGTATCTGATAATCTGGGTCGCTTTTCTTCAGATTCTGTTCATTCTTTTCTCGCCGCTGGGCGATATGGTGAATCTCGCAGTTCACGTCGTAATCGCTATAGCCGTTCTGGGCCTGGCTTACACCATCTACCGCGGCGTCGGCCGCACCTCCTGTCCTGACAGAATCAAGCGCATAACGAAGACCACCTGGTATCTAGCCATCTTCCAGGGAGTCCTGGGCATCGCCCTGGCGCTGGGGGTCATGCTCTCGTGGGGCTCAATCTACGTCGAATTGGTGAGCCTCTTGCACGTGGCGAACGC
>DASPOK010000091.1:0-3890 GCA_035626075.1 Nitrososphaerales archaeon
TCCTTCGGTAGTGAGCATCGACGCCCCCCTCTTCCTTCCCAAGGGAAGGAAGCGCATAGAAGACAAGGGCCCGCCCCATTTCAGGGAGTGCGACAAGGAGCTCCTACGAATGCACATCAGGTTCTTCCCCATTTCGCTTGGCCCCATGCGGATGCTCACGAGCCGGGGCATCAGGCTGAGAGGTTCGCTTGAAGCCAGGGGCATCGAAGTCGTAGAGAGCTTCCCCGGCGCCGTCCAGGACCTCCTCCACATGCCCAGGAAGCAGGCGGGGCTCCCCCTGCTCGCCAGGGCACTCCGCCGCTACGGTGTCGACCTCGGAAAGCCCGACAGCGAGCTGAACGGCGACGAGCTGGACGCGGTCACCTCCGCCCTAATGGGCCTCCTGTACTCGAAGGGGAACTACAGGGCTATCGGAGACCCGGAGGAAGGCTTCATGATTCTCCCTGATTTCTAAAACATCAACGAACCCTGTACATTCAGCGGGGGCAAGTCCTCAGGGTCCACCCGAAGCTCCAGGAGAAGCGGCACGTCCGACTTTCCTGTCACGAACTTCACCGCCTCATCCACCTTGTCGTCCGAGTCCACCATCAGCCCCTCGGCTCCGAAGGCCTCCGCAATTTTCACGACGTCTGGGTTGGTGTGCGTGGTGCCGAACACCCTCCCCATCTTCTGTATCTTCTGCCTCATCAGGAGCACTCTGTAGGAGTTGTCGTTCACGATCACAATCTTGGCCCCCACCTTCTCCCTCACCGCTGTCTCTAGGTCCTGCATCGTCATCAGGAACTCGCCGTCCCCCATGATTCCCATCACCTCCCTTTCGGGGAAGACCATCTTGGCCCCGAGGGCCGCGGGAAAAACGAATCCCATGGAACCCATGTTCGTGGCCGCTAGGAACGAGCGGCTCGACCTGACCCTAACGAAGGCGTAGGCGTAGAGCACGTGGATACCCTGGCCCACTGCTAATACTACGTCCTTTGGCATGCTTCGGTCAAGGGAGCGGAGGAAACGAGCTGGGTTTACGAACCCCTGTTTGCTTCGGGATTCAGCTGTGACCAGCAGTGCGCTCCAGGCCCTCCGCTCACCGTCGATGTACTTCCTCCAGTCTTCCTGCATTTTCAGCTCGCTGGTTACTTTCCCAAGTTTTGAGACGAAGTCCGTCGCATCGCAATCAGCGTGCATCGCGCACGGGATGGGCTTCCTGTCCCATAGAGGGTCCAAGTCCACCATGAAGGCTTCGCCTTTCGGCGTGAGGTTGAACCCGTAGGTCGACACATCGGAAAGTCCGCACCCCAGGCACACAACGACGTCGGCCTGGACGAGGGCCCCATCTGCCACGCTGTTGCCTCCCCCGAATCCTATCCTTCCCAGCACTTTGGAATCACCTTCGGAGACGGCCCCGCGGCCGTTGCCCGAGCTCACTACCGGAACCTCGACCTTGGAAAGCAACACCTCCAACGCACTCGCCCCCTCCGGGGTGTTGACACCCCCTCCGACCACGATCAAGGGTCTTTTCGCCCGCCCCAGCGCGTCTGCTACTTTGCTCACTTCATCCTCTTTTGCCAACCGGGCGAGCCTGACCTGAGGGCTTACTACGTCCCTTCCGGCCTCTTGGGTCCAGACGTCCTCCGGGACCTCTATGAAAACCGGACCGAAAGGAGGAGACGCCGCGAGGGAGTACGCCTCGGCAAACGTCTTCCCAGCCTCAGACCCCCTCTCTATCCGCCAAGCCTTCTTGACGACGCTGGAGACCATCGCCGACTCGGGCACTTCCAGCCACGAATCCATTCCGACCATCCTCCTCTTCACGGCCCCGGCCACGAGGAGCATGGGCGAGCAGTCCTTCCACGCGTTCGTGACGCTGACAAGAGAGTTCAGAAATCCAGGACCGCCGTGGACAAAAGCGACGCCTGGCCTCCCTGTCAGCCTTCCCTCGGCATCTGCCATGCTTACGGCCACCTGCTCGTGCCTTGTCGACGTGTACCTGATACTGCTCCCATAGAGGGCGTCCATCACTTCCAGGATTGAGGTTCCGACAAGCCCGTAGGCCCTCTTCACCCCGTAGGTTTCGAGGGACCGGACCAGGAGCTCAGAGACCTTCATAGGTTCACGACGTTAAGGGGTGGCTCCCCGCGCACTACTCGCACGACGTTCTCGACCGTGGCTTGGATTATCCTGAGCCTTGCGTCGTTAGTCGCGCCGGCGATGTGCGGTGTGAGGACGATGTTGGCCCCCTCCTTTGCCGCAGCCAACAGCGGGTTTTCAGGCCCCGCGGGCTCCGAGCTGAACACATCCACTCCGGCGCCGCCGATCCATCCCTGGGTGACCGCCTTGGCCAGGGCTTCCTCATCCGTCAGTTCGCCACGGGCGACATTGATGAATATGGCATAGGATTTCATTAGCCTGAACTCCTTCTCTCCCATAATGCCCCTGGTCTTCTCCGTCAGAGGCACGTGGATGCTGACGACATCGCTCTCTGCGAGCAGCCTCTGCAATGGGAGGAAGGAAACCCCAAGCTTCTGCTCGTCAGCGTCAGAGAGCCTGACCAAGTCCGTGTAGACGACGTTTGCACCCAAGGCCTTCGCCCTCGTCGCAATCTCCCTTCCAATCCTTCCTAGACCGATAATCCCCCACGTCTTCCCATGGACCTCTGCGGCTACGTTCAGCAACTCTTCCTGCACCCAGGAACCTTCGACCATCCTCCGGTGTCCGTACCCTATTCTCTTCAGGAGCATCAATGCCAGAGCCAACGTGTGCTCTGCCACGGACACTGCGTTCGCCCCGCCGATGTTCGTGACGGGTATTCCTTTCTTCCTGCATGCCGCGAGGTCGATATGGTCGTACCCTGTGGAGGGTTGCGCGATGAGCTTGACCTTGGTCATCAGATTCACCATTTCAGCAGTTACAGGGACCTTGAACGTGTAGTCCCCTATTATGATGTCAGTGTCGGCCAGTTCCTTCTTCAGCCTGTCGGAGCCCGGTTCGTTTATGGTGGTGAAGTCCGCCTCGATCTTGTACTTCTCCATGCTCTCTGCGAAGAATAATCTGATTAGGCCCTCAGGCATCGGTGAGAGAACGAGGACCTTTAGCACGTTCAGGCGTACAGAGGGAGTTGATATTAACGGTTCTGAAGGCGCGTGCTCATGGGATGATGACTGCTAAAGGCAAGTGACACCTCCAAGTAGGCATGATTCGGAACAGCGACCACCCGTCCTCCTAACCACTGAAGGAGAACGTAGGGAGCCCCTTCACATCCACTTCGAGCATGAACAACCCACCCGCCTGAGGCTCCTTTGCCAACGCATCGGGACTGATGCCGGCCCTAGCAGTGGTCAAATACAGTTGTTTCAGCTCCTCTCCCCCGAAGCAGCAGGATGTCACCTGTGACGCGGGCATCTCCACGTGTTCCAATGCCTTTCCTGTCTGTGGGTTGAACCTGGTGACTCGCCAACCGCCCCAGTGGGCCACCCAGATCATGCCCTCTTCATCTACTGCCATTCCGTCGGGATAACCCGGCTGGCCCGACATGTCTATCGCTGTCCTCCTGTTCTCGATGTCTCCCGTTCGCTCAGAGTAGTCGAATGCGGAAATACGTCTAGTAGGAGTGTCGATGTAATACATCGTTCGCTTGTCGGGGCTCCATCCCAATCCGTTAGAAACAGTGACTCCCTCCAAGACCTTCCTGACGGCCTTCCTTTTTTCGAGGACGTATAGGGCAGCAAACGGGCTCTTCTCCTCGATGTCCATGGTCCCAGCCCAGAACCTTCCAGCCGGGTCGCACTTGCCGTCGTTGAACCTGTTCCGCGCCAAGTTCTCCTCGACCCCAGCGAGGAGGGAGGGCTTCCCTTCTTCCAAGTTTAGCCTATAGAAGCCGTGCTGGAGGGTAATGGCGA
>DASPOK010000092.1:0-5868 GCA_035626075.1 Nitrososphaerales archaeon
ACGGGCACCGCGGACTACTTCTCGCCTGCGAAGGTCATAGCAGGAGGGAGCGGAGGAACCTGGTTCTTCACCGGGTACATCTCCTACCTCGTCGTCGGCGTCGTGGCGACCGCAGTAACAGCCATCTTCTACTTCTACATCGAGGGTTTCCAAGGCAAGGTCTACAAGGGTTTCACCAACCTTCTGGCATGGGGCCACCTGATTCTCATGAACGTGGGCGTCGCAGGCTCCATGTTCCTGATGATGTGGGGAGGATACTTGGCCGGCTGGGCAGAGACCGCCACCTCAAGCGGTGGGGAAGGTCTCACCGCAGGGCAAATCCACGTGCAGATACTTGGTGCGCTCGTTGACCCAATCGGGGGGCTCATCCTCCTCGCCGCCATTGGAGCGATGCTGGGTGGGCTGGGCTACATAGTTAGAAGCAGGACGAACTAGGTCCTGCTTCATTTCTTGTTTTTTGGCCTCGAGGAAGCGGAATAGACTCAAATATGTTGCGATTTTGTTTCGCCGCGTTTGGAGATCTCCGAGCCGTCCCGCGTGCAGGCGCTGGTGCAGGGGCTCGCCGACGAGTACTCAAGGAAGATCCTGCTGTCTGCGATACCCAGGGCGAAGTCGGTAGAAGACATGAGCCGGGAAAACGATATCCCTCTGAGTACCTGTTACAGGAGGGTCCACGAGCTGCTCGACGCCCAGATACTCGTCGTCGAGAAGATCATAGTCACACCGGACGGGAAAAAGTACGAATTGCTGAGGAGCGCCTACAGGGCCGTCAATGTCTCCTTTGAGGGGGGAGTGATGAAGGTTGACGCTCTCATCAATGAAGATGTGGCCGAGAAGCTCAGGCGCCTTTGGATGACAATGAAGGAGGCGAAGTGATTGCCACCCTTGAGAAACGACTTCAAGACTATAAAGGGCTCCGGAGGTGAAATTCAGTAAGCATGGATCTAGTCTATTTGGACGTGGCGCAGGCGCTAATTCTTGTCTTCGGCGGAGTAGTGGTGTACTATGCATCTCGCGCCTACGGGAAGACCAAGAGTCAGGCTATGCTACTGCTCGCACTCGGTTTCGCCTTCGTTGCCCTCGGCGCCCTCGCCGCAGGGATACTTTACAACCTCGGGACAGGGGACTTGGGCACGGTTGTAACTATCCAGGCGTACAGCCAGGCAATTGGCTTCTTCATCATAGTGTATTCGCTCGCGAGAGCGAAGAGCTGACAGAGCACTCCATCAGACGCCCCAGTCTTGAGCAAGAGGAGCAACCAAAGTTCCAACTCCATCAACCGATCTGCCGAAATGCGGGTTAGGCGAAACATCCTTGAACTCTGGGCCGGAAGGGTAGGCCGGTGATTATGCCCCCCTCGGGTGGACACAGATATTGGGAAAGGAGCATCGAACGAATCTCACGCGAAAAGCTCGCAAGCCTCCAGAGGAGAAGGCTCAAATTCGTTTTGAAATATGTCTACGAGAGGAGCCGCTTTTACAGACGTGCCTTCAAGGGGGTCAAGGTCGACCCCGCGGACTTCAGGGACACGACTGACCTCAGAAAATTCCCTTTCACAACGAAGGATGACCTGAGACAGTACTCTTACCCCTACGGAGGCGACTTTCTGTGCGTTCCCAGGAGGCAGCTGATCGGGTGGCACATGACTAGCGGGACGACGGGTCGGCCTACTGTGGGACCGTACACCAAGAAGGACCACCTGACTTGGATGAACGTGATGGCAAGGACTCTGGTCACTGCGGGCGTCCGGCCCGGTGACATACTCCTCAACATCTACGGCTACGGTCTCTTCACCGGGGGACTCGGTTTCCACCAGAGCTGCCACCTCGTGGGTGCGGCAGTTGTGCCGTGGAGCGTTGGCAGAACAGAGCCCATGGTGCAGGCCATTCAAGACTTCAAGCCCACAGTAATGACAGGAACCCCCTCCTACCAGTTGTATGTGATGGAAACACTGCGCAAGAACGGCATCGACCCAGCCGAAAGTTCCCTCAGAATTACGATACCAGGGGCCGAGGTGTGGACTGAGGAAATGAGGCAGCGGATAGAGCAGGGGTATGGGCTGAAGGCGAAGGGAGGAGGCGCAAGGAACGTCTACGGCGCGACCGAGCTTCTGGGCCCAGGGAGCGGACAGGAATGCGAACAAGAGAATGGGTTCCACTTCTGGACGGACCAGTTCTTCCTGGAGATACTCGACCCCGAGACAAATGAGCCGGTAGAGCCTGGAGAAGAGGGAGAGATGGTGGTGACAACGATGACGAAAGAGGCGATGCCCCTGATTCGGTACAGGATGAGAGACCTGACAATCCTAGACGACGGTGACTGCGCCTGCGGGAGGAGCGCGTTTCCCCGCTGCATGTGGGTCACGGGGAGGGTCGATGACGTCATCCACTACAGGGGGACGAAGATATGGCCCGGCGCGATACAGCAGGCTATGTTCAGGTTCCCCGAGGTGAACGACTACCTGGTAGAAGTGGACAGGAGCGGACCCAAAGGCTTCCGCATAAGCGTGGAAGTCAGCTCGGCGTCTGACACGCCAGAACTCAGGGAAAAGATAGAGAAGGAAATGGGCCGAACCCTCATCTTCATCTCTCCGAAGATCTCCTTCGTTAAGGAAGGCGCACTCCCCAGATACGAGGGGAAGTCGAAGAGAGTCCTGTTAGAGTAGCCCCGCCGGCCTGAAGGGTCGACAGGAAATGCATTTGAAAACCAAATGACTTCGGGACAAGCCCTATATCGCCGTCGAAGGGCGGCTGAAACTGTATGTCCTCTCCTGAGTCGAAGGCCGAGTCCAAGATAGACGTTCACTGGAAGGAGGAGTCGATGGTGATGGCTCCGAAGAGCTTTATCCAGCAAGCGAACATGTCTGACCCTGATGTGTACGAGCGGTTCGGAGAGAGGAACTTCCCCGAATGTTTCCGCGATTACGCTGACATGCTCTCCTGGGACAAGCCCTGGGACGAGATGCTCGACACCAGCAACCCGCCGTTCTGGAAGTGGTTCGTCGGAGGGAAGCTCAACGTATCGTACAACTGCATCGACAGACACCTCCAAAAGTATCGCAACAAAGCCGCGATAATCTTCGTGGGGGAACCAGAAGAGGAACCCATCGAAATCATCACATACCAGGAGCTCTACAGAAGGGTCAACGAGTTTGCCCTTGTCTTGAGGTCACTGGGGCTCAAGCAGGGGGACAGGGTGACATTCCACCTCCCGATGATTCCCGAGCTCCCGATATCCATGCTCGCCTGTGCAAGGCTCGGCATCATCCACAACGAAGTCTTCGGTGGCTTCAGCGCCAGAGCCTGCGCTGACAGGGTTGTCGACTCAGGGAGCAGCATTCTGGTCACCTGCGATGGCTACTACCGCAACGGCCAGTTCCTTGACAAGAAGAAGGACGCAGACTCGACCGTGGAGGAGGCTGCGAAGTCGGGGCAGAAGATAGACAAGGTCCTTGTCTGGAAGCGGCATCGAGGCAAGTACTCCTCTGCCGCGCCGATGGTGAAGGGACGTGACTTCTTCGTAGACGACTTGACGAAGGAGTACAGAGGGAAAACAATCGACCCCGTATCGATGGACGCCGAAGCGCCCCTCTTCCTGATGTACACCAGCGGCTCGACGGGGCGCCCCAAGGGAGTTCAGCACCGCTCAGCCGGCTATCTGGCATACGTCGCCGGGACATCGAAGTACGTGCAAGACATACACCCAGAGGACGTATACTGGTGCATGGCAGACATAGGATGGATCACGGGCCACTCTTACATCGTCTACGGCCCCCTGGCGATTGGCGGGACGACAGTCATCTACGAAGGAGTACCGCTCTACCCAGACGCCGGAAGGATTTGGAGGATCGCAGAGACCCTGGGAGTTAACATCTTCCATACCGCTCCGACCACAATTCGGATGCTGAGGAAGGCGGCACCTGACGAGCCGCAGAAGTACAACTACCACTTCAAGTGCATGACCACGGTCGGGGAGCCGATTGAGCCCGAGACCTGGCACTGGTATTACGAAGTAGTGGGGAAGGGGGAGGCCGCAATCACGGACACCTACTGGCAGACCGAGACAGGCGGATTCCTCTGCACAACCGTTCCGGCCGTGAAACCCATGAAACCCGGCAGCGCTGGGCCGGGGGCGCTTGGCCTCTACCCAGTCGTCTACGACGACGATGGCATGCAGGTAAAGGCAGGGGAGGGGTCGGCCGGCAACCTCTGCATTAGGAACCCCTGGCCTGGGATCATGCAGACCATATGGAAGGACCCTGACAGATTCGTGAAGTCCTACTACGAAAAGTACTGCAGAGACAAGAACAGCAAGGACTGGAGAGACTGGCCATACCTGACCGGGGACGGTGCAGTCGAGAGCGCCGACGGTTACTTCAGAATCGTCGGTAGGATCGACGATGTCATCAAAGTGGCCGGCCACAGACTGGGGACCAAGGAGCTGGAGAACGCTGCCCTGACGACCGAAGAGGTCGGGGAGGCTGCCGCGGTTGCCGTGGTTGATGAGCTAAGGGGACACATCCCTATCATATTCGTCTCACTGAAGCCAGGCTACGAGCCCAGCAAGCAGATCGAGGAGAAGGTGAAGGTGAACGTGACGAAGCAGCTAGGTCCCATAGCTCGCCCTAAGAGCGTCTACATAGTCCCTGACCTACCGAAGACCAGGTCGGGAAAGATAATGCGTAGGATACTGGTCTCGATTTCAGAGAACAGAGACTACGGCGACTCGAGTACCCTGGTCAACGCGGACGTGGTCGAGAGGATAAAGCAACAGGTGCAGGGCGAAAAGAAAAACTAAGGAAGGCTAGCTAGTTTCTCTGGCCAACGGGGAAGATCGGCAGGACTTGTCGCTTGTACACTTCGTTTAGGACCTGCGCTATCGAGGCGTACATCGCGCTCAGCCCGCAGATGATTCCCTCGTAGCCTGCCACTTGAGTGACTGTCGAGTTCCCTGAGTATGCTCCTGCTGATAGCATGAAGAAGAGGAGGGCAAGCGTGCCGAACACGACCATTAGAGCACCGTTCAACCGGAGCGTACCCACGAACATCAGCAAGGTGAAGAGGCCCCACATGAAGAGATATGCGGCAGCCGAGGCCGCGCTTGGGCTGGCAGCAAGGTGAAGCCCAGGCAACATCACCATAAAGGCGAAGGAGAGCCAGAAGAATCCGTAGGACAGAAAGGCCGTCGTTCCAAAGGTGTTCCCTTTTCTGAACTCGAAGGCTCCGGCGACTAGCTGGGCGAGGCCGCCGTAGAAAATCCCCATGGCGAGGATGATGCTGTCAAGAGGGTAGAAGCCTGCGTTTGAGAAGTTTAGGAGAACCGTCGTCACCCCGAAGGCCATCAAGCCCAGGGGCGCGGGGTTGGCCAGAATCGAGTCTGTTCTTTGCGACTCGGATGAAGCCATGACCGCCGAGCCCGTCGCTGCGATAATAAGTGGATTCCCGAACGCGTTTGGTCTAAGGAGAGAACTCTGTGGACCGACGCTCGTATGCAAACGGGTTCCCGGGGGGCTTCGGCTAACGGGAGCCTAGCGGAGGGCTTCTGTCTGAATCAGCTCGGCGAGCTTCTGAAAATACAGCCTCGTTGCCAGCGGCATCTCGTCGAGGTTCCTTTCAATCGCTTCGATGACGCACTTGATAGCCCTCCTCGAGGCCTTGAACTCGAACTTCATGGGGAGGATAGGGTCCTGGACCACATCAATGGAATCTGTCAGATGGCTAGGCGCCTCCTTCCTGGCGTCCGCAGCTATCTTCTGATACCAGCCAAAGAGAACGTCGGGGTCCAGCCCTTCCTTCAGTTTCTCGATCTCTTGGAGTAGCCTGTTGAGGAAGACCATCTCTTCGTTGGCCATCGAACTTACGGCATGTA
>DASPOK010000093.1:0-3786 GCA_035626075.1 Nitrososphaerales archaeon
ACGGCTGACAAGCGAGTAGAAGAGGAGGTAACCGAAGACGGTGCTGAGCAGAGAAAGGTAGAGGACGCTTGCCCAGCCGTAGAATGACATCGCCGAGGCCTGAGTAATGAGGCTCTCGGAGAGCAGCGGGAGCATCATCGAAGTCCCGATGAGGCCCGCCATGATGGTGGTGGACGCTGAACCGTATTTGTGTACGAGAGGCTTCCCCAGGACCGCAAATAGAGCGTAGCAGAGGGCCGTGATAAGCGCCTCGATCACTCCGGTGTACGAAGTGAGGTCGCTGACGCTAATAGAGCCTGTGGAGAGGATGGCAGTACCTGAAATCGCGAGGACCAGCCCGAGTACTACCTTCCTTCCGGCTCTCTCGTTAAGGAGGAGATAGGAAAGAATCACGATGAATATCGGACCGAATGAGATCAGCAGAGCTGATAGGCCGGCCGACAGGGTGGTTTCGGCGGAGTTCAGAGAGATGTGATAACCCGCGACGTTAGCAAGGGCCACCACAAGCAATCGAGGGACGTCCCTTCGCTCAAATTTGGTCTTCGGCCGCCCTATAACGGGGAAGAGTACCAGGAAGGGGACGCTGGCGACGAGCCAACGCAACAGCGCAAGGTTGACGGGGGAGAGCTCCGTGTCCGCTTGCTTGATGGCGACGAAGGCGAGCCCCCAGATGACGCTTAGCACCAACAGGCCGGAGTAGGCTGTCGCGCTCTTCCTGAGTTGAGACATGTCAGTCAGTCGTTCTTCGTAGCTGCCGCCATACGCCGTTCAGTCGAAAGCAGAATTCTCTTGCGACCTATACCCAGTCCGTATCCCCCGAGACTCCCGTCCTTTCTGATGACCCTGTGGCATGGGATTATCAGGGGAACTGGGTTGGACGCGCACGCGTTCGCGACCGCCCGGACCGCCCTCGGCTCTCCTATCATTTCGGCGACCTCGCTGTATGACCTTGTCTCCCCTATCGGGATGTACCGCAGGGCAGACCAGACCTTGAGTTGGAACTCGGTCCCCCTGACGTCGACGGGGAGCTTCACTTTCTGGCCGCTCAGGTGGTCGTTCAGTGCCTCAAGGAAGTGGTCGGCTTTCTTCCCTCTGAACATCTGTGCCTTCGGGAACTCCCTCTGGAGCGCTCGTACCAGTTCGTCGTCGTTCCGGCCCACCTTCACTGAGCAGATGCCGTGCTCCGTCGTCGCGACCATAAGACGACCGAGGGAGGAGTCCCCCGTGGCATAGGAGATCAATGTCCCGGGAGCCCCGTTTCTGTATGTAGCTGGGGTCATCCCCAGCCTGACCCTAGAGTCTTCGTAAAGCCAGCTTTGAGAAGAGTACCCTGTCCCCCGGAGCGCCGTGATCACAGGCTCGCCCCTGGCCAGTCGGGCCCTGAGCTCGGTGAGTCTGCATTCTTCGAGATACTTGCGAGGAGACATCCCCATTACGTCAGAGAATGTCCTTTGCAAGTGGAAGGGGCTGAGGCCGAAGTGTTCCCCGAGGGCCAGGAGAGTGATCTTCGATGTCGAATTCGACCTAATGTAATCGCAGATGCTCTTTACCAACTCAGCCTTCCTCGCCGTGCTTCTCGACTCGGCGACGGCTCGCTGCAAATCCAATCGGATTGATACTGCGTGCGTTTGGTAATAAGCCGTTTTGTCGGAATCTTGCGGAGCGCTACCTCCGCTGTGCCGCTAGAAGACCTTGATGCTTGGAAACGCCGCGCTGACGAGGGAGCCGAGAGCGAAGACCACGATGGTGGTCGCGAACAGGATGGCAAGAATCTCGACGAAGTCCTTGAAGAAGGGCTTTTGCTGGATGACTATGCTGTACCAGGTCGTCACCGCGAGGATTACCACGGCTAGGGTAAGGGACGAGCCGAGGGCGAGAAACATGTTGGGCGTAAGGAAGTACGGAGTGGCGAGTATAACGGCGGTGACGAAGTAGGAAACCCCGGTGTAAACAGCGCTTAGCCGTGCGGAGCCCTTGAAGCCCTGCTTCGCCTGGGCGAAGGCGGCCGAAGCCATGGCCAAGGAAGCGGCGCCCCCTGCTATGACCCCCGCTAGGCCAGCTATCTCGGTCTTGTCGAACAGCCCCAGCCAGCCGGCGTGTATGCCTGAGATTTCGACAAGCGCGTCTGCCAGCCCGAGCACGACGAACGCGATGTAGCGTACCGCTGAACTTTCGACCTTCAGAGCGAAGGCTCTCTCGTGCTCTTTTTCGTCGGCGACCATCTCCTCGTATGCGGGCTTGTCAGACTCGGGAATCAGTCGTGACAGCCCTTCGTACTCCTTCACCACGTTCGCCTCGTGCCTATCGAGGTACCTGGTGGCGAAAGTCAGCCCGAAGAACCTCCTCAGGAACAGAATCCAGTAGAGCTTGAGCCTCCCTAGCGACGGCTCCTCTCCCGGGACGTACTTCCGCCAGAATTCGTAATGCCCAAGTTCCGTGGCCGCGAGCTCCTTCAGGACCCCCGAGAAGGGGCTGTCGGAGCCTACGGTCTTCGAGAGCCTGTCGTACAGCGTATGGTCTGAGTACTCGTCTGACATCCGCACCCTGGCAACCCTTTGGAGCTCCGGGTCAGCCGTTGACATTTGACGATGGTTCGAGTTTCCTGGGCGTATATGAAGGCTGAGGGACGCTTTTTCCTTCGGGAGCGCTCAGAAGCGGCGGTGTTTTTGTTAGAGAAGGAGAAGCTTCGCTTCACGCCAAAGGATAAATCAACGGGCCCTCAAGTCTTACTGTGCCAAAGGCAACAAAACAGACCAATGATGATTTCTGTCCTCAGTGTGGCAGCACCTTTCCAAGAGAGCAAAGAGATTATCATCTTCTCATCCATTACCAAAAAATGAACGAAAGCGTTCTTCAATCGCTCGAAACTATCAAACAGCAACTTGCTCAGCTGAAGCCAGCTCAGGCCTAGGCCGACTGGGACAGGATTCGACGGGAGCAATCCGCGGAGAGCCGCCCAGCCCATTCCCCAGAGTGGGCTCCCTCTCCTCACCTGTCATCCAGGTTCTCAGCTCTTGAGTGCCACATGGTCTACAGTCGCCATCGAAGGGACCCGCAGTAGTCTCTAGAACCTATCCTCTCCTTCCGTTCAATCTTGTCCAATGGGGTTCTAGATTGGGCCGCGTCTGTCATCGGGCTTTGTTCAACTGTGTTGGTTCGTAATGGGAAGAAGTCCAGGCAGCCCTTTTGCTTCCTGGCGATTACTCCAAGTAGAACGCAGGCTTCGTCGGAAGAGCTTCCTTCGCTTTATTCGCCGGGTCCCTCAGGTCCTTAGCCCCTGCCTTCTGCACGACCACCTTGATTCCGAGCTCCCCCGAAATGAAGTCAGACGACCCCGACAGGGCCTCGAACTCGTCGAAGCCCCTGTGCGACAGGAGCTTGGCCAGCATCTCATCCCCGATCTCGAAAAACAGCTTGAAGACACGGTCAGGTTGGATCTTGAGGTGCGCGAACTTCTTCACCACCTGTCCGACGTTCTCCTTCTTCTGCTTGGCTGTAGCCAGATCGAAGAAGTAGCTCCTGGCAGCGTCTGAGCAGGCGTAGATGTTCAGCCTCGAACGAGGGCCTTTGACGACCTTCAAGACGTTGCGAGCGTCATCTATCACCTTCGCTATCACTGCTTCAGCGAGCTCGGCTTCTTGATTAACGGGGAAGTCCTTCGGGGTCGGCCAGTCCGCCTGGCAGACCAGCCCCTTGCCTCCGAGTTCGTGGTTCAGGTCTTCTGCCATGAACGGCGTGAAGGGGGACATCATCCGCACCCAGCCGTTGAAGACGTCGACCAGGGTC
>DASPOK010000094.1:0-31195 GCA_035626075.1 Nitrososphaerales archaeon
GAGCAACACACCGCCGATGACCCAGACCGGAGTTATGAACAGATCCGACACATGGGTCGCAAGCTGCGGGACGGTCGACTGAGTCTGGCCTGCAACTGCGGTCGCCATGGCGTCGATGGCCTGAAGGAAGAGCAAGATACCTAGCGCTGCCAACAACCCGCCCATTGCCTTCTCCGGGATTGCTTCAGCGAGCCACTTTCGAACAGCCGCTCCATCGATGCTCCTCACTAGGAGGAATGTGACATACAGACTCAGGGCAACCAGCACGACGTAGATGACGAGGGCAGCACCGAGCGGCATGGCGAGCGCGTAGACGACGTAGTTGTAGAACACAAAGAGCAACGAACCGGGCCAAAGAAGCAGACCGAGGAGCAATCCGCGCCTCGCAAGAAGCACGGAAACGAGAATCAGCGGCAGACCGACGAAGAGACTGACCGCGTCGTTCGGAAGAAACGTGCTGAGCAGGTCATGCGTCGCGTAGATCGAGGACCGACAAAGGAGACCAGTGAGCGATGCGACAGCCATTAGCAGGGCTATGACGAAGGTGAGGACATAGAGCGGCCTGAGGTCGCGCCTGATTGGAAGCGCACGTCCGGGGTTTCGGCCATCACACGGCACGTTCGTCTTGTCTCGCCGGGGCATCTGCTTGGACGGCTGATAAATGGCTGGTCTAGTCTTGTCACGCTCACGAACGGACCTAGGGCTCCGACAACCAGCCATTCAACAGGATGCTCATACTGTCATACGGCGTTCGCGTGGGATTCGCTTAGAAAAATCCCTACTAACCTGCGACTCGGCACAACAATGGCGCGGGCCCACTTAATTTCTTAAGCGAATCCCGCAGTTTGGTTGCGTCTGACGTCCCTCTCTTGCATAAGAATCCGATTAGCTAGAATTGAGCCCTGACTGCCAAATAGAGCTTGTTGTGAGCTAATTGACGATGGGCCGGAAGGTATGCGCTTAAGAAATTAAGTGAATCCTAGTACTACACGTTCCATTAGTCCAGTCCGAGCCTCTTCAGGAGGTCGAGATATCTGGGGTCAGAGCGGACGCCGTCAAAGAAAAGGAATTGTTCACTCTTGATATACAATAGGCCAGGTTCTTTCTTCGCGAAAGAGCGCTCGAGCCACTCGAAGCCCCTTTCCTCTTCGCCAAGGTAGAAGCAGACTGAACCGATCTCGTGGGCGCTAGGCCCTCTTTCATCGTGATAGTGGGCTTCGAGTTCAGGGAGGAGCCGGGCCACCGTCTTCTTGTCATCCATGAGATAAGCCGTCCAAATTTCTGCGTAGAGCTGCGCAAGGGGGACCGAATCCTTGTTGAGCCTCACGTAGATATCGAACTCGCGTTTCATATCTTCGAACCTCCCCATCAGCCCGTAGGCCTCTGCCAAGCCCCCGTGCGAGATGGTGGATCCTAGGTCTACAGTCTTCGTCCAAGATTCAATCGCTCTACCAAAGTCCTTCTTGTAGAAGTAGTATGCCCCCAGGTTGCCGTAGACGACTAGTGCCAGCGGGTCGAGCTCAACGGCCATCTCAATCTCCCTTTGGGCCTCTTGCCACCTTAGTTGATGGAACAACAACAAGAAGTACCACATGTGTGCGGTGGCGTAGCTCGGTTTCAACTCAAGCGCCTTTCTGAACTCGTTCTCGGCACCCTGCAGGTCATACAAGTGAGAGAGAAACAGCCCCTTCGTCGCGTGCGCCTCAGCAAGCTCACTGTCAAGTTGGAGGGCCTTGTCCAGCATCGTTCTTGCCTTCTCGAGGTTTGGTTCGGGTTCGTCCCACCAGTTGGAGCGAAGCACCAAGCAGCAGTCTGAGACACCCAAGTACCCCAAAGCGAATTCAGGGTCCTCGTGAACGGCCAGCTCGAAGTATTCCCGCGCTTTCCTGAGGTCCTCCAGCCCGCGGACGTTCAAGTGGTGCTTGCCCTTAAGGTAGAGCGAGTACGCGGTCGTGCTCTCCGTGGGCTTCCTTTCGATGCGCTCTTTCTCAGGGGAAAGGATTCTTACGCGCAGGGCATCGGCGACCTGTCTTGCCACGTCGCTCTGGACTTCGAACACATCGTCGAGGTTCCTGTCGTAGTTCTGCGTCCAAAGATGCCTGTCTGCAGCCACGTCGATGAGCTGAGTCGTCACGCGGATTCTGTTGCCCGCCTTCCTGAAGCTTCCCTCGAGAATCGATCCGACCTCCAACTCCTTTCCGATTTCCTTGGCCTTCTTCGTCGTCCCCTTGTAGCCCATCACAGAGGTCCTCGAAATGACGCTCAAGCCGCTGATCCCTGACACAGTTGAGATGATCTCTTCGGTTACGCCGTCAGCGAAGAAGGCGTCGTCGGGATTTGTGCTCATGCTGACGAACGGAAGAATAGCGATTCTGTTAGACGGATATGAGGTCTCTCCTCCTGAAGTGGGCGGTTCCCAAGGCATCTCCATCTTGTAGACCTCCATAGGCTCGCTGACGTTCTTCAGAGTCTTCGCCCCGATGCTTGACACTGGGATGTCTACTTTGCCCCTTACAAAATCATACACAGTCTTAGTGACGCAGACTCCTCCGTCTTCCGCTAAGGGGTATATTCTGGAGGCCACATTCACCGCATCGCCTGAGATGTCTCCCTGTGCTTCAGTGACTTCGCCCAGATGGACGCCTATCCGGAGATGAATCCTCTTGTCCGTAGCCAGGGAGAAGTTGAATTCTCTGATTGTCCTCTGGATGTCGTAGGCACATCTTACAGAGTCGGTGGCGTTCGGGAACTCGACCAGGAACGCATCCCCCATCGTCTTGACCTCTCTGCCGTTGTGTCTTGCGAGGATTGGTCGAATCAGCTTCCTTTGCTCTTCAACCAACGCAAGGGAGAGGGACTCGTTTCTCTGTCCCAGGGATGTATAGCCGATCATATCCGTATACATGATTGCAATGAGCCTCCGCTCGCCTTCGCCTGACGTCAATCCAAACCGAGCCTCTTCACGAGTTCAAGGTACCTCGGGTCGTCGCGGACGTTGTCAAAGAGGGAATCTACCGTGATTAGAGGAAAGGGGTTTTCCTTTCTGGAGTAGCTCCGCTCCAACCAACTGAACCCCTTGTCGCCGTCACCGAGATAGAAGTAGTACTGAGCGATGTCAAATGCATCTATGCCATGTTCCTCCCCAACATGAATCTCGAGCTCAGGCAATAACCTTCTTACCGACTCCTTGTCATCCATAAGATACGACATCCGCGCGCGTGCCCACCCCTCTGCAGGTGGCCAATCGGCTTTGAGAAGTTCCACCCAAGTCTCGTACTCGTGTCTCATCTCCTCGAACATTTTCATCTTCCCGTAGAGAAACGCGACACTTGCCCTCCCACCAACTCCCCCCAAATCGACTGTCCGTTTGAACAATTCCAACGCTCTGAGGTAATCTTTTCTGAAGAGATAGAACCAACCTTGATTCGCGCAGAGCACCGGTGAAAGGGGGTCGAGCCGCACTGCCGTCTCAATCTGCTCGAGTGCCTCGTCCCATCTGTGCCGAAAAAGCAGAATCCAGCAGTACCCATTGTGAGCACTTGGCTCGCTCGGCTTGAGCTGGATAGCTTTCTTGAACTCGTCTTCCGCCCCTCTGAAATCTAAATCGTCCGCCAGAGCCCAGCCGTATGCGCTGTGGGCCTCAGCAAGCTCTGGGTCGACATCTAAGGCTTTGATGCTCATTCTCTTTGCTTTCTCGATGTTGGCAGTGATTTCGATTCCGAACTCGAAGAGTTTCACCGAGCAGTTGGCAAGCCCCACGTACGCCAAAGCGAAACCCGAGTCCTCACTGACGGCCTGCTCGAAGCACTGGGCAGCTTCCTTGACCGCTCCGACAGGTCTTTCACCCGCTCTCTTTCCAAGTAGATGCTCCCCCTTCAGGTACGATGTGTAAGCTTCGGTGCTAGTCGTGGGCTTCTTTTCTATACGTTCCCTCTCTGGAGTGAGGATTCTCACCCGGAGTGCTTCGGCCACCTGCTTCGCAACGTCGCTTTGGACTTCGAAAACATCATCCAGGTTCCTGTCGTAGTTCTGAGCCCAGAGGTGTTGGTCATCAGCCACATTGATGAGCTGCGTCGTGACCCGAATCCTGTTCCCGGCCTTCCTGAAGCTGCCTTCCAGGACCGATCCGACTTCAAGTTCTCTGCCGATTTCCTTCACTTTCTTGTTCGTTCCTTTGTACCCCATCACAGATGTCCTCGAGATGACCTTGAGGCCACTGATCCCCGACGCGGTCGAAATGATCTCCTCCGTTATGCCGTCGGCGAAATACTCGTCGTTCGGATCGGGGCTCATGTTGGCGAAGGGGAGGATTGCTATTCTGTCGCGGGGAAGGACAATCTCCTCACTGGTCTGGGGCTGTTGCTGCCAGGGCATCTGCATCTTGTACACCTCCATCGGCTCGAACACATTCTTCAGCGACCTCCTGCCAATGCTGACTAAGGGTATGTCGAACTTGCTGTACGTGCTCTCGTAGACCTGGCGGGTAAGGCACACTCCTCCGTCTTCTGCGAGTGGCTCAATCCTGGATGCTACGTTCACAGCGTCTCCCGATATATCGCCCTGAGACTCAACCACGTCACCAAGGTGAAGTCCCACTCTGAGGTGGATTCTCTTCTCGTTCGGAATGGAGATGTTGAACTCCCGCGTTGCTCTCTGTATATCATATGCGCATCTTACTGCGTCCAAGGCATTGGGAAACTCGACGAGGAAAGCGTCCCCCATCGTCTTGATTTCCCTGCCATTGTGTCTCGTAAGGATAGGACGGATGAGCTTTCTCTGCTCCTCGACCAATGCCAGTGAGAGTGACTCGTTCCTTTGCCCAAGGGCAGTATATCCGACCATATCCGTGTACATTATCGCAGCGAGTCTCCGCTCGCCTTCGGACATTTCGTGGCCCTTGCTTGGATGGGTAGGGTTGATGATAAAACAGTTTGCGAAGATCTGAAGAGAGGCTTCTGAAGTCAAAGTCGCTGGGGCCCACTTAATTTCTTAAGCGAATCCTACAACCCGGATGTATCCAACGTGCGTCTCATCTGCCCGCGTCCAATCAGGCAGAATCAAGCCCCGTCTGCCGAATAGAGCCTGTTCCCAGCTAATTGACAATGGGCCGGAAGGGATTCGAACCCTTGGCCTCCCGATTATCAGTCGGGTGCTCTAGCCAAGCTGAGCTACCGGCCCGCGGAAGCGGGACGCCTCAGGTTGGCCTATAATTCCTTTGCAAGTGAGAAGAGCATAAGAAGAGAGGCAATCGTGGCTCGCCTAGTGGGCCGGTAGTTCAGCGGTACGAACGTCCGCCTTGCACGCGGAAGGTCGGGGGTTCAATTCCCCCCCGGTCCACCTTCCTGCTAAATGGGCGAACCTCTCGTTAGATCCAAGGTTCTTTCCTGAATGTTGCACGCCACCCCACACGGGGCTACTCGCTGGTCTACTTTTCGCCCGAGCAAAGATCGAACAGAGTTCGTTTCGAGCACCTAGGGGCGTGGGTCGCCTGGATTCGAGCGGTCTACTGTGCGACTCCAGGGTCATTCACACTGTCGTGGCTTACCCGCCCAGTGTGATACAAGCCTAGCGTCGGGTGCATCTACTTGCGCACTAACACGACGCCAAGAACAAAGAAGAGGGCACTTACCGTAAAAGAAGTCATGTTAACTACAAGAGAGCCAAGCGGACCCAACGGTACGGAGAAATATGCAGTAGGTATGCAAAGCCCCTTCACGTAGGTATCACAGGTGGTGTGAAACACTCGTGCTATAGGGTCACTTGCTATCTGTGCCGAGTTGCGGAGAAGTGCACCCATGACCGAGGATGTCATAAGGAGAGCCAGACCGACGGCCGCGGTCCTGTCGAAAGTCAAAGCTTTCTTGATTGACTTCACCACATCGGCTGTTTTCAGCGTATACGTCGTATCTACCTCGATAGGTGTTCGTGACCAATCCCAGACGGACTCACTAGCGAAACAGCACGCTCGATCTCGCCCAGAAGCTGAAGCCTGTCGTGCTGGGTCAACTGGAAATCAATCCTGACACTGTGCTCGACTGTTGCGAGAGCGTTCGGAGCGTGCGCCTCCTCCAACGCCCTTCGGTACTCTTCCTTCTTTACGCCTGAGATTGCTTCCTTCACATCCTGATCGAAGAGCTGGTTGCTCTTTGCTCTCTGCATTAGTCAGGACCGCCTATCGCGACCTCTCCTACGTTGGTGTAGAAGTCTACGAATTCGACCCCACCCATTCCCGGCAATCGCTTCTCGAGACCTGCGCCACCTCTGCTGTCGTATTCGCGTCTGAGCGCCATCACTGGCGTTGCAGTTCTCGTGGCCCCATCCACCTAATAGACCCCCCGAGTAACTAGAGCAAAGGCAAGGGCTATGCCCAGGGAGACAGCGACCGCTCCGAAAAAGTACACTACCCAGAACCCGGCGTTTCTCCCGTCGATGGCGAAGCGTCCCGCTCTCGTTGCGGCAAGCCCACTTCCGTGCGCCGCTGAGATTGCTTCTTCAGCATCTTGATTGGAGACCAGGTTCGTCTTTGCTTTCTGCATCAGTCAGAATCACCTATCGTCATCTCTCGCATGTAGGAGGAGTTCGGATTCGCTAGGTTGTGCTGCATCTTCATGTGGGCCATAATAGTCTCCTTGCTTTGATAGCAAGTTCCGTCGATTGTACATCGGTAGATTTTGCCTGTGATTTTCAAGCTCATTGTCGGTTGTTTGTTCGTATGGGTATTTACTTGATTTCCGAGATAGTTCCTAAATTGTTATCGAATGAACCCAAGATGTATACCGGATTTCGTGGAGATGAAGTATGTTGGCCTGGGGAGTTGACAACTTACAGGCACTCGTTGCGGTCCGCCCCCGTATCGCGGCTGCTCACCCCCGGTCCACTCAAGCCATCACCAAACGATAAATCATGCTAGAGTGTGGCTGAAGAACATGGCAAAGGAGGAGCCCACTGTCGGGGAGGTCATGGTGAAAGCCGTGTTGGCAGTAGAACTGAATTCGAACGCAAGGGACTGCGGCAAGGCCATGGCAAAGAGAGGGGTCAGCTGCGCTGTGATAACACAGGGGGGGACGGCCATAGGGATAGTTACGGAAAGGGACTTGGTTTCAAAGGTTCTGGCGGACGGATTGGACCCGAAGAAGGTCCTCGTGAGAGATATCATGTCAACGCCCTTGATAACAATTGCTACTGAAGTCTCGCTGACTTCGGCTGCCGAGCTCATGGCGCAGTACAGGATAAGGAGGCTTGTCGTTGTCGGAGGGGACGGATCCCTCGCCGGCATAATCACGACAGGGGACATAGCAAGGTCCTTGGCGGAGAAGCACGGCTACAGGGAAGCCACCTTCAACGCCATGGCCAGGTACAAGGAAGGAGCAGAGGGCGGGCCTTACCAATAGCTACTCGATCTTGAGCTTGACCCCACCCTTGCCCGAGGACTTCAACGGGATCGTGACCTCGAGGATCCCGTTGTTGTAGGTGGACCTCGCTCCCTTCGGGTCGACTATGCCGGGGAGGTCTAGTTCCTTGTAGTACCCCCGCTCTTCTGTGTCCACGGAAATCACCATTGATTTCTCGTTTACAGTGACGCTGATGTCCTCCTTTTTGACCCCTGGCATCTCTGCGATGACCCTGACATCCTTGTCTGAGCTCAAGATGTCCACAAGCGGCTCCCGCTTGTCTTGAATCGCCTTCCATGGAGTCCCCTCGCCGCTCCTGACGTTGCCGAACTCCCTCACAACGGGCTTTCCGTCCGGCCCTATGGTCACAGAGTAGCCGTAGACTATGGGCCCTATCTCCTTCTTCACCTCGCCGTCTGCGGTCTTCGACTCCCTTACGAGGCTCTTCGGGAACTCCTTTTCGAAATCCTTGAACTGCTCAGAGAATGCCCGTTCCATCTCCCTCATCATTTCATCTATGTCCGGGAAGCCCCAGGGCCCGAACGGGGACCCCCTCCTCTTCCGGGACGGCCAGTCGTCTCCTTCGTTGTCCTCCATAATGTCTCAGGCTTTCCTTTCTTCGGATGGATTTATTCTTTCATCTTTCAAAGATGGCACGAATTCAGGGAGGATTTTGGCAAGATTTCGGGAAAGGCTTTTACGCGTGCGACCGGCTGCGCGTTTTGAATGACGGCTTCGATGTACGCCAAGATGACCCTCCTCTTCTTCGTCCTCACAGGGCTGCTGATGGTCCTGGGCTACGTCGTTGGATGGTACTTCTTCCAAGACCCCTTGGCTTTCATGGGCCTCGCGTTGGTGCTTGCAGCAGCCATAAACTTCGTGTCGTATTACTACAGCGATTCCATCGTTCTAAGGATGAGCAGGGCCAAAATCATCCAAGAAGGCGACAACCCCACCCTCTTCAAGGTAGTGAGGGGGGTGGCCCAGAAGGCCAATATTCCCATGCCCAAGGTCGGAATCGTCGATTCGCCCCAGCCAAACGCCTTCGCGACGGGCAGAGGTCCTAACAAGGCAGTGGTCTGCGCGACCTCGAGCATATTGCAGACCCTGACGCCGAGCGAGCTGGAAGCTGTAATTGGTCACGAGATTGGGCATGTCGTTCACAGGGATGTCCTCATGTCAAGCGTTGCTGCGACGCTCGCCGGCGCGATCTCGTACATCGGGCAGATGGCCATGTTCTCGATGTGGTTTGGCGGGGGCAGCAGGAACAGGAACGGCGGTTCGCCATGGCTGATTCTCGCTGTAATCCTGGTGCCTCTAGGTGCGACCTTTGTCAGGCTCGGAATCAGCAGGGACGATGAATACAACGCCGACGAATATGGGGCAAAATTGACCAGGAATCCTGGAGGCCTTGTGAGTGCACTCGAGAAGATCAGCGCGAAGGCGCAGACAAGGCCAGTGGCGACGAACCCCGCTAAGGCCCCTTCTCCAGCCACTGCAGCCCTCTGGATTGTGAACCCCTTCAGAGGAAGCGCCCTCATCGAGATGTTCTCGACTCACCCCTCGCTAGCTCACAGGGTGGAGAGGCTCAGGAAGATTGGGCGCGAAATGAACGTCTACGTGCCCTAACCAGAAATCAGTCTGAGAAGCAGAAGGATAGCACCTGCTTCGAGCAACTCGTCTTGCGCTGCAGGCTTCTCTGACGCAGGCACATTCTGTGGCTGGGGCTGGATAGCAGTTTGGGAGAGGGACGGGAACATCGAAGTGGGAAAGAGGGCAGGAGCGTACGACTGCGTTTGCGCTGGGACAGGGGTGGTCGCCATGGCCATTGAAGGGGCGGGAGTCAGCGCGGGCGGGTGGGCGGTTTCGGGTCTCTCGGCAGCTCGTGGAACTATCCGCCTGGTTTCCTGCTTCGGCTGGGTAGGCGCAGGGGGCGTAGACGGGCGGGGGGCAGACAGCAGCGCTGGAATCAGTAACAGCAGGCCGAAGACAGACAATAGGTAAAGGCCGAATCCTATCCCGAGAAAGACCAAGAGAAGGGCAAAGATGAGGAGCCCTCTGTTCATGCCTGGGTTGCCTCAGACCGGCCCTTCGTATTAAGGATTGAAGCCGATAGGTTTCATTGAGCTCGGCAGTCCGCCACATAATTCGGGGCAGCTTGCGTCTGCATTCAGGCTCGTCGGCTGGGGGACATGACCGATTTGGGCCCTGAACCGTTCCCCAGCGAATGAACAGACTTGCGCGCCGCGTACTGGACCGACTCGATTATCTTCGCATAGCCGGTGCACCTGCAGAGATTCCCGGAGATTCCAATCCTGATGTCCTCCTCTGTCGGGTGCGGGTTCGTCTGAAGCAGGGCGGATGCGGTCATGAGCATGCCCGGCGTGCAAAAACCACACTGGAGCCCATGCTTTAGGAGGAAGGCCTTCTGAATGGGATGGAGTTCGCCGTCGTCCGCAAGGCCCTCGATGGTGGTGATTGCCCTGCCATCTGCCTGAACAGCAAGGACTGTACACGACTTTACCGCCCTCCCGTCCATCAGTACCGTGCAGGCACCGCAGTGAGTCGTGTCACACCCCACGTGGGTCCCCGTCAGCCCCAGGTTCTCGCGAAGGAAGTGCACAAGCAGCAGGCGGGGCTCGACTTCCGCCTCCTTCCTCGAGCCATTCACGGTCAGACTTATGCGGCTGGGGGACGACACCTTACCTGGCACCTCTGCTTCTTGAGCGCTGGTAAGCGATCTTGAGCGCCCTGCCAACTAGGCGCTCCACCGCCTTCTTCTTGTATTCGACCGTCCCCCGCATGTCAGATGCGGGGTCGGACGCCTGGGCGGCTAGCACCGCGACCATCTCGACCGCGCCTCGGTCCGTCGGCTTCTTCCCCTTCAGAGCCTCTTCCGCGTCTCTCGCCCTAATCGCCGTCGGACCCACGGCCGTGAGCCCTATGCCCAGGCTCTCGCACTCGCCTCGATGGTTGAGGCTCAGCTGGACAGCTACCGCCGCCGTGGCGAAGTCGGCGACCTTCTGTTCGAGCTTCTGGTAAGACCCTCGGCTGCGGGGAGGGGGGACAGGCACCTTCACTTCCGTCAGAAGCTCGTCGTGATGCAACGCGACAGTGAAGCTGTCAAGAAAGAAATCCTGTGCCCTGATCGTCCTTCGGCCCGAGGGCCCAATCGCTTCGAACTCCGCGTTCAAGGCAAGCATCACGGCGGGGAGGTCATTGGCAGGGTCTCCGTGCGAGATGTTCCCCCCTACTGTCCCGAGGTTACGGACAAGAGGGTCAGCGATCACTCTCGAGGCGTCATGAATTATCGGATACCTATTCCGGAGCAGGTCAGACGAAGCCACCTCTGCCATGCGAGTCAGGGCGCCGAGCCTCAGGAATCCTTCGGATTCGCCGATGTAATCGAGACCAGGTATCCGGTTTATGTCCACGAGAAGCTTGGGCGAGGCCAGTCTGAGCTTCAAGAGAGGAACGAGGCTCTGCCCTCCAGCGATGACCTTCGCTTCCCCTCCGCCACCTTTGAGGAGATCAATGGCTTCGGCTAAGGTTTTCGGGGCAGCGTAGTCGAAAGAAGGCGGTATCAAAGGCGCAATCACTTTCCTCCGCCTTCATTTATATTGTTGCAAGATGAGTTCGGGAAAAATGCAATTCAAAGGTGTCTTCGATGTGGAAGCCCCCAGGGAACGAGTGTTCGACCTGATGACAGACCCCCGTCAGGTCGCCCAGTGCATGCCAGACCTCCAGGGATTGGAAGTGAGGTCCCGGGACGACTTCGACGCAACCGTAAGAGTAGGAGTTTCGTTCATCAGAGGGGATTTCGTGCTACACTTCAAGACAGCGGGGAAAGAGCCTGGCTCGCACGCCAAACTGCTGGCGCACGGGACTGGAATCGGGAGTGCTTTGGACATGGAAATCGAGATGAAGCTGACTGAGGGCAAGGGCGGGGGAACCTCGATGAATTGGAGTGTCGAGGCACGAATAAGCGGGAAGATAGCCTCGTTGGGGCAGAGGCTGCTAGATTCTCAGGCGGAGAAGATCGTAAAGCAGCTCTTTGACTGCCTCAGGCAGAAGCTCGAAGGGCCCTAGTTCACCGTCTCCGCAGAGTCGGTCGCCCATAGCTGGTCGCTTTCGATGGGCAAGCTGTTGAACCTCCTGCCCAGGGTGACCTCCAGTGCTCTGGTAGCCGCAGGGGGAACCCCAATCGTCGGGCTTTCGCCCACGCCTTTTGCTCCGTGCCGAAGGAAGGATTTGTGAGTGGCAGTCTTGACCACGACCCTCGGCATCTCCGTCGAGTGAGGAACGCCGGCGTCCGCCAGGCTAGCGGTCAGGAGCTGCCCTTCTTCGCTGTAGAGGGCCCTTTCGTACAGCACTTCCCCAACCGCCTGGGCCGTTCCGCCTATGATTTGGCTCTCCACCATCGCAGGGTTCAGCGCCTTCCCGACATCATAGTAGGAGACGACTTCGTCTATCGAAGCCATCCCTGATTCGCCCACCTTCGCGGACACTAGGTTGGCGCCGAAAGAGGTCAAAGGTGCGTTGGGTCGGAAGAATGCCTCCGCTTCGAATTCCCCTTTCAGTAGGTTGGCGACTGAGTATGCACGTCCCAGCTTCCCCTTGGCCTTCGCCTCCATCTCCTTACAGGCCTCCAGGAGTGCGGCCCCACCGACCATCGCGCTCCTGCTCCCCCAGCTGCCCACACCTGCAGACAGTTCCCCCGTGTCGGCTGGCTCGAAGTCGACGAGGTCTTCCTTCACCTTTAGCGCCTCCCTCACCAGATGCTTGGCAAACACGTCGTGCCCCTGACCGTGGGAGCTCCCGCCGAGCCAGACCTTTACCCTTCCTCCACGAACCGCGACCTTCGCCGACTCTCCGTCCTGCGACGCGGGGACGAGGACGAAGCACGATAGTCCGAGGTTACGCTTCTTTCTGCGGGAGTATCCAAAAGCCGACAGGGCCTCCCTCAGGAAGGGCCTCGAAGCACCTATGGTCAACCCCAGGGGGGACTCGAAGGACCTTGGAGAGGCGTTCCTCAGCCTGACCTCTGCCGGGTCCAGACCAGCTTCATCGGCCAGCCTGTCCATCATCCTTTCCATGAAGAAGGCAGCTTCGGGCCTCCCTGCCCCCCTGTAGGGGCCCAGGCACACCTTGTTCGTGTATACGGACCTTGCCCTGACATACGCCTGTTTGATGGAGTATGGTCCCGTGAGCTGGAACCCGATCCACCAGGGAGCCCACATGCCACTTCCCAGCGGGTACGCCCCTGCATCAATCAGGATGTCCGCCTTCAGCCCCTGTATCCTCACTCTCCTGTCCGCGTACAGCTTCATTTTTGCCAAGGCGCCACGCCCCTGGTCCGTCGCCATCAGGTGCTCGAATCGGCTCTCTATCCACTTCACGGGCCTTCTGAGCTTCATGGCGGCGTAGGCTGCGACGACGTACTCCGGGTAAATCCCTCCCTTGGAGCCGAAGGCCCCTCCGGTGTCCATCTGTATCACCCTCACCGCTCCCTCCTTCAGACCGAGAGAGGCGCACATTCCGTCTCTCCACGAGAATACGGACTGGGTAGAGCCGTAGACGGTGAGAATCGACCCGTCGTAGGCGACCACAACCCCCCTCGTTTCGAGGGGGTTCGGCGAGACCCTGGACATCCTGAGGGTTTCTTCGACCTCAATCGGCGAATTCAACTCGAAGTCCTTGCCGAGAGAGTCCTCCGTCGCCAGGTTGCTCGAGGTTGACGGGTGTATCGGTTCGGATTCGAGCGACAGCTCCGGGTCCACGACCGCCTTCAACGGCTCGTACTGAACATCCACCTCTTCGGCCCTGTCCGCGGCCTGGTACACGTCCTCCCCAAGGACCGCGGCCACCGGCTGCCCGACGTAGTTGACGTACTCGGTGGCCAGGACGGGAAATCGTATACTCCCTGTCCCTCCCGCATCTTCCCCTACGGAGGTCATGTCCGCCTTCAATTCGTGCCCTGTTATCCCACCCTTCACGGAAAGGACGCGGGCCCTTGCATATGGGCTTCTGACTAGGTGAAGGTGAAGCATCCCATCCAACTTGATGTCATCGACGTACTTTCCCTTGCCTAGGACAGAGCGAAGCGCCTGGTCAGTTTCGACAGCCCACCCCTTGATATCAGTCACCCTAGAGTCTAGTCGCGTGCTTCGCGTCTTCTTGGAGTTAAGCGTTCGGCTTCCTTGCACAAGGTAACGAGAAACGCCATGTGCCTGGGACTATTCCAGGGGCAGAGAGTTGGACCTGACTCTTGTCTTATTCTTGAGTGGGCCGGGGCGGAATTGAACCGCCGACCTTAGCGCGGCGCCGTTGCTCCGCTTCGCCGTCTTCTGCTAGCAAGTGTCAGAGCCTGACGGGACGCAGCCTGACGTCCTAACCATGCTAGACGACCGGCCCAAAGGTTGCTGACCCTGCGGGCTCCTATTGATATCCTTAATTACGATGCGTAACGGATTCCTTCTTTCCTTATCCAATCGCCGCTTCGCTTTCAGTACAAGCCATTCCACGCCTTCTATGCGTCTTACATAATCGAGGCACCTGAAATCGACTCGAGTGTCTTCACTTTCATTCATGAAGGGGTGCCCGAAAGAGCTCCCACATCCTTCCGAGAGCCCTAGGTTCGCCGATTGACGAGACCATTCTGGTCATCTTCAACTGATTAAATAGCCACAGGGGGGAGCAACTACAAGAGAATGACCGACAGTTCTTTGCTACCGGGATTCCACAGGTTATCCATGGCTGAAAGGAGGAAGGTTCTGAAGAAGATTGCCCAGCTGTCGGACGAGGAGATCGAGACCCTGGCCAGGACGGGTGGCCTCCCGGCCGATGCCGCCGACCACATGATTGAGAACGTCGTCGGAGGGGTAACTTATCCCCTCGGCATCGCGACCAACTTCAGAATCAACGGCAAGGACTACCTCGTGCCGATGGCGCTGGAAGAACCATCGGTGGTGGCAGCCGCTAGCAACGCCGCGAAGATGGCAAGGGTGAAGGGAGGGTTCAGAGTCACCAACACAGGCCCTGTGATGATCGGCCAAGTTCAGGTCATCAATGTCACGGACCCGGAGGGCGCAAAAGCAAGGCTCCTCACGAGGAAGAGCGACCTCCTGAAGAAGGCCAACGAGCAGGACCCCATGCTGGCGTCCCTCGGCGGGGGTGCCAAGGAACTTAGTGTCAAGGTGCTGCCGAGCAACAGAGGGCCAATGGTGATAGCGGAATTGGTTGTCAACACGGGGGACGCCATGGGCGCAAATGCGGTCAACACGATGGCAGAAGCTGTAGCACCGATAGTGGAGGAAATCACCGGGGGAAGGGTTCTCCTTAGGATAATTTCCAATCTGGCTGACAGGAGACTTGTACGGGCCACGGCAGTGTTCGACAAGGACGCCGTGGGAGGAGAAGACGTGGTAGATGGAATCGTGTACGCCTACGCCTTTGCAGATGCAGACCCCTACAGGTGCGCGACGCACAACAAGGGAATTATGAACGGAGTGGTTGCAGTGGGAATAGCGTGCGGACAAGACACCAGAGCCCTTGAAGCGGGGGCACACAGCTATGCGTCAAGGACTGGGAAGTACAAGCCGCTCACAACCTGGGAGAAGAACACCGACGGAGACCTGGTGGGGAGGCTGGAGATGCCCATGGCAGTCGGTCTGGTAGGGGGGGCGGCCAAGACACATCCAACCGCACGTGTAAACATCAAGATACTCGGTGTGAAGACCGCTATCGAGCTCGCCGAGGTAATGGGGGCGGTGGGTCTGGCGCAGAACTTCGCGGCCCTCAGAGCATTGGCGAGCGAGGGGATACAGAGGGGGCACATGAAACTCCACGCTCGCAACTTAGCCATCTCCGCGGGAGCAACGGACGAACTGGCCGACAAGGTAGCCACGAAGATGATTGAGGAGAGAAAAATAAGATTCGACAGGGCGAAGGAGCTCGTGGCGGAGCTCTCGAAGAAGAAGAAAGCTGGCTCCTAGCCAGGCAGTTGGTGCTCTAAAATTCCTATAAACGTTGCACGCACCCGTCCCCCTAATTGCAGGAAGGTGGCAGGCCGTTTGATTCGATCGTCCCGGAAAGCAGGTACCTGCTCGCCATAGCGGTCGCGACCTTCGTCGTTGGCCTTCTCGAGGCAACAGATGTGATAGAAATCCCCTTCGGCGTTTGGTTCTCCGGGCTGACAGGGTCACTGCTATCAACAGCGAGTCTGAGCGCCTTCATGACGAGCTACGGCTACGCGAGCCTCTTCGCGCTTATGGCAATGGAAAGCGCCTCCCTCCCGATTCCTAGCGAGGTGGTCTTGCCTCTCGCAGGCTACCTCGTTTACTTGGGCACTCTGAACTTCTGGGCGGCAGTAGCAGTGAGCACGCTGGCAGGACTGGCAGGCGCGCTCGTGGACTACTACGTTGCAGTGTGGCTCGGGAGACCTTTCGTCATCGAGCTGTTGAAGCTCTTCAGGTTGCATAGGGGAGCGCTCGACAGGGCTGCGGGATGGTTCGCAAGGTCAGGGCAGTGGACGGTCTTTGCCGCTAGGTTCGTTCCCGGCCTCAGGACAGTAATTTCCTTGCCAGCAGGCCTCTTCAGGATGAGGATCTGGAGCTTCGTGGTCATGACAGTCGCAGGCTGCCTCACGTGGTCGATAATCCTCGTCTACGCCGGTCTTCTGGCAGGGTCATCCAGTGGCGCGCTGAGCGCGTTTACGAATTCATCAACAGTAGTGGACGATCTCTCCGCCCTGGTTTCCATTATCTCTGCTGCCTACGTCGGCTACTACTTCTACTCCGTATTCCGAAGAAAGACGAAGGTCAGTCTTCCATCATCGGAACCTTCACGCCTTTCGTCTTGGCCGTCCTGATGGCTTCGTCGTAACCTGCGTCGGCGTGTCTTGCGACACCGAGCCCGGGGTCGTTGGTGAGGGCTGTGGCGATTCTCGCCTCTGCCTCGCGAGTCCCATCCGCCAAGACCGCTAGCCCTGCATGAATAGAGTATCCGATGCCGACACCTCCACCGTGGTGGACCGAGACCCAGGAGGCCCCTGACACCGCGTTGAGGAGCGCGTTCAGGATGGGCCAGTCCGCTATTGCATCAGAGCCGTCCTTCATCCCTTCGGTCTCACGGAAGGGGGATGCGACGGAGCCTGAATCGAGGTGGTCCCTCCCGATGATGATGGGGGCTGAGATCTCGCCTTCCCTGACCATGTCGTTGATTATCTTCCCGAACCTCGCCCTCTCCCCGTAGCCGAGCCAACAGACGCGGGCAGGGAGTCCCTGGAACTGGACCCTGTCGTGGGCCTTCTTTATCCACCTGACCAACGACTCGTTGCCCTTGAATTCTCGAATGACAACCTCGTCCGTTGCGTAAATGTCCTCCGGCCTTCCGGATAGAGCGGCCCACCTGAAGGGCCCTCTCCCCTCGCAGAAGAGGGGTCTGATGTACTCGGGGACGAAGCCCGGGATCCTGAAGGGATCCTGGACCCCTGCGTCCTTGGCCATCTTCCTGATGTTGTTTCCGTATTCGAAGGCTACGGCGCCCCGGTCCTGCAACTGGAGCATGGCCCCGACGTGTCTCGCGATTGATGCCATCGAGCGTGCAAGGTACCCCTTCGGGTCGGAGGCCCTCAACTCGGCGGCTTCTTGTACGCTGAGCCCTTCGGGGATGTATCCCGCGAGAGGGTCGTGGGCGGCCGTCTGGTCGGTGAGCACGTCAGGTCTGAACCCTCTGCTCACAAGTTCAGGAAGGACCTGAGCTGCGTTTCCGAGGAGGGCGACGGAAAGGGCTCTGCCTTCTCTCGCAGCATCCTTGACCAGGCCAAGCGCCTCCCCCAGATCTTCCACCACTACGTCGCAGTATTTCTTGTCGATCCGCCGTTGAATCGCCCTCTTGTCGACTTCGACTACGAGGGCAACCCCGTCGTTCATGGTAGCGGCCAACGGCTGGGCACCACCCATTTCGCCAAGACCGGAAGTAAGGACGATCCTGCCTCTCAACGAACCCCCGAAATGCTTGGCGGCCACGGCGGCGAGTGTCTCGTAGGTGCCCTGGAGTATCCCCTGGGTTCCAATGTACATCCAGCTCCCGGCCGTCATCTGACCGTACATCGTGAGCCCCCTCTCCTCGAGCTCCCTGAAGTAGTCCCAGTCAGCCCACTTCGGGACGATCATGGCGTTAGAAATCAGCACGCGCGGAGCCGAGACCGTCGTCCTGAATATGCCGACCGGCTTCCCTGACTGCACGAGTAATGTTTCGTCGTTGCCAAGGCTCTTCAGCGACTTCACGATTGCATCGAAGGCCTTCCAGGAGCGGGCGGCCCTGCCTGTTCCGCCGTAGACTATCAGGTGCTCAGGGTCCTTGGCGACTTCCGGGTCGAGGTTGTTCATAAGCATCCGGAGCGCAGCCTCCTGGTGCCAGCTCTTGCAAGAAATCTCCTTCCCCCTGGGGGCCCTAATCGCGTGCCGCTGCATGGGCCTGCGGGGTTCCGCGGCGATATAATAGTTCGTTCTCCTCAAAGCGGCCCAGGGCACTCCTTCTTGTCGTCCTGGGATGGTAGGTGTCTCAGGATTCGGTTTCGGGACAGACAACATAAATGACCAGTGCTCCGACACAGCGGCGGAATGGGCATAGCAGAGGTCAAGGCCACAATTCAGAAGCGCGGAGTGGAAGAAGTGGCCTTCCAGTTCACTGACCTCTCGGGAGGGTTGCATTCGCTTTGGGCGCCCGCCCGGCTCGTTTCAAAAGTCGCGGACGAAGGCGTTCACATCGACGGCTCGTCCGTGGGAATGGTGGACATAAGCGAGAGTGACTTGAAACTAGTCCCCGACCTCAACACCTTCGCCGTCCTGCCCCCCAGCATTTTCCCGTACAGGGTGGGGAGGATGGTCTGCGACATCTACGAACCTGACACGAAAAGGCGCTTCAAGGTTGACCCAAGGTTCGTTCTCGAGAAAGCGATAGAAGGGTCGAAGAGAGTCCTGGGAACGAACGCAACCTACAATGCATGCAGCGAGATGGAGTACTTCCTCTTCACCAGAGAGCAAGAGGGCAACCTGCGGAGGCAAGACGAAGGCGGCTACCTTGCCAGCCCGCCCGCTGACATGGGCATCGACACCAGGCTCGAAATTACAAGGAACCTGCGTGAAGCGGGAGTGGTGGTGGAAAAACACCATCATGAAGTGCCACCTGGGAAGTATGAGCTGAACATCCCGTACAGCGACGCCCTCGAGATGGCAGACACGCTCTACCTGGTCAAACTGATCGTGAAGCTGACCGCGGCCCGAAATGGGCTCGTTGCTTCATTTATGCCGAAGCCGTTCCACGATGGGTATGGGGCCGGACTTCACACCCACGTAAGCGTCACGGACAACAGGAAAAACATCAACCTGTTTTGCGACCCCAAAGGGGTCTATGGGATGAGCGAGACCGCGCTCCACTTCGTGGGCGGAATACTCACTCATGCCAAGGGACTGGCCGCCCTCACGAACCCTTCAGTCAACTCCTACAAGAGACTGGTCCCCGGTTGGGAGGCCCCGGTGTATCTCTCGTGGGCGAAGTACAACCGCTCAGTGCTCGTAAGAATCCCTCCGGGTAAGGGAATGCGAGCCCGCATAGAATACAGGCCGACGGACGGGTCATGCAACTTTTACATCGCCTTCGCGGGAATCCTCGCTGCCGGCCTCGATGGCATCAAGCGGAAGATCTTACCCCCTAGGCCAGTGGAAGAGGACATCTATCACATGAGCGAGAAGCAGAGGGTCGAGAAAGGAATAGAGACGCTCCCCGGCACCCTTGGAGAGTCCCTCGAGGAGTTTGTGAAGGACAAGTACCTCTGGAATTCCTTAGGGAACGAGTTTTGCGGCATGTTTCTCAAGACCAGAACCAAGGAGTGGAGGGACTTCAACTCCACGGTGCACGAGTGGGAGAGAAAGAAGTACCTAGACGTGTAGTTACATGGAGAGAAGAGGCGTGGCAAAGCCTGGATTCGTTTTGGTGCACGCGAACGAGCTAGCGACCATGCGGGGGGGCTCAGCCAGGCCAAGAACCAGGGAGGAATTGAGCCAAGTCGGCACAGTGGAGGACGGGGCCGTAGCGTTCCGAGCCGGCAGGATAACGGCCGTAGGTACCACGAAAGAGGTCCTCGGCAAGCTAGACGGCGGCTACGAGAAAATTGACGTGAGTGGCAAGCTAGTCACTCCTGGGCTGATTGACCCTCACGTCCATCTCGTCTTCGCCGGTTCGAGGGAAGGGGAGCTGGAAGACATGGCGGTGACGAGGACCCCCTATCTCGAAATCAAGGCAAGAGGAGGTGGTATGCCCACGACTCTCAGGAAGACTGCAGAGACTCCGACCAGGGAGCTTCTCGAGAAAACAGGCAAGATTCTCGACACGATGCTGGCCCACGGGACCACAACAATAGAGGCAAAGAGCGGCTACGAGATGACCTACGAGGGGGAAATTAGACAACTCGAGATAATACGCACACTTGGAAAGTCGCACCCTATCGGGATTGTCCCGACATTCCTGGCTCAGGGGATCCCGTTTGGGTTCGAGAACCGAGTGGACGAACTGACCGATGACATAGTGAGAAGATGGGTTCCCGAGATTGCGAGGCGGGGCCTTGCCGAGTACTGCGACGTATTCTGTGAGAATGGATACTTCAACGTGGCGCAGACGAGGCGTATTCTGGAAGCCGGGATCGCGCATGGGATGAAACCGAGGATTCATGCCGACTGGCTGGGGCACAGTGGGGGAGCGGGACTCGGGAGCGAGCTTGGTGTCGTTTCAGCAGACCATCTGATCTTCACCACCAAGGCAGAAATCGAAGACCTTGTGAGAAAGGGAGTCATGGGTACCTTCCTTCCGACAACCCCCTTCGCTTACCTGGGAACCTATGCACGAGCAAGGGAGATAATCGAAGCGGGACTGCCCGTTGCCTTGGGGACCGACCTAAGCGCAGCCGACATGTGCGAGTCGATGCAGGTGATGATGGCCATCGCGACGCTTCAGATGAAGATGACTTCCTCCGAGTCACTTTCCGCAGCAACAATCAATGCGGCATATTCCATCGAAAGGTCGAGCGAACTTGGGACTCTGGAAGCCGGTAAGAAGGCTGACATTGTCGTCTTCGACGCCCCGAATCACAAGTACTTCGCCTATCACTACGGCATCAACCTGGCGGAGATGGTCTTCAAGGGCGGAGAGCTGGTAGCCGAGAAGGGAAGAAGGATAGGCTAGAGGCTGATTCACCGGTTCCCCTGGGGTATTACATTGTCCTGCCTGGTACGGCGTCTCTGACCGGTGAAATCAAAGGCGAGGAGGGCGAGGGAGGCAGAACCGTACTTCAAAACGTCCTCGTCAATTCTGAACCTGGCGCTGTGGTTAGGGTAGATGCATCCCTTCTTCCCGTTACGGGTTCCAAGGAAGTAGTAGGTTCCAGGCGCCCTTCTGAGGAAGAAGGAGAAATCTTCGGCCGTGAGCAGGGGTGGGACCTCGGCCGTTCTCGTTCCCGGGATTGACTTCAGGAGCGCGGAGACAGACCTGGTCGTAAGGGGGTCGTTCGCCGTGATGGGATAGGCGTCTTTCATTTCGACTTCGCATTCGGCGCCATAGGTTCTGCAAACGGAATGTGCGATTCGCGGGATGAGCGACGCCGCTCTCTTCCTGGTGACTTCACTGACCGCCCTCATTGTCCCTTCGAGCGTCGCGTCGTCTGGGATTATGTTGTTCCGCGTCCCCGAATGAACTGAGCAAACTGAGACGACGGACGGTTCGAGTGGGTCAAGCATCCTGCTGCGGATCCCCTGGAGCGCGGTGATGACCTGTGACGAGATGAACACGGGATCGATGGTCTGATGGGGTGCTGAGCCGTGACCGCCCCTTCCGACGACGTGGATTCTGAAGATCCCTGAGGCTGCCATGAGAGGGCCCTCCCTGAGTGCGAACGTTCGTGAGGGGTAGTTCGTGAAGATGTGGAGGCCGAAAACGTAGTCTACCTTCGGCTCCTCCATTACGCCGGCCTCGATCATCGGCTTCGCCCCCCCTCCGGCCTCCCCCGCCTCCTCGGCCGGCTGGAAAACGAACTTGACCGTCCCCCGGAGCTCCTTTCTATGGCTGGCCAGGATTCTTGCTGCCGCGAGGAGCATGGCCACATGGCCGTCGTGACCGCAGGCATGCATCACGCCGTCGGTCCTTGAGGCGAATTCGAGACCCGTAAGCTCCTTGATGGGGAGGGCATCCATGTCTGCCCGCAGTAGGACGACGCGTCCCGGCGCTTCGCCACCCAGGATTCCCACCACGCCCGTCCCTCCAACGCGTGTCTGAACCCTGAGGCCGATGCGTTTCAATTCCTCGGCTATGAGGGCGGATGTCTGGTGCTCTTGAAAGGCGAGCTCGGGGCTCGCGTGAATCGTTCTTCTGATCCTGACGGTCTCATCTTCAATCGCTTTCGCGTCATCTAAGAAATGATTCGTGAATGAGAATGAAGAAGTTTGGCTTTTAGCCTTTTGTAAGGAAATCGTCGGAGACGTCATCGCTATAGGAAGACGACTTAGGCGTAGCTTCGAGTCAGGTTGAGTCGAAGCTATTCGAGGCTTCGAGGTCGCGCAACCTTGTCGGAGAGGGAGCCGAAGCCCGAGAGAAGCAAACCGCAAATGAGACACAGATAAGGACTTATCCCACCCCTGGCTGGGCACACGCGATTCGAGAATTTGATGAATGCAGACAAGGCGGTTTTGACAATCGACGGCAGCAACCTAACCGTTGAAGATGTTGTGGACGTCGCAAGAAACAACATCAAGGTCGACTTGTCAAAAGGCACAATCGCAAAACTGAGAGCGTCAAGAGCAATCGTCGAGAAACTGATTGCGAGGAAAGAGAAAATCTACGGCGTCTCTACGGGCATAGGCGAGCTTTCGAACGTAATCCTCTCTCCTGAACAGACCAGGGATTTTCAGAGGTACCTGGTGTACAGCCACGCGGCTGGCTGGGGCGACCCGGTCGCCATCGACGATGCGAGAGCGGCTTGGCTGACGAGGACGAACGTACTGTCAAAGGGCTACTCAGGACTGAGGCCCATCATAGTCGAGACAATAGTCGAGATGCTGAACAAAGGCGTCACTCCAGTGATGTGTCAGAAAGGTTCGGTTGGGGCAAGTGGTGATCTGTCGCCTCTTGGGCAGGGCGCACTCGTAGTCATAGGAGAGGGGGAGGCATTCTATCGTGGAAACAGAATGAATGGGAAGGAAGCAATGGACAAAGCAGGCATCAAAACAGTCGTACTTGAAGCAAGGGACGGACTCGCCATGATAAACGGCTCGAATCTCGTGGCAGGGATGGGATGCTTGCAGGTCCACGATGCCGACACACTCGTGAAAACCTCCGAAATCGCCGCAGCGATGACACTTGAAGCCCTGCTGCCGAATATGCTCGCCTATGACGAGAGAATTCACAGGATTCGTGGATATGATGGTGCAATAGAGTGCGCAGAGAACATCAGAAGAATTGTCAGGGGGAGTGAGGTGCTCAGACAGAAACCGCAGAAGGTGCAGGAGTCCTACAGTCTGAGAAGCACACCACAAGTAGTCGGCGCTGCCAAGGACACCTTGAAATTTACGAGAAGACTGATAGAGACAGAGGTCAACGGCGTGGGCGACAATCCTGTCTTCTTCCCGGACGACGATGGGACCTGTCTCACCGGAGCTAATTTCCAGGGCACCCCGCTCGCCTTCGCTCTTGAATTCCTCGGAATCGCACTTACGACGGTCGGCGCGCTTTCTGAGAGAAGAATGAACAGGCTTGTGAACCCCAACTTGAGCATGGGTCTGCCGGCATTCTTGACGGAAGGAGCAGGAATGTTCTCAGGAATGATGCTTGCTCAATACACGGCGGCGTCCCTTGTGTGCGAAAACAGAGTCTTGTCAACCCCTGCCGCAACAGGCTCGATACCCACTGCTGCAGACCAGGAGGATTTCGTGAGCATGGCGACGACGACCGCCATCAAAACGAAACAAATCATCAAGAACTCTAGCGCAATAATCGCCGTCGAGTTGATGGCAGGAGCACAGGCGCTGGATTTCAGAAGACCGCTAAAACCGGGAAAGGGAACTCGAGCGGCGCATGACATCGTAAGAAAATACGTGCGCCATCTGGATGAGGATAGGCCTCTCTATTCTGACATAACAAGACTATCAGAGGCTGTCATGGCCGGGGAAATCCAGGCCGCAGTCGAAAACACCATAGGGAGTCTGCGGTAGAATTCTCATCTTCCTCCCTAGCTTGCTTTCGCCTTAACGGGTGCGATACCTAAATCCGGTTGCCACATTGCGCCCAAGGTGGGAACCTCTCCCACTCTTCTACGAGCGGGTAAGACGGGGCCCCTTCCTCGGGCTCTACTCGTGCCTCAGCGCCTTGATGGGCTCCATCTTGGAGGCCTGCCATGCCGGATAAAGGCCGGACACGACGCTGACGAGAATTGCTATGACCATCGAGATTATCACGAACTCGGGAGATATCACCGGGGCGTAAGAGAGAGAGAACCCGCCTGAGGAACCTCCTCCCCCTCCGCCTCCGAAGAAGCCTCCTCCACCGCCGAACCGCGTGGTCGACGTGGTCGTGGCGCTTCCACTCGTGCCCGAGGAACCGATCGATGCGACGAGGACCGCGGAAAGGAGGTATGAGAATCCTCCCCCTGCAAAGAGGCCAATGATTCCACCGACCAGGCCTATGATGAGCGCCTCAGAGAGGAAGATAGACAGGACGCTCCTGTTCTTGAAGCCCAGGGCCTTCAGTATTCCTATCTCCCTGGTCCTCTCGTAGACTGAAATCAGCATGATGTTCATTATCCCGATCCCGGCAACGGTCAGAGAGATTCCCGCCACAGCCCCCAGCAGGAGCCCGATCTGGCCGATGATGCTCGCAACCGTCTGGGTTATCTGCTGAAGCGAGGTCACGTGGGCATTGTTCCCGTAGATGTTCCCGAGCAGCTGGTTTACCGAGTTCACCGAGCCGGTGTCCTTGGCCTTCACGAGAATCATGGTGTAGGAGTGTAGGTTGAGCAGGCTCATGGCAGACGAAAGGGGGAGGAAGACGGAGGTGTCTACCGGGATTATGGGAGTTGAGCCGGCGCTCGCCAGCAGCCCCACTGCTTCGAGGGTGAATGTCTTGCCGCCAGTCCCCCCTGCGGCCACGACTATGGGCTGCCCCACGTTGCTCACTGAAGGCTGACCTGCCGTCGGGTGAGAGATACTGTACCCGACTAGGGCGTCGGGGACGTCCTCGGCCGGATACACGCTTCCAGACAGCAAGTTCACCTGGCCTACGACGGTGGAGAGGCCTTGCGGGTCCACTCCAATGATTGAGACCTGGGTCGCCCCGCCCGGTCCCTGGATGGACACCGGGGCGTCGACCAGCGGGATAACGTCGGCCACACCAGGGAGGGTCGCGATCTCAGACACGTCGGCCTGGGTCAGCTGGTGGACCCCCGATGTGGAGGTAGCCGGTGTCACGAGTATGGTGGTTGGCCCCAGGGCAGAGAGCGAGGCGGTGATGCTGTCCGATATGCCCGTGGTTTGGGAGGTGAGAGCTATGATGCTCGCTATGCCAACAACAACCATCAGTATCGTGAGCGCCGCCCTTGTCTTCCTTTCTGCCAGGGGCCTGTATCCGAGCACTAGGACGTCCTGGAACCTCATCGATTTGTCACCGGTTGAGACTCTTCGACAATCTTCTCTGTCTCAGGTAAAGGATCGCTAAGACCAGGACCGCGGCTGCGAAGACCACGTAGGTCAGGAGAATCAGGAGCGCGAACCCTGATTGCCTCGCGACATTTGACGTAGTCCCCGTCGAAGTCGCGGCCCCGACCGCCACGGTCACGTTCAGGGTCTCGGAGAGGTGGGATCTCAGGTTATCCAGGTAGCTGAGGGTGACGGGGATGCCGTAGGTCCCCGCCGCCGTGGAATTGGTTACTATGGCGCTCAGGGTGAAGGTGTAGGGCGAGTCTACCTGCATGTCCCCTATGAAGTCGGAAGCCGAGCCGATGGGCTGCAGGGCTGCTGGCATCTGTGCCTGGGCCGTCACTCCCGACGCCTCAATGACCCCCACGTTGGTTATGGTGAGCGTTATCGAGACCACCTGGCCAGGCGACGTTACCTGGGGGAGCACTGTCACGCCCGTCATCTCGATGTCTATCACGCCCCTGGAGAGGAGGCCGAAGGACCTGGTCTCCTGAGCAGTAGTGTTCTGATAGGTATACTTCAGGGCCACATCGAGCTGGACGGCTGCAGGGCTGGTCGCGGGGTCGTAGGCCCGGGCCTGGACCATGACCTGGGCCCCTGGAGCCAGCGACACAATCTGGAACAAGTCCGGGGAGAGCCAGGTCAACCCACCGCCTAGGCTGAAGCTCGTTGACAGGCTCTCGATTGCTGACGTGCCGTTGTTCGAGATGGTTATGGTGAGGTTGTTCGCGGTCCCCGCCTCCAGGGAGCTCGGCTCGACCGTCAGACCGATGGGCGACACGGTAGATGGTACTTCCGCGACGAACATCCCGACGGACTGGGAGGCGGACCGGGGAGTGCCGTAGCCGTCCGTATATGCGCTGTCGAAGGTCAGGGTGACAGGGGACTCGGAGCTGGACAGGGGGGCGTAGATGCTCAGCGTCTGGGCAACCGACGCCCCAGGAGCCAGACTGTGGATTTCAGGCAGGCTGTTCAGCAGACTGACCGTGGGGGAGGCGGCGACCGTCGTCGTGATGTCGCTGGCAGTTCCGGTGCCATTGTTGCCCACCGCGATCTTGACCTGGGTGACCTTCCCCGGGGTGAGGGTGGTCGTGCTTGCTGCGTATTCGAGCTGCACCGACCCGTTCAGGGTGATGGTGAAGTTCGTAGACTGGAAGAACACCCCCGCGTAGTTCGTCGTATTGTATCCGATGTAGAGCGGAATCGAGTATGCACCGAGCTGGGCGCTGGCAGCGATGTTGACGTGGTAGGTTTCCGTGAGGATCGAGTTGGCCGGAACGTTCACCTCGTAGGTCGTGCTTTGGTTGGTGCCATTGGCGGCCGAGATCGGCGGGGCCAGGGTGGCTTCGAAGCTGGCGACAGTAAGAACGCAACCTCCGGTGTAGAGCAGGTTGACCGTCAGGGGGACATCGAGATCCCCCGGTCCCGCGCTGAGCGGACTGGCTTGGGTCCCCCAGGACGTGCCGGTCACCATGAAAGGGTTGGTGGAGGGGAGACAGTTCCCCGACGGGGTGGTGACGGCGATCCCACTATAGCCGACGGTGGAAGGAACGGCGAACATTGAAAGGGCTAACCCGACGACCAAAAGGGTGGCTAGGGGTTTGCTCCTCATCACACATCCCCTTCTACCGTCTCGATGAGCCCATCCCTTATGTGGAATATCCTGTTGCAGTCCTTGGAGAGCTCTGGATTGTGCGTGATCATCACAACTGTTACCCCCCTCTCCCTAACTACGTCCCTCAGGATCGCGACCACCGCCTCCGCCGACTTCGTGTCAAGGTTGCCCGTGGGCTCGTCGGCTAGGATGATGGCGGGCTTGTTCACCAGAGCCCTTGCCACGGCCACCCGCTGCTGTTCCCCGCCGCTTAACTCGGCCGGCTTCTTGTCCCCCTTCCCCTCAAGTCCGAGGCCGTCGAGGAGGCCGAGCGCTGTCTCCTTCCTCGCCGACGGGGATACCCCTTCCGCCACAAGCGGGAGTTCGACGTTCTGACGCGCGGTGAGATAGGCAATGAGGTTGAACGACTGGAAGACGAATCCTATCTTCTTGTTCCTTAGCGCGGCCAGCCTGTCCCCCTTTATGCTGGAGACAGGTATGCCATCGATGAAGAGCTCCCCAGACGATGGCTTGTCGAGCGTTCCCATGAGGTTCATGAGAGTCGACTTTCCGCTCCCAGAGGGCCCGACCACGGACACGAACTCTCCCTTGGCCACCTTCAGAGACACGCCCCTCAGCGCCTCGTAGTCAAGCTTCCCGGTGTGGTAGGTCTTGTGCACATCCCTCACCTCGAGGGCCGGGGTGGTCATCTGGCTCAAGTCAATCCTCGATTTTGGCCGCGACCGTTCCTGGGATAATAAACTTCCCGTGCTGCAGATACGCACGTACCAAGAATACTGCCGCGGCAGGCTTTACAGCTTGATTCCCTCCATGATTTCCCTCCCGCTGTCGTGTTGCTTAGGATGGCGAGGTGTCCCATCGTTTCTTGAGCCCGATTGAGTTCAAATCTTGAATGCGGTGGCCGGGATTTGAATTCTCGAGTCATTTTGCATGACTTCCCGAGTTAGTAGCGTGGCAGGCTACTGTCCTGGACCAGGCTAGACGACCACCGCTCGTTTCTTGTCGACCTTTACTGGAGGTTAAAAGCTTGCGTCCGGACTTTAGCCGACCTTCGTTCCGAGGGCCACGCTCCTGTCGGGCGAGAGGAGGGATAGCTCGCTGTCGTTGAAGGCAGCAAGAAGCATGCATTCGGACATTACTCCTGCAACAGGTTTGGACTGCAGGTTCACCACCGCGATCACTAGCTTACCAGCGAGTTCCTCCTTTGAGTAGTGGTCCTTGATCCCAGCCACGCACTGCTTGCTCTTGTCGTCGCCAAATTCGATTGTCATCTTGTACATCGGCCCGCGGGCGGCCGGGATATCCTCCACGGACGCGACCCTTCCCACTTTCATCTCCACTTTGCTGAAGTCGGAAATCGATAAGGACACAATCCCGGATTACGCCGAGCAGTCCTGATAAGGTTTTGAGATTACTTTTGCGGTACCCTCCCTTCCAACAACGATGATCTGAAGAGAGCTAAAATCAATCCCGATTGGTTACGCCGATAGGATTGCAGAAAGTCGGCGAATCCCCAGGTAGCTGGAGGGCGAGGCACGACAGGATTCCTCTGGAGCTTGCGAAGTCGCTTTACGAAGAGTGTCGTGAATTGGCCAAGAAGGATCCGAGCCCAGTTAGCATTGCCAGGCGACTTTCAGCTTAACATTCTTTGAGTTTTTCTCCTGGCACCATCCGTCATTGGATGGTGGGCGATCGCAAACTTCAACGGAGAAACGTGTTCCCCCAAAGGCCCTCTCCAGCCTTGAGCTATGTGATTGGAGCGAACATCGGAGATGGATGCACCATAACAGACAACTGGATCGTCAAACTCGAAGTTGCTGACCTCGATTTCGCAGAGGCATTCAATGACAACTTGGCAGCGCTGTTCTCTCGCACCGACCCTAACAAGATTCTCGTGCATCGCTTCAAGGTCGACAGACTTCCAATGTACGTCGTGAGGTACTCCTGCAAACAGCTTGTGAGACTTCTGAGGCTGCCATTGAGGAGGGTATTGGAAATTGCCTTCGCCTATCCTTGCGAATTCCTCCGAGGATTCTTTGACGCTGAAGGACATGTTGACGTTGGCATCGGAAGGTACCTCTTTCTTTCCGTCGGCGCTGAGAATTCAGACAGGTCGCTTCTTCGTAGGGTAAAACAACTCCTTGAGGAGGCGCTAGAAATCAACTGTACAATCCACAGCAAACGTAAAGCGGGATCAGTCAAGATAATCAGAGGTAAAGCATTCGTAATGCGGCGGACTTCTTACAGTTTGATTATAGCAGGAATTGAGGATGTGAAGAGATTTGCAAGAACAGTGAACTTCTCCATTCATAGAAAAGCCCAGAAGCTCAGGGATGTTCTTTCGATAATTACGAGTTTTGCTCCAAAAGATAGACAGGCAGCGTGGAAGCGCCTCTATAACAAGCAGAGCGGAGAGTGGATAAGAAAAGATTCTACCTCACTGCCCTCATCAAAGGGTATTAAGCCAGAACTGTTGGGCCTGTACCGGCCGGGCCGGTAGTCTAGTTCGGTAGGATACGGGTCAGAACCGTCCAGCCCCTTGGCAAAGAAATCTAGACTGGGGGAGGTCGGGGGTTCGAATCCCCCCCGGTCCACTTCATAGAGTTCGTTTCAATATTTTCTGGGGCATCTCGCGTAGTGCCCCCATACAGGGGCTATTCGCTGCGGTCTACTTTCCGCCTTCGATCATGGGTTCGTTCTGAATTAAGCCAGCGACTTTGGTGGGGTTGGCCAGGACTTCTAACCCGCAACCCTAATGGAAAGCGAAGATGCCATTGTTGCCGTCTACAACCACAAAGCCGTTTGCTATGATTGGTTCGGATACGTAACCAACTCCGAGCCCCGCGTAGCTCCAGAGCTGGGCGCCGTCGCTCGCGTTGAACTCGTATAGAGTCCCTCCTTGATCTGCTACGAAGATCACTCCCTCGATAATGGTCGGGGTACCGAGAGTGGTACCATCTGTTCCAGCACGCCAGACGACTAAGCCATTGGTTGCGTTGAGCGCGTACAGCCCCTCCGAAGTACCGAGGATGACTTCCCCGTGACCCACCGCAACCGACGACCTGGCATCTCCGACAACGCCGTTGATCTTCGTCGACCATGCTTCATTCCCATTCGCTGCGTTGAAGGCATACACGCGCCCGTCAACGGTGCTTACAAAGAGCTCCCCATCAGAGATAGGAGGTGCCGAAGTCAGATTCTGAGGGAACGCCTTGCTCCAGACTAGCTGGCCCGTTCCGGCCGAGTATGCCAACAGGGTGTTGTTTGTGATGATCGAGTACACAAACCGGCCGTCGGTGGTAGGGAACCCCTCGAACTGTCCGTAGGATAGGTCCACGCTCCAGAGAGTCTGTCCTGTAGTGAGGTTGATTGCCAGCAGCGAACCACTTGGATAGTGGGGGTAACCAAGCCCCGCGACAGACGACACATAGGCGACGTCGCCACAGATTGCCGTGGCTCCAAGCGTCATCACCTGATTCAACGTGGTCATCTCCTTGCCGGTGAGCGGGTCGAAAGCGACAAGCCCACCGCCGTTGGACCCAAGGAATACAATCCTTCCATCGGACGCCATCGAAGGATATGGGCCCACCCCGGTCGCATTCGACCAAAGTAGGCTCCCGTTTGACAGGCTCAGCGCATTGAGGTAGTAGTTCGCTGCGAACACCCTGTCGTACAGAGAAACCATCTCGTAGGTCAGACCGACATCGCCGTTGTGCCAACTGAGCTGGCCGAGAAACCTGCCTCCCGTTCCCACGAATGAGGCATTTGTGTACCCTGTCCTCTGCGGACCGACCTTGAAGGTTAGCCACTGGTCCGTGCTAGCCGCATGGCTGACGCAACTCACACCAACGGGCCCACTTGCCAGAGTCAGGGTCGTTGTGGTGCCGGGTTTGGAAGTGAGCGCTATGGAGATGCCCGCAACAGCTACTATGGCGACGACCAACACGGCAAACAGGGTCCTTCTCATGCCCGTGGGCCTCAGATGGGGGGCTCCTTCATATTCCTAACCTACAGAACGCCGTGGAATCTAATCTCTTATCGTGATTCGGTGACCTTCATTACTTGCATGCGCACTTGTGGAAACACGTTGGAACCACGTGGATCCAGGGACATTATGCCACGGGTTCAGACCATCAGAAGAGAGGTTTGTCCAGCACAGATCCCTCCGTGCCCCCTCTCTGCGTTCCGCCCCCATGTGGGGGCCATTCCCCGCCCCGGTCCACATTCATACCTGAAGTAGTTTGACGCTCCTGATTTTTCTCTCTTTTTCAAACTCGTTCGTCATGGAAACGATCTGCCTACCTTCGCCCGCGAGGACGAACACCTCGATACAGTCCTCGTGAGAGACTTTTGCGTGCACGTGCGTTCGGACGATGTCTTCGTACTTGTGCTTCAGCCTTGTCACTGGCTCCTCGTCATCTCTTGCGTGGCCTACCACAATGACGGCGTTG
>DASPOK010000095.1:0-3771 GCA_035626075.1 Nitrososphaerales archaeon
GGTCAAATCCAGAGGAGGAGGTCCTGAGCGTCCAACTCAGGAAGTTCGATGGCGAATGGAAGACTCGAGCAAGGGTGGCTCTCTACAGGACAAAGGATGGAACTTACACCGAGCTTCCGGAGAGGACGCAGACGAAGGAAGAGCCCCGGAGAAACACTGGAATCGGAACAGAACATTCATCCGAGAGCTCTTAGAGTGAACTAGTCCGCCTTGAGCTTCGTGTTGATCGAAGCTCAGGACCGTCGTACAAATTCGACCACTCCAGCTAGCTCGATTGAAGCGACGACGATCATTGCACCTGCTGCCAGGGTGTGGTCGAACTCGAGGAGGTAAGCAACCGTGTATGTTACTGCTGGAAGGAGAACCGTTCCAGCGCCAGCCGCCATCCTCGCGAGGTCCTGCAAGATGAACCTGATGCGCCCTGCAGAAGTGAACCCCAGGAACAGCCTGACTTCAAGCAGACTCGCAGCAGCCACGGCCAAGGTCGAAGCCAACGGAATCGAAATCAGAGCAGTGGAGGTCAGGGGCTTCAGCAAACTCTCCAGGTAGACAACGGCGATGGCTGGAAGATAGACCGCCGTGGCGATGAGCGCCTTGGCGAAGGCGATGGTCCTTATTCTCAATGGCATCGTCTTGGCGAAGTCGAACCCAGTTCCTTCAGAGCTGACAAGGACAAGCGGAAGGATGAGAGCAACCAAGCCCCCTAGGGCCAATGATACGAGAAGCGTCGATGCCCTCAGCGAGGGCAAAGCCGCCCTTGTCAGAAGAACGACAAGAGTCTCAAACGCAGGCAGTGTGAACAGGAAGGCCGATGGTAGGTTTACTGATGCCGTCCTCAGATCTTTGATCACGTAGGCGGTCACCGATCCGTGCAGAGCCGCTGACGTGTCACTGGAACGCTCAGCTCCTGTTACCAACGAAGCGGCTTCTGGAAAGCTTGAAACAGAGCTCATACTCCACTTCGACACTACGACGGCAATCAGGAGATATCCTGCGGTGGCTGCCAGAGCTGTCTTCTCAACGCCTGACGGGGCGAAGATGTGGGCGGTTGCCCCTACACCAACCCCGAGAGAAAACGGATAGATCAACGACAGAATCGAGCTTGTCAGCGCGTTTGGGTTTGCTAGGACACCTTGTACTAACGGAATCAAGTATCCTGCCGCGGCGAACAGGACTCCGATGCCCAACACCGCAATCCCCCAGCCCAGGAGCAACACAAGGCGGAGCACGCCGCCCCGTCTACCGCGCTTGGAACCCAGGACGTCTTTGTAGAAAACACTAGAGAGCCAAAGCGAGACACCGACCGCAATTGCCGAGTTCGCGACTCCAGCAAGAAGCATGAAGAGCCCCGACAAAGCGGAGCCAGTCACATCCGAAACGAAGAAGACTTGACAGGCGACCGACCCTACCACCAGGAAATCGCAAGTCCTCACGAAAGAGAGCAGGTTTACCAGCGAGATGTCGCCTCGCTTCAACGGCAGAGTCGAAAGAACGGGTGAGAATCCTCCGGTCACGAACGAAGACAGGGTCTGCACGCCATAGAGGACAATGAACGCGAAAGAAACTGCCAGACTCAGCGTCACAGACGCGGATAGCCCATACGAGCCTCCAAGAATTTGGGGAAAGAAGGGGACACCGGCAGCCGCCGTTACGACTATGGCCACGATGAGCTTGTCGAACCTTGCGATTCGCAGCGCCCTCTCAACCAGGTCCTCGTGCTCCGAAACGCCCGAAGCTCCTCTTCCGAAGGATCCCCACCACATGTTGCTGCTGTTCTGGAGTATCGACTTGAACGCCAATTCCGAGTACGGAATAGCGCTCAGGCGCCAAGCGTCAGCGGGCTTCATCGTCGAAGAAGGACTCCCTCAGCGTCTTCACGATATCGTCGACCTCAGACGATTCGTTGGTCAGCTTCATGAAAACCTCTTCCAGAGTCGCGTCTTTCCCCCCTGTCTGAGCCCTTAGCTGATCCAGATTCCCCTCGGCGACCATCTTGCCCTCGAAGATGATTCCGATTCTTGAGCAGAGCTTCTGGGCTATCTCCATGACGTGAGTGGAGAATAGGACTGCGCCACCTCTTTGGACGTGGAGTGCGATTAGTTCCCTGAGAATCCTACTGCTTCTCGCGTCTAAACTATTCAGGGGCTCGTCCAACAGTAGGACAGGCGGTTGATGGAGCAGTGCCGCGATTATGGCGACCTTCTGTTTCGTCCCCATTGACAGGGTCGCAATCGGAGAATCAAAAGCTGACGTTATTTCGAAAGCCTCGGCGAGCTGAGACAGTCGACGATTGAGGGAGTCTTTGTCGATTCTCCGGACGGAAGCCACGAACTCTAGCAGTTCTCTGGGCGAAAGTGACTCGTAGAGTATCGGAATCTCCGCAACATAACCGATTTGCGCCTTCGCCTGGAGTGAGTCCTTTGTGGCGTCAAATCCTGAGACGACAACCGAGCCCGCGGTGGGCTCAACCAAGCCAGCAGTTATCTTGAGGGTTGTGGTCTTACCTGCTCCGTTGGGCCCCAACAGCCCGTAGATTTCCCCACGCATTACCCTAAGGTTGAGGCCATCGAGAGCACGGGCGCTCCCATATTTCATGGCGAGCCCGTCAATTTCTACGAGTGCATCAACCACTTTCTATTCCCTCCTTTTCAGCCTCGACACGTTTAGGGGAGGCAGGCGCCCTGGCTGGGGCACGCTCCGCTGCACGGAATGGAGCTCCCACCCATTCAATGACGACTTCCACGCGCAATCACCGAGCCAGACAAATGAGCGGGAGCCAGGCAAAAAGAAAGATGGACGAGTGCTACAGAGCCCCTGTACTTACCCCCAGTCGTTCCAAACTCTTGCATCAGGCCTTCAGCATTCACTAGCCCCGCAAGGGAACTAAGTGCTCAGGAGGAGCAGGAAGAACCCCCGCAGTACCAGGAGGACAACTGGAACTGGCCAAGTAGCTCGGAGAGGACACGGAAAGCTGCAAGGGCTTTTCAAACTTCGATATTGAAAACCACTTGCATCCCGCCTGTGACTGTGACCTCCTTGGGGAAAGCAGACGAGCATCCGGCCCAAGGACAGGAGGGGAACAGCGAACTCACTGTGTAGTTACCAGGGTCAAGCAAAGCCGAGTAGTGCCCTGAGGGGTATATGCTTACCAACGTGGTCGGGCACGATGAAGTGAGGCCCATACAGAGCCGAACGAACACCAGGTCGTAGTCGCTGAGGTTGGAAACAGTTTGACCTTCCACCGTCACCATGCCAGTAACGACACCCTGCATCGAGCTCTGACCCGTGTTCGTGGTGGCACTGACTGAGGTGGTAACAGTCGATGTACTTGTAGTCGTGATGGTCGTGTAACCCTTCACCGAGTAGCCAATGAACCCACCTACCAGACCAGATAGGATGATAGCGAGAATTAGTCCGACAGCGAACGTTGACGTCCTCATAGTTGCTACTGTTTTAGTATACGGATACTTACGGATTCAATCTTCAATCCGTATGTTCGCCCAGTGAACCCTTTACACGGCTTAAAATCAAGGTCTTCCAACTCTCAATCCCCTTGGAACTTCTGGGGAACAAGGTCAAGTTGCGGCCTGCCAACAATTCTGATTTCGGTGACCTTCACGACTGGTGGAACGACCCCGAGTTCGCCGGGGAATATGCCGGCTTCTTTCCGAAGACCAGGGGCCAGATCAAGCAGCTCCTGAAGGAAGCCCGTAACTTCATCATTGAGGGTCGAGCAGACGGTCGGAAGACTGGCTTCATTTCGTACTACCT
>DASPOK010000096.1:0-3015 GCA_035626075.1 Nitrososphaerales archaeon
ACCCGTAGTAGAAGGACAGCCCTGAGTGCGACGGGAGGTGAACGAATGGGAATGGCCACGTTTCTGTGTATTTCGAAGCATGCCCCAGACAAGTGTCCAATGTTCAACGAAACTACCAAGAGAGTCTACGCCAAGTGGGCCAGCAGCTATGCAGAGAGTTACCGCAAGCATGGAGTGAAACTGGTTGGTGCATGGACGGTGCACGGTGAGCACGTGAATGTCTGGGTAGTCGACGCCCCAAGCCTTGAAGCCTTCCAGGCACTCAACATGGAGCCGGAGATTCAGGCCCTAAGCGCGATTGAGACCATGGAATTCAAGATGGCAGCGAACATGGAAGAAGTATTGAAGATGCTGCAACTAGCAAAGTGATATCGCCCACTTTCGGTCTTGATTCCGACCGGGCCCGGGGCACACTCTTGCACCGAGCCCGCCTACTTCGGCCTAACCTAGGGTCAGACTGAATTGAAGAAGTCAGCGAGGTGTCTGATTCAGGCCTCCCATGCTTCCACTGTGGGAAAATAGGCACGTTCGGTTTCGCCCTCGGTTATTCTTTCAGCCAGGGCTAATCCACATGGTTTCAGGGAGGCCCTCGAAGTGCTCATCCCCTGTAAGGACCTTTCCATCATTTCTTCTCGCGATTGCGAGAACCACAGCGTCGAACAGGCTTGGTCTATCAAGGCCGGCGTCCTTTGCCCGCTTCTCCAGCTGAAGGTAAGCCCTAGCAGCCTCAAGAGCGACTTCATCGTCGATATAGGCGGGCTCGGAAGCTTCCAGAATAGTCGAAAGCCTCTTGCGAGCCGTTTCCTCCTTGATCCCCTCTCGAATGTATTTCCGCACCACCTCGGCCAACACCGTGTCCGGTGTGATCACCGTCTCGGCCTCCTCCATCCTAGTCTTCGCGAATTCTCCTTGCCGGGTCCCAGCGAAGAGCTCTATCCACGCGTAGGCGTCAGCTACGATCTTCACCGCGGTCTCCCTCACCGAAGGTGTGCAGCCGGCCTCTGTCGGCACCGAAGGACTCCTCTATCAATTCCTTTCTGTGGCGGGCAACAAGAGTCTGAATCGTCTCGTCTAGGGTCGCCTTGTGCAGCCTGTGCTGCAGAACCGCGAGTTTCTTCGCCGTTTCCTTCGAGACCTTTACCGTCGTCGATTCCATGCTTGGTATAGAGTATTCTGGTATATTTAAGGGCCTCTCCTGGAACATGTCGACCCGGGGGCCATTTCGTGAAAGTGATGCAGGGGGGACCCCAACACATATGTCCGCTGTATAGGGTGTCCATATTCGAATCCCGCCCCCCGCACCTTAAGGCAGGTGCCACACGAAACTGCGGTTTCGTGTTTCGCATCTGGGTTGAAACCTGCAGGAGATCCCCCTTCGTAGTCTCCGTCTCGCCCTATATTCTGAGGAAATCATCTGACGATCGGTGGGAGATTCAAGCTTGGTGGAAAGGCGCGCATTTGGCTGTCTCGGTTGCCCTCGGGCATCCCGAACCAGTTAGGGATAAATACGCGCGAAAAACCGACCCACTGTGGAGAGCAGCCTAAGAGGAGTACGAATTGCTGGCTCCCTCCTGCTCGCAGGCGGCGTTGTTTTCATGCTGCTCAACACGGTGGCAGAGGGTCTGTACCCCGATTATAGCGTGGCGTCAAACTCGCTCAGCGAACTCGGCTACATTGGCGCCAACACATCCCTCTTCTGGAATAGCCAGCTCTTGCTCGCAAGTGTGTTGCTCTTCTTGGGTATGTACGTCTTGTTTTACAGAAGCCAGTTTCGACAGGGTGCGGGCAGGGCAAACCTGACCGGGATTCTGTTCTTGATCCTCCCGGTAGGGGCGATTATCGCGTCGCTCTTCCAAGGTAACTCGGCCCTCAGTGTGCTCCACGACATTGGTTCATTCATGGCCTTCATCTTCGGTGGTATTTCGGCGATTTATGCCTACAAACTTACTGGAGCGCCGTTTCGACACTTCTCGCTTGTACTTGGGATCATTACGCTGGTCATGATTCCAGTGTATATCGCAAGTCCCCACAATGTCCCCGGTTCAATTTCAGGAATGTTGGAACGGCTGATCGTTTACCCGTACTTTCTCTGGGCAATCTCCTTCGGTGGCTACCTGATATCCTCCCAGGGCGGTCTTTCAGCGGGAAAGAACTGAGGAGCGATGTAGATGCCCACCAGGTGGGAGAAGGTCGGCCAGACCAAGCCCCCGCTTTCAAGCGTGATTTCATATTTCATGAATCCAGAGAACGAGCTCAAGTCCCACCCTAAGCTCGTGAGGGAAATCAAGAACATCAATAGAGAAGGCGAGACGGTGACGTTGGAACAAACCCTCTCGGTCATGGGAATGAATCTACGGTCGACGGTCAGGAGCTCATTGAACAGGGCCACCAACACCATTGAAACCGAGTCCATAGGTGGAAGCGGAAAGGGAACAAGACAGACCAGAGCGATGAAGGAGATTCCAACCGGGACCGAAGTTCTCTGGACCTACGACCTAAAGGCTGGAGCCCTCGGTTTCTTCATAAAAGGCCGTGGCAAGAAAGCCTTCGAAGAGACGGTAGATAGGGACATTAGAGCCTTGGACGACCTGACATAGTTCCCCCCACAGCGGTCGTTTGTTGAAGATCGCCACCCTTCCGTTTTTTGGTTCCAGCCCCGTCCTTGGAGTGAATCCTAGCCGGGCTAATTCAAGATAACTCAGAATGAACTCCGATTAGCCAAGGGAACCCGACTCTGGCTAATCCCTAAATGACTTAACGAGGCTATATAATCGCCGGAAGTCGCCGGTATTCCAGTTGGACCTTAGGGGCGCCGTGGTTGCAATTACTGGAGCGTCGAGCGGGATTGGAAAGGAAGTTGCGTCTGTGCTCGCTACACACGGAGCTAAGTTGATGCTCGGCGCTCGACGATCCGACCTGTTACAGGCTGAGGTAGAAGAGGTGAAGCGCCTGGGAGGAACAGCCGAACTGGAGACGGTGGATTTGTCCTTGGCAGACGGGCCGCGCCGTTTCGTC
>DASPOK010000097.1:0-39115 GCA_035626075.1 Nitrososphaerales archaeon
AGCCATAGTCTCTGCTTTGGCATCCATGGGAGCTCGAAAGAAAGTGCTTTGGAGCATAATCAAGGGATGGGTCTATAGCCCAATAATCGGGTTCGTCACCGCCTATCTGATTTCCCTGGCTATCGCCCTTCGTTAGGTAGCTTTTCTTCTAGTTGGGCCAGGCGCAGTGTGTTTGGATACGGATAGGTGAATTCCGCCTCAGACTTAATTAGCTTGGAAAAAAAGGTTGGCGCGGCTAGTTTTTGAGCAGGCCCGCTGAGCTTGGAAGCGTAAAGGAAGGAAGCTACATCATCATAGACGACGAGCCTTGCAAGGTGGTCAGTCGGGAGCACTTCAAGCCAGGGAAGCATGGGAGCGCCAAGGTGAGGCTTGTCGCTATCTCGCTGTTCACCGGAGCCAAGAAGAGCTACGTTTCGCCCGCCGAGTCGAGGGTTGACATCCCCATGATAGACAAAAGGTCCGGACAGGTCACCTCGATAATGGACAACACAGTCCAGATTATGGATCTGGCTACGTTCGAAGTCCTCGAGACCCCCAAGCCTTCGCCTGAAGAGATGGCTGAGCTGAGTGGCAACCTAGCGCCAGGTGCCGAAGTTGAATACTGGTCCATGATGGGCCGGAACAAGATAATGCGGGTCAAGGGCGGCGGCTAGGCCTACAGGCCCGAACCAGGTCTCTGCTTTCAAAGGACCTAAAATCGTGGTTTCCAGTCGGTCAGTAGCTAACCTGTTCGCCGGGCCTTTTTTGCGGCGGCCGAAGGAAGAACAAAAGGGCAGCTGCAATCCCAACTGCAATAATTCCCATTCCGTCTGCCAATTGAAGATTGCTGGGAGTGGCGGAAGAAGGGGAGGAGAGGAAGGAGTAGAGGAGTGGAACCAAAAGCACCAGGGCCACAAGGACGAGAAGCACTTGCAGCGCCGTCACCTGTTTCAACTCGGTTCACCGCCTTACTGTGACGGTTCGGCTGATATACGCCTGCTCTCTAGAACGGATTAGTGGTTTTGGTGGGGTTGGTTGCTGTAGTGCTCTATCGATGGTTTGGCTCTTCATCGGATGCCTCAGACGGCTCTTCCCGAAACCCCTTCATCTAGAGCATTCGTCCCATGTCAGTTTCAGGATATAGATTTTTGTGCCAGTATTACGGAAGCCGGGGAGAAATGCAGGTACGCAGAGGAGCCGGGACGGCGTATTGGGCGGCCCTGGCCATTGCCGTGGCTGTCACTTTCCTTGTGACGTATTCGCTTACCTCGAACATGCGTCCTGGCATCACCACGACGACGTCGACTTCTGACCAGGCCCTGGTCAACTCTCTCGAGAGCCAGAACGCCCAACTGGAGAAGGAGCTGGCAGCCGCTACGCAGACCTCGAATGGGACGACCGTGGGACTCGACACGGTGAAAATCTACCAAGCCGCGTCTGCGGGGGTCGTGACTGTGCAGGGCACGGAAGCGCCGGGTGGAGTGAACTCGACGGTCCTGGGGTCTGGCTTCGTCGTCAACTTCTCTGGCGCCGACTTCATCGTGACCAACTTCCATGTCGTGAAGGGGGTAAGCGGGGTGACGGTCACTTTTCGGGATGGGGACGCCTACCCTGCGACGGTCGTGGGGAGCGATGGATACAGCGACCTGGCCGTGCTGAAGCTGACGGCACCCTCATCTGAGTTCCATCCTCTCCAAGTAACGAGCTCGTCTCAGCTTGTTGTGGGCCAGCCCGTGGCCGCCATAGGGAACCCCTTCGGGCTTTCTGGCTCCATCACCGTGGGCATAGTCAGCCAGCTGGGGAGGACCATCTCCGAGTCCCTTGCCGGGAACTTCGCCATAGCTAATGTCATTCAATTCAGCGCGCCAATCAACCCCGGGAATTCCGGAGGGCCCTTGCTCGATGCCAACGGAGCGGTTGTCGGAATCACCACAGCCACCGTTGTTAGCTCCCAAGGGGTGGGATTCGCAATTCCATCGGACACGATACTTCGCGAGCTGCCGTCCCTGGTGTCCACGGGGAGTTACAACATGCATCCTCTGATGGGAATCTCCACCGTCGACATGAACTATCAGTTGGCCCAGCTCCAGAAGACGAACGTCACCTATGGTGTGTTGATAGAGAACGTGACGAGTGGAGGGCCTGCAGACAAGGCCGGCTTGAGGGGAGGCACCCAGACTGTCATGGTGGATGGGGCTGATTACCTGATCGGCGGGGACATAATAACTGCGATTAACGGGACGAAGATTGTGAACTCGGACGCTCTTTCTTCCTATCTTGCGGAGTACGCGCTTGCGGGCCAGACTGTAGTCCTGCAGATAATCAGGGGCGGCCAGCCGATAACTGTTGGCTTGGTCCTGGGGACGAGGCCGCCTCCCCCTTCGGCTTGATCTTCGGGACCAGCGCAGCGTCGGTAATCTCCAGATAGCCCGAGTCTCCGCGCCAACGCTTGACTGCAGAGCGGATTTCGAGCCGCCTTGAGAAAAGAGGGCTGTCGAGAACGAAGGTCTCTCCTTCCCCCCCTTCCAGGCCGACGTGGAACCTGAACTTCCTGCCGAGAGCAACCAGGTCGTCAACGGCGGGCCCGTCCAGTTCCCTGCCGAGCCAGCTCTCGTCCAAACCGAGAGCCGACACGCTCACCACTATGGTAGAGAACCCATCCTTCAGCAGGCGGCGCAGATGCTCTTCGGGGTCGGCCCTCCAAAGAGGAGAGACACATTCGAGGCCGAGGCCCGCGCAGACCCTCTCGACCCGGCTCTTCTGATAGACGCTGGCCAGGGCCCCGGTGTACACCCCTTCCAGCGAGAACTTCCGCTTGGCGCCTGCGAGCGCTCGCTCGAGGTCGGCAAGCTCTTCTTCCTTGACTCCTTCCGTAGGGAACGTGAGCTGCGGAACCCCCATGGCCTCTGCCTGCAGCCGAGTCCACTGGAGGTCTGGGAAGTGGAACATGTACGACATCTCGGACTTCGGAAAGATCGTGACGAGGCAGCTGAGCTCGTCCCTCTTCGAGGCGAGCCAGGCCGCGTAGGTGGAATCCTTGCCGCCGGAAAACAATACTCCCACTCTCAAAACAAAGGTGGCTTTGGCCTAGGCCCCCTTTTAGGCACTCTTCTCCTGTGGGTCATATACTCCTCGTACTGCAGTCTCTTGTTATCGGTCAAGAGCTGGAACTGGCGGGCTCAGATGCAGATGGTCTCGTCGTCAGGTATCTAGACAGAGACATGCCGCTGACCGAAGCCTATCGACGATTCGCGGAAATCGTGTTTCAGACTCTGACAACGCGAAGAGTAACGTCGCTACAGCTCGAATCCTTCGTCTTTGGATTCACGAATGCGCCCCAATGAACTCTTTGTATATCTCAAGGCCTGAATCCTCTTAAAGAGCCCGCCAAACGACCTTTTCAGGGCTCTTCAATGCTAGACTCCCTTCGCGAGGGATTGCAGAGTGCGATATCGAAGATTCTCAAGAGCAACTTAGTCGACGAGAAGGCGGTCAAGGAGTTTGTCCGCGACCTGCAGAGGACTCTCATACAGTCCGACGTGAACGTCAGGATAGCCCTGGAGGTCACGGAACGGGTTCAGAAGAGGGCGCTGGAGGAGAAGCCGCCCGCAGGGGTCACGAAGAAGGACCAGATCGTGTCGATACTGTATGAGGAGCTCGCCCGTTTGCTCGGAGGGGAGGGGGGCCTACAGCTTAGCAAGGACAAGGTGAACGTGCTGGTGATGCTCGGCGTGCAAGGCTCGGGCAAGACCACTACCACGGCGAAGGTGGCACGACTGTACACCAAGCGCGGGTTCAAGGTCGGCGTTGTCGCGGCAGACACCTTCAGACCTGGCGCCGTGGCACAGCTCAAGACTCTCGTTGCCTCTTCAGGGGTGGAAATCTACAGCGACGAAAGGGAGAAGGACTCCGTGAGGATCGCGAAGGATGGAAGGAAGAGGTTCGAGGCTTCGAAGAATCTCGTCATCATCGACACCGCAGGGAGACACAAGGAGGAGAAGGGGTTGTTGCAGGAGATGAAGGACGTGGTGACCGGGGTGAGGCCTGACGCCACGGTCCTAGTCATAGACGGGACCATAGGCCAGCAGTGCTACAACCAAGCCCTGGCTTTCCACCAGGCTGCACCCGTGGGAGGAATCATAGTGACGAAGCTGGATGGGGCGGCCAAAGGGGGAGGGGCGCTGGCGGCGTCAGCTGCCACTGGAGCCAAGATATTCTTCATCGGCACCGGGGAGAGGATTGACGACCTTGAGGAGTTTGCACCCACGAGGTTCGTCGGCCGCCTCCTAGGCATGGGGGATCTGAAGGCGCTCATGGAGATGGTCAAGGAGGCTGAGGTCGTTGTAGACGAGAAGATGACCCAGCGGGTGATGTCCGGGAAGATGACCATGAACGACCTGCTGGTGCAGTTCGAGCAGATGAAGAAATTCGGGTCTCTGAAGAAGGTCATGGAACGCATCCCAGGCTTCTCCGGCCAGGTGGACGTCAAGGAGCTCGATAAGGCGGAGGACAGGGTCAAGGTCTACAAGTCGATAATCCAGTCGATGACGGGGGAGGAGAAGACGAATCCCGAAAGCATCAACTCGTCCAGGCTCAGGCGCATAGCAAAGGGGTCCGGACGCAGTGAGAAAGACGTCAGGGAGCTACTGACCAGGTACAAGCAGATGAAGACCCTTGTTAAGACGAGCAAGGGTCGCGAACTCCGACAGATGATGAGGCGCCTGGGTGAACAGTAGGGTGGCAGCCGCGCTGCAGGCCTACAGGCTCTGCCAGCGGTGCTCGGAGCGTCAGGGGGCCGGCGCCAGGTTCGAGGCGGTTCCGGGGGTTCGATGCTTCATATGCGCGGGCACCATGGACAGGACAAGCAGGATGGCGGAGACGGCCGCCAAGAGGGCCCGTCGGTATCAGTTCAAGACGTTCGCAGTGGGCGTGACGTTCCCCGATGGCGTACAGGAGAGGGAGGACGAACTGAGGTCTGACCTCAAACTAAAGGGTAGCGAGACCATCAAGACCCAGGCGGCGCGACTCGTTACCGCCGGCGTGTCTGAGATGCTTGGGAAGCGGCCGGACAAACAGAGGCCAGACGTCACACTGCTTGCGGACTTCGGCACGGGAGAAGTCACCACCGCGGCCCGCCCCGTCTTCTTCTACGGAAGGTACACGAAGCCTCCGGGAGTCTCACAACGGCGGGTGGTCTGCGACATTTGCCGGGGAGCGGGATGCAAGAAGTGCCGCGACACCGGGTTCGAGAGGAAGCCCAGCGTTGAGGAAGCCCTTCGAGAGAAGCTAACGGGATTCAGCGGGAGCGACAAGATGATTTTCACCTGGCTCGGAAGCGAAGACAGAGGGAGCAGGGTCTACCGTCCCGGAAGGCCTTTCGTCGTGGAGGTCAAGAACCCAAGGAGGAGGGCCTTCCCCAAGAAGTTCGGAGCCAGGCTTAGAGCAGGGCTAGTCGCCGTTTCGTCTGGAAGGGTGCTAGAGTCCAAGCCGGTCAGGCTGCCAGCATTCAGGTTCATCACCAGGATCAGGGCGACGGCTGCCACCAAGGTGAGCCCCGAAGGCCTCGCCGCGCTCCGGTCTGGGTTCAGGAAGGCAAGTGTCAGATTCGAGCGTCCTCACAACAGACCGACAACAAAGACGGTCTACAGGGTGTCCGGGACGGCAAGGGGAAGGACCCTCTTCATAGTCGCAGAGCTCGATGGAGGGCTGCCGGTGAAGCGATTCGTTAGCGGCGAACTCGTTTCACCTTCTGTGTCGGAAGTCTTAAAAACTGAAGTCGGTTGCCGCAGCTTCGACATCTGCGGAGTCAGAGAGATAGGGGGATTCGGATTTGCCGAAATCGCACGGAATGAGGAGAAGAACTAGGTCGCTTCTGAAGTCGTCCGCCAAGAAGGGGCTGGGGAGTTTGCTCGTAGAATACTCGCCGAATGACAAAGTCGTGATAAAGATAGACCCAGCGCAGGTAAAGGGGATGCCCCACAGGAGGTTCAATGGCTTGGTGGGTACCGTGACCAAGGTCGGGAGGAGGGCAGTGACCGTGGACGTCAACGTCGGCGACAAGGTCAAGACAGTGACCGCGAGGAAGGAGCATTTGGTCCGCATGGAGGGGAGCTGATGTCTGAGAAGACAGACAAGAAGCTGCTCACGATTCCCGAGGCTAACCAGATCCTGCAGAAGATTGATGTCGAGAAAGCTGACCAGATTCAGAAGAGGACGCTCGACTACACGACAAAATTCTCGAAGGCCCAGGCAGACGGTGCCAAGAAGCTGCGGAAAGAGCTAGAGGATGGCTGCGGCCTGAGCGAAGAGGAGGCCGTCGAGCTTGTGAACATCATGCCAAAGTCTGTGGAGGAGCTGAGGACGTTCACCTCGGGATGGAGGAAACTCCTATCCACTGAGACCCTCGAGAAGATACTGAAGATACTACATTCGAAGTCCTAGAACGGCACATTGTTAAATAGGAAGTCAGGCTTGAAACCCAAGGGGAAGTAAGTGGCCTTGCAATCGGAATTTGTGATTCTCTTACGCGCCGTGAGGTTCCCCTCGAAATAGGCCCAATCAAGGAGATGCTAATTCTGGGAAATGATGCCCGCAGATAAGAAGTATGAGGAATTCGCCTTTGTTTTGGAGTTCCTTCCCAGGGGAAAATCTGTCGTAATCAAGGGGAGGGAAGGGCCGATGGTCCAGGCCATCGGCGAGGAACGGCTGACCCTGCTTGAACTTCTGGCAATGGAGAACCGAGACTTCGAGATCGGGGAGAAGGTCAAGATTGGGAAGGAGGGGAGGGAGAAGATAGTGAGCGTACTAGGGAAGTTGACGTATGAAGAGCTCTCGTCAGAGGCCAAAGCCTCGCTACCCGTGGTGGTAGAGAGCTTGGTGAACGGGAACGAGAAGAAATACGTAGCATACTTCAACGACCTGCAGCCCCTGACGCCGAGGCTACATGGCCTAGAGCTCATCCCGGGCATAGGCAAGACCTTCATGAAGGAGATAGTCGATATGAGGGAGGAGAGGCCCTTCACGAGCTTCGACGATATCCAGACGAGGGTTGGGTTCAGAGAGCCCGCCAAGATGATAGCCAAGAGAATAGTCGAGGAGCTTGCGGGCGACTCTAGGGTCAGCATATTCGTCAAGAAGTAAATGAAGCGCCGGAGACTCGGACAGCACTATCTCAGCGACCCCGAGGTTGTACGCAAGATGGTGGCCTCGGCCCAGATACTGCCGTCAGACAGGATCATCGAAATCGGCACCGGGAGAGGGGTGCTAACGCGAGAGCTCGCCGACAAGGGAGCGTCGTTAGCGGGGTACGAGGTCGACAGGCAGAACTTCGCAGAGACAACCGAGGCGGTGCGGGGGACCAAAGCCCGGATCTACCTCGCTAATGCATTCAGAGAGAGCCCTGAGTTCGATGTCTTGGTCTCGAGCTTGCCCTATTCCCAGTCGGCCATTTTTGTTGAATGGCTCAGCGGAATAGGATTCAACAGAGCAGTCGTACTGCTACAGGAGGATTTCGTCGAGAAGCTATTGTCACCTCCGGGGGAGAGGGGTTACAGGGGGATATCTGCCCTGGCCCAGATCTCTTTCGACATCAAAGTGCTGGGGCGTGTAGACAGGCAGTCGTTCGCCCCCCGGCCGAAGGTCAACTCCGCAATCGTTTCGTTTACACCGAAGCTCAGAGTCTCGAAGGCCGAGGCCTCGACAATAATGCGCCTCTTCTCGCTCAGGAGGAGACAGATCGACTCTGTGCTCGCAGAACTGGGAATGAAAAGGGGGAGAAGCTACGGCGAGAGAAGGGTCTACTCGCTCCGACCAGAGGAAGTCCACGAATTGTGCCAGTCACCAGGGCACCAGTGAGGGCTTTATCACCCGCATGCCAAGGATGCACGTGCTGCCTCGTGGTGTATCTGTCACCCTCGTTGAGCCCCGGGGTCCCGTCAACGTCGGCCATGTTGCAAGACTGATGCAGAACTTTGGTGTAGAGAAGCTGTATCTAGTGAAGCCAAAGGTCGACCTTTCAGTAGCCGCGGTCTATGCCTCGCACGCGTCAGAGGTCCTAGACAGGGCGGTGGTCACCACGTTTGAGAGGGTGAGGAAAGAGAACGAACTGCTGGTCGCCACAACGGCGGTAAGGGCCTCGAAGAAGTCAAATGTGATTCGGAGGGCAGTTGGGCCGGATCGCCTCCATGACATACTGTCCTCGTCGAGAACTTCATCTCTTGTATTCGGGAGGGACACGACTGGATTGACGAATGAAGAGATCAAGATGTGCGACGTGACCACGACCATCGACACACCGTCGGGCTACAGAACCTTGAACCTAGGGCACGCAGTCGCGATTATCCTCTACCTTGCATCTCGGGGGCGTAGGGGGAAGCACGGGGAGCAAGGCCGAAGGGCAAGGGAGGTTTTCGCCCAGAGCTTCTATGAACTCGCCGAAGCGTCTAGAATGCCGAAGCACAAGACGAAGAACCTGTTCGAGGTCGGCAAGAGGGTAGCCGCTGCATCGGAGATGACCGACGCCCAGCTGAACCTGCTTTCGGGTGTCTTCAGAAAGGCCGTCACGGCCATGGGGGCGCCTCAAGAACGGGGCTCGAAAACATAGACGGCCCGTCTTACCCAGCGCGTGGTTTCAAAGGAGAGCCGGACCGGATAGTCGAATCCGACAGGGCCAGGCTGGTAAGGCCGGAGCCCAACCCTCCTGCCGTCTAGGTTGAGGGTGACTTCGTCTCCATCCATGGTTTGCACCACGGGCACGACTACTACGATTCTACCTTCCGAATGAATCGAATCAGCCATGGAGGCAAGCGCGTCGTTGTAGACCCCTGCTGACTCCTCAATCATTGCCTGGGCTGTTGAAGTCCTGGGCCTCGCGTCAAGCCTCGGAAGGAGGAGGGGCTCCGTCACGATGGCATCGACCTTGGTCCCCCTGAGCATGCGTGACAGTCCTCTGGCGTCCCCCTTTCTGATGTCGTAGCCCCTGTCAGTAACCCCTCCAACCGACCACCGCAGGTTCTCTCTCGCCTCCTGGACGCGGCTTGCACTGGAGTCCAGCCCCAGGCAGCGCAGCGACTTCCCGTAGGCCTCGGTGAGTATCGTCCCCGAACCGCAGAAGGGATCAAGGAGAGTCTGGCCCGGTCTAAGGTCGGCAAGGTTCACGAGGGTCCTCGCGAGACGTGGAGAAAGCGCGATGTCAGGATGGGGACTGGGCTTGCGCGTCCCTCTCATGCGCATGGCAGCTGAATCTGGGACCCAAGTTGTCGGGCCGAGAGCGAATCCGTCGTGATAGGGGAAGGCAACGATGTCGAGAGCCTCTCTTGAGAGGACGCGTTCCGAAAGGAGTTCGTTCCCCCTGGGCCTGAGGAGCCTGACCTTCTTCAGCCCGGCCCCCCTTAGACCGTCGAGCATCGACCGGACCAGGTCCTCATAGTCGTCTTCGTTGATGTCGTAGCCGCTGAGGGAGACGTTCGACTTGTCTTCCAGGAATGGAAGCGTCAGGTCGATGAGCTCGGTCTGGTCGCCGGATGCGGAGTTGAGCTTCACGGTCAGGGGAGAGCATTTGTGGGCGCCGGCGAGCTCGGCAACCCGTTCCGTGGGAAGGTGGTCGACATGAAGGACGGATACCCGCTCGCTGGGCGCTTCGGCCCGCTGCACCGACCTTCCAAGGACTGTGCATTCCTCTAGGACGGAGAGCCTCCCGAAAGCGAGGACGAGGGCAATCTCGTCCGTCTCAAGAAGCGAGGAAGGGAGAACGAATGGCATGGTCTATCGTGCGGCCCGGCCCTCGTATGTAGCGAAGGTTAATTAGCAGTCCCGATTGGCGGCACCAACTCCGGTGAGGGAGTAACATGCATGGGAAAAACTACCGGGAGTGGAAGGGGATGGCCTACACCAGCAAGACGTTCGCCCCGGGGGCGCCGAACCCCAAAGTGGCGCGTTTCACGACTGGAAAGAGTAGACCCGACTACGATTACCTGTTCAAGCTAATATCCGAAGGCAAGGTCCAGATCAGGCACAACGCCCTTGAAGCGGCGAGGGTGGCCGCAAGCAAGAAGGTTGTGCTGATAGGAGAAGAGAACTTCTTCCTGAAGGTCGTCTCGTACCCGCACATAATCCTGCGCGAGAACAAGATGATTGCCACTGCGGGCGCCGACAGGCTGCAGGAGGGAATGCGAAAGGCGTTCGGGAAACCCATAGGACTCGCGGCAAGGGTCGACATCGGGGACACTGTCCTCGAACTCAGCCTGAAGGCTGAGAACATGGAGAAGGGGAAGGAGGCCATGAGAGCTGCGTCTACGAAGCTTCCCATGAAGACGAGGGTGGAAGTGGTCAAGCTAGAGAAGCCCGTGGCCGCTACGGCTCAAGAGTGAGCCTTTTCCTCGGTCCGACCTCCCAGAAGTATATAATGGGCCTACGCAACCCAAGGTCGAAGACTGAGGCATCTGGAAGGAGTCCTATGACTGTCAAGATTGATGAAGTGAAAGTCTTCGAGCTAATCGAAGCTAAGAGGCCGAAGGTAATTCTGGTGAATGCGCCGGGGGGCCTGCTCAGGCAGACCAAGGAGCTAATGGAAAAGGTGAAAGAGAGGTACGGTGTGACCAGCATCCTCTCCGGGGACAGCTGCTTCGGCATATGCGACACAGCGGATGACGATGTTGAGAAGCTACAGGCCGACCTAGCCATTCACATCGGTCACAACTCTGCGGTCAGCGAGGTGGGCGAGTACACCTATCTGGTGGACGCGGTCGATGATGTAGAATTCGACGAGGTAGTGGAGACAGCGGCCAAAGTCCTCGCGCCCTACAGGCGTCTGGGGCTCGCGACGTTCAGCCAGCACCTGCATCAGCTTCAGCCCGTCAAAGAAAAGCTTGAGGCGAAGGGATTCGACGTCATAGTGGGAAAAGCGAACAATCTGATGGTTGAAGGACAGGTTTTCGGGTGCGACTTCTCAACATCATACCCAATCCGCGATGAAGTGGATGCCTTCGCCCTGCTAGGGGAGAGCGAGTTCCATGCCGTGGGATTGGCCCTGGCCACGGGGAAGCCGACATTCATGCTCGACCCTTACTTGAACGAGGTGGCTGACATGCGGGCCGCGGCCGATGAAAGAAGGAAGAGGTCCGTGCTCGCTGTGTACAAGGCGCTTGACGCTCGAGTCTTCGGGGTCATAACTGGCCTGAAGGAGGGCCAGAAGATGATGGGGAGGAGCAGGTGGATTTCCAAACGCCTTGAGATGAACGGAAGAAGAGTTGTCCAGCTGGCCATGAGAGACATCACGGCGGAGAGGCTCGCGCCTCACAGAGAAATCGATACATTCATCCAGACAGCGTGCCCGAGGATATCAATCGACGGCTTCACTTTCGACAGGCCCGTTCTCTCAATCCCTCAGGCAGACGCTTTAGTTGCACTTATGGAGGGGAGGGAGCCGGGGGAGTTCCTTGAAAGGCCGAAGTGGATTGAGCTTACGGTGGGGTTGATCAAGAAATGAAGGACACGAAGCCGAAGGCGCCAATGGTACTGCCAGGCGACAGGCTGGCTGTCTCCGAAGAGTTCTTGCCCGGCAAGCACACCTACGACGATTCAGGGCTCATCAGGGCATTGGCGGCGGGCTCGGTCGTCAAGGACGTCAAGAATATGGAAATTTCGGTGAAGCCGGCTGTCGAGCCCGAACTGATCAAGGCGGACGACTGGGTGACGGGGCAGGTGGAGGGAGCCCAGGCCAACTCTGCCAACGTTCACATATACTTCCTGAACGGGAAACCAACCTACAAAGACTTCTCAGGGATGCTCTCTCTCAGAGGGCTATCGGGCGGGGGAAGGGGGACCCGTAGGACGACACCTGTCAAGATGGGAGACATAGTGCGGTGCCGCGTGTTCAGCCTCCTCAACGGAATAATCCACCTGACCATAGACGAACCAGACATGGGAGTGGTGGCTGCGCTCTGCGGCAACTGCGGCAAGCCCCTCCTCAGAGGAAGCGCTGCTCGGGCCAAGTGTGACGAGTGTGGGAACGTGGAGGAAAGGAAGCTGGCCAGGGACTTCGGGGCCACCCCCATTCGGCCGTAGGGTCTGACCCACTGGAACCCTTCCACTTGAGACGAATCATCCTATCACCTTAATAACAAGAAGTCGAGGGGCCGTCAGGCAAAATGCAGGTTCAGACGACCAGCGAAGACGAGAAGGGTCTCACGGTCGAGATTACTGGGGAGGACTACTCGCTGGCTGAAATCGTTCATCATGAGCTCCTCGAGGAGAAGAGTGTCACCTTCGCAGGAGTGCTTCCTCCGCACCCTCTGATCAAGAAGCTTGTGCTCAAGGTGAGGGCACAGCGGGTGAAACCCGAGAAGGCGTTTGCAAACAGCGTCGAGAGGGCGATGGAGACCACCCACGAGCTCTTCGAAGGCGTCAAGAAGGCCCTCGGCGGTGCTTCAGGCTGAAGTTCTGTCCGAAGTGCGGAACCCGTCTCAAGCTCAAGCAGGTGAAAGGAGCCCACGAAGTCTCGGTCACATACATCTGCGATAACTGTGGGTACTCCAAGAAGGAAGGGAACGCAGTAATGCAGAAGACTGAGGAGGAACTCGCCATCACCCCACAGATCAAGATCGTGGGGGACAAGGAGGCCAAGCTCAACTCACTGCCGACGACAAAAATTGACTGCCCAAAGTGCGGTCACAATGAGGCGTTCTGGTGGTTCCTGCAGACGCGGAGTGGGGACGAACCCCCTACACAGTTCTACAGATGCGCGAAGTGCAGCCATACCTGGCGAAGTTACTCCTAGCTACGTGAAGGGCCTTCGCCGAATTCTTCGAGGAAGCCTTTCATCTTCCAGAACGTGTCCAAGAACTCCATCCCTCTTGGCGTGACCCTGTAGGAAGTCCCTTCGTCGTCCTCCGACACGTTTGCCAGACCGTAGGAGCAGAGCCTGTCCACGAGGAGCTTCAGCCTGTCCACCGGAACCCCAACCCCATAGGAGAGCTTTGTGATTCTTGCGCCTTCTGGATAGTGTGTAATCACCTCTAGGACCTCGGCGTACAGGTCTGTCCTCGACCTCTTGGAGTTCCTACTCTTCACCTGAGGCTCCTCCGCTCGCAAGCCGCCTTCCTAAAGGGGAGCATCGGGGAGTCTGGCCACCCTTTTCGCTGGCTTCTCAAGATGGACCCCAGCCGGCACGTCTGCTTCCCTGGTGTAGTTCACCTCGTCTGCGATGCTGCCTCCCTGCATTTTGACGACTTCGGCGTATACCCTTTTGGCTCGGGAGTACCTGCTGATTCGGACCTCCTTGCCATAGACGTCGTCGACCCTTGTCATGCGCCCCATTGAACTCCAATCAGTCGCGTTGGCCCAGAAGCCGCCGAAGTCGATTCCCTTTCCGATCTCTACGGTGTCGCCGACGATTGGGCCGTTGACCCTCGAACCCGAGCCGACTTGCACGGACTTCGCTCTCAACCCTCGGGCTGTCCAAACCTGCCCTTCCACGCTAGCCTCGTCGCCTGACGTTACGCTATCCGAGACGAGCCTCCCCCCCACTGCGAGAGCACCGCACTCGGCCTTTCCCTTCATCTCGGCCGTCCCGAAGACTTCCAACTTTTGGGCGACCTTGAGTGACCCAGCTACGGCGAGTTTCCCGTTGATCTTGACGCTCTCGGTGGAGCAGTCGCCGTTCACCTTCGCCACCCCGTTGACTTCCATGACCTTGCACGACGTGTCTCCTTCCAACTCGACCTTGCCCAGAGCCGTAAGCCTTTCCCCCTTGCTCTCGGTAGGGAGCTTGATCTTACCGAACACGGTGATCGTGCCGTAGGTCAGCTTCTTTGTGGAGTCGAAATGGCCCCTCACCCTGATCTCGCCTCTTATTGTACCTCCTCCAATTTCTGCGTGACCGCCCACGCGCAGGTTGGCGATGTCTACTTCGCCCATGACTTTCGCGTGACCGCCGACATCGACGTCGCCAGATTTCAGGGTCCCCTTGGTTGTCAAATGGCCGCCTACTCGCACCGCTTCGGAGGTAATCGACCCTGATTCCAAGTGTCCGCCTACGTCAAGCCGTTCGGCCATGACGTCACCTTCCACTTCCACTGATGCGTCCAGATCCGCATCACCTCTGATGGTCAGGTCACCTTTGACGACGACGTCCCCGCCGGGGCCGAAGCCCCTCCCCTCCACCCTCATGGACTTGCACTCGAAGTCGCAGTCGATTCTTACCGGGCCCTCGAAGAAGGCACCTCCGGTTACAAGCACCTTTCCCCCTGACTCGGCCGTGATTACGGCGTCGCGGCCGACCCTCAAATCGCCTTCGACATGCCCCAGCCTCGCGGAGGAATTGGAGTCGACTAACTGGTCAGCCATGGATGGGATATCCCCCGGGTGCGTAAAAGCTTGGCTCACGAATTGTGATTCCAGAACATGGCCTAGTGGCGTCTTGGGACCTCTCTGCACCGTGCGCTTGGCCTGTCATTTCCTCTCACTCCATTCTGAGTCCGCGGTTGGACATGATGATTCCGAGAATTGTGCAAATCGCTGCGAAGGCCCCTAGGTACGCGAAGTCGGAGGCGACTGAAGAAAGGGCGGCCCCACCCAGCGAGCCTTGGATAATCAGATACCTGATGATGTCAGCCGCCTTCGAAATCGGGTTCACTTGGGCGACGGCTGCTAGCCATCCGGGCATTGAGGCCACGGGCAGTAACGCGCTACTCGCGAAGAGCAGGGGCAAACCTAGCGTGCTGCCAATGGCGGCGAGCGTCTCGAACCGTCTCGCCCTTACAGAGAGCATCATGAAGAGCCAGAGGAATCCCACGGAGAGCAGAGTAAGCGCCGCAAAGACGCCTAGAAGGTCCATGGCCCCGAAGCCCCCTCCGAATACCAACCCGCCGGGCAGGAGTAGTGCTACCACCAGGAGTATGGCGGAGAGTACGATCCCCTTCAAGATGCTGGAGAGCAGGAGCGAGAAGGTTATCGCAGTCCTAGAAATCGGTGCGACCAGCAGCTTGTTCAGGTAACCGAGGGATCTGTCGGTGACGAGCGGACCGCCCGCCCACATCGCCCAGGTCACGACTAGAAAGCATAGCATCCCGGCTGCGAGGAAGGTGATGTAATTGGGGGCACCGCCGAAAGTCGACTGGAGAATCTGGGTCTTGACGCCTTCGCTCCCCGGGAACGATGGTATCATACTGGTCGGGTTGAAGGCGTTGCCGAAGAGCACGAGCCAAAGAATAGGCTGCACTAGGGAAGCGAATAGCCACGCAGGGGACCTGAACCACTTCTTCAGGTCGCGAACCATCAGCTCCTTGGTCTCCGACATCAATTTCTCGCGCTCTCCGCTCTGGCCCTTGCGACGACGACGTCTCCGCTGTCGACCATGGAGTCCCTGATTGACCGACCGGTTACGTTCAGGAAGACCTGGTCAAGGCTCGGTCTTACAAGCCGCGCGTCCTCCATCTTCAGACCGAGTTTCCATAGACCCACCGAGATTGCCTGAAGCGACTTCTCGATATTCGCCGTCCTGAGAGAGTACACATTGCCCCTCCTCCTGACTTCGCATACGCCTTCCATGAGGGAGAGCTTGGCAGAGATGTCTGGCCCCTCCGGCAGCTGTATCTCGAGCAGGTCTCCGCCCAGGCTGGCCTTCAGCGTCGACGGTGAGTCTAGCGCCTTGATTTGTCCGTGGTCAATGATGGCCACTCTTCTGCACAGAGAGTCTGCCTCTTCGAGGTAGTGCGTCGTCAGGAAGATGGTCACCTTGCTGTCCCTGTTGATGCCGTTGATGTAGTCCCACATCGCAACCCTGGTCTGGATGTCCAGACCTAGCGTCGGCTCATCAAGAAAGAGGATCCTCGGCTCGTGAATCAGTCCCGTAATGAGCTCCAGCCGCTTCTTCATCCCTCCTGAGTATGTCCGAGCGAGCCTGTTCGCGGAATCCTTCAGCCCCACCAGGTCGAGGAGCTCATTTGCCCTACGCGACGCGATTGCATCCGGCACCTTGTAGAGCTTCGCGCTCAGAATGAGGTTTTCCATGCCCGTGAGGTCGCCATCTGTTGCTGCGTCCTGCGGGACCAACCCTATGCACATCCGTACCTCGCCCTGTTTCGTCTTGACGTCGTAGCCCGCGACTTCGCAGCTTCCCTCTGAAATTGATGCCAATGTGGTAAGCATCTTGATGGTGGTGGTCTTCCCTGCACCGTTGGGGCCCAAGAATCCGAAAATTTCCCCTTCGTCGACCGTGAAGCTGACTCCGTCCACTGCCTTGGTTGAAGGCGGGTAGACCTTTGTAAGGCCTCGAGCTTCTATGACCTTGCTCATTTTCTGACGAGCTGACATCCCTGGGATTGGGTAAATACTCAGTGCGCTTTCGGTAATTACCTGATGTTAGTCTGGGCCCAACGGCTCAGGCGTCGTCCCGTGTGTAGACTTCCACGGCGTCTCCTCCCGCTATGAGTATGTCTGCGCTGGCGGCCGGGATGGACGCCACGTCATCCGCTTCGAAGGGGCCGAAGTGTCTCATATCGAATCCCACGAGCTCGCTGACCCGTTTGACGAACCTTACCGTCACTCGCCTTTGGGACTCCGTCACATTCGCGGACTCGACGAATGAGGGCTGGCCGCCAGACACGGCGTCTACGAAGGTCTGGAAGCGCTTCTGGAACTTCTGCTCTGCAGAGCAGATGTATCTTTCCTCCGGGAGGAGCCGCGTGAGGGCGTTCTGCTGCATGGCCTTCCTGATTCTGACCGTCAACAACTGCTTAACCATCGACTCGATCATCCTGGCCTGAGTCGCGGTGAGGCGGATGGAAACCTCAGAACTTCCGTAACCTGCCGACCGCTTCAGCTTCTGACTGTATGACGAGAGGGCCGAGTAGAAATCACCGGGGAGCGGCAGCAGGGTTTCCGTCTGACTCTCGGAATTGAGCCGCCTCCTAAGATGCTCGAGTGTAGTCTCGGCCATCTACACCACCTCCCCAAGCCCCCTCGTTAGAATCGAGATGGCGGCGTAAGTCGGGAGACCCACCGTTTCAGACTTGTACGGTCCGTAGTCATCATGCCTGATTCTGAACCGGGGGTAGAATTCCACTCTCACGTTCACAGGCTTTGAACCGAGGACGACAGGATCTACCTGCGGGTCGAACCCGTTTGTCGATTCAATCCTCATCTTCAGCATCCCCGTGTTGCCGTGGAGCGTCCCAGCCAGCCTGAACACGCGGTGGATGTCCGTGGTCACAGAGGAGTCGACCAGAGCCCTATTGAAGGAGATTGCCTCCGAGACCAGTTTTTGCAGCGTGCCCCCGTATCCCTGCCTGCGCTCGTCCATATAGCCCGTAATCCTTCTTGCCCATCCCGCTCCCTGGGGGCCACTGAAGGGCCTTCGCCTTAGCGTCGAGGCTATGGTCTGGCTCAGAGGAAGGGATGAACCCCGCACATATTCGGCTATCTCCCCCCGGGCCTGCTGGTCCAGGGGGTCGAATCTTCTGTCGAAGATGTGTAAGTGGTAGCCTCTGTTTCCTGAGAAATAGACCCTGATTGCTCCGCGGTCAACCCCGAAGTCTTTCATCAGGAAGCCGACGACCCGGTTTGTGTGTTCTTTGGCTGCGTTGAGGCAGGTCTCACAGGTACCGTGAAACTCCACTGTGGGACCGCCGCACTTCGCGCACTTGGGTGGCCGGGGGAGCTTCCCGGAGGCGTAACACCTCTCACAGTGCCAGAGGTCGTGCCCTCTCTTGCATGGGGTCGGTATGTCCGTTGCATCGATGTCGAAAATTAGCTCCGCGCCAAGCCAACCCTTCTCTTCTATGGGCCTATTCGGGTACTCATACCTAGCGTTGGAGCAGTAGACGGAAGAAGGGGACTGCTTCAGGATTTCAGCCAGGGCCTCGCCCTTGCTCTTGAAGGAGAGGTGCCTGACCATCCCGCCCCCGAATGGGATATAGCCGAACTCCCTGGACTCCACTTCTTCGGGGAACTCAATCCTGTCCGCGCCCCTGAAGTAGTACTCCTTGTACGCTTGTCGGAGAAAGCCTATCGTCCTTTCGTTCAAGCCATGTCGTTCCCTTGGCGGCGGGCAGATAAGGCATCCGCCAGACCTTGGTCGTTAAGTGTTCTGGGCGGGTGGACCTTGAGTTTGAGAGTCCCGCTCGAGACTTACATCCAGGGCGCGGGAGCGAAGGTGTATTCGCTAGTCGTGGGCGTCCCGTTCTCCCCGCTCGACATCGACCTCGGCCACCTCGCCAGGGGCGAATGGAACTCGCTAATGGACAGGTTCCGTATCTGGTACCTCCCGCGAGGAGACGGGGCGGAAGGGAATCCCGCGTGCTATGTGATGGTTCGTAAGTTCTACCCCCAGGACGGGATTCTTCTCTATGGACACGTAGTCGTCAATACTGGCTGGAAAGTCGGCAAGGAAAAGCAATGGTGGTTCACCGTTGGGATAATGAGCAATGATGAGGTCAGGGCAAGGTCGATGCTCAACTCGATGCTGGAGATTCCGCCTTCGTTTCACAAAAGGAGCGAAGTCAGGCTCATCGAAAGGAGATGGAGGAACGACCCTGAGGCGCTAATGAGGTTCCTGGCCAACATCCATTCGGTACTAACACAGCTGGCGCCGCCAGACCCGGGCGGTAAGGTCTACACCCTGAAGTTCGAACCGCCTCCCGGAATGATGGGGGAGCTGAAGGAAAGCCTCGGCTCCTGGTGGGGCTAGCGGCTGGACAGTTTCGGACGGAGCAAAAGCGAGGAGTATTCAGCCAGCCAAGGCTTATTATCCGTCCCCGAACAGCCTGCGTGAAGGCTGCGTTCAGTTGTTTCTTGCCAAGACGGCAACCTCGTCTGAATGGAAGGCGATTGCCGCGGCTGTCAAGACCCTCGTCGAGGAGGCGACCTTCGAGGCGAACAGTGAGGGGCTGACGTTCAGGGCGATGGACCCATCGCACGTCGCGCTGGTCGACCTGGCGCTCCCCAATTCGAGTTTCTCCTCCTTTGAGTGTGATAAGCCGTTCAAGTTCAGCATGCGGGTGGAGGACCTGGTGAAGCTCATAGGAAGGTCGGATGCGAAGGACAGCGTCGAGATTTCGAGCACGGAAGAGGATGCGATCGCGGTCAAACTGAGCAACGGCTACAAACGCGAGTTCACAATCCACCTGATAGAGAGCACGTCCGGGGCGGCGCCGCTTCCCAAGCTCGAGTTCGACACGAAGGCCTCTCTGACCAAAACGATTCTGGAGAAGGTGCTGGGGGATATCTCGGTCGTATCAGACCAAGTCACGATTCAGGCTGTGAAGGATAAAATTACGTTCTCAGGAAAATCGGATGTAGGGAGGGCCGAAATCGGGTTGGCGGCCAACGATGCGGACGTTCTAGAATTCAAGGTCGGAGCGGACAGCAAGGCAACGTATTCCATCGACTACATCTCGGGAATCCTGAAGGCGCTCGGTGGGGTCACCGACACGGTACAGGTGGAATTCAGTACGAAGAAACCCGTGCGGCTGGAAATGAAGCTCAACGACCAGGGGGCGAAGCTCTGGTACTTCCTGGCGCCCCGTGTCAGCGAGTAATTCAAGCCAAGTCGAAATCCGCGTTCATTACAAGACGCCTAGGCCCCTGCCCTTCTCGTTGAGGTCCTCTGCCGGGTAGATTGAGTCTGAATACTCGTATTGTTCTGGCTGACCTGTCGACAGCGAAGAGACTACTTCAGGCTCTGTCATTGATTTTCCCTGTCAAATATCACGACTAGGAATCGATATTCACAGTTAATAATCGCCCCATCTTGTATCAAACGGGGGCAAATGAGCGTCCTCCTTCGGCGGTGGGTGTGCCTGGATGAAGGGCAAACCATAGCCAGTGAGGATGAATACTGCTTTCATGCTTCGGTCTACCCGAAGCACAGAATCGTGGTGTGCGATAACACCATCGCAGAGCAATGGCATCCGCGCTCCTGGGAGATTGCTGACGCGGAATGAGTCAGAAGTTCCTCTTGGATATCGACCCGATTCGCTTCTTCCTGGGCTTTCTGGCCGTTGGATTGGCATTAGGCTTCCTACGCTACTTTGACCAATGGGTCTATTTTCCCCTCTTCCCGAACATCTTGGACTCCGCGACGATGGCGTTCATCGGTATTTTCCTGCTCTGGGATGTGCTGAAGAAGGTCAGGGCCAACGCTCGTAAAGATGAAACGACGAAGACATAGCCTGCCCGCAGGCCGATTCTATCCTCCCTTCCGCAAGACGATCAGACGGCGCCCATGGGCCGTTCCCTGTCGCTTGCGACTTCCTCAATAATCAAGCCAAGCTTAAAAGCACGAACAAAAGCGGGGGCAATCCGTTTCGGTGAGAGGATGAAATTCCCAAAGGAGATTCGCACGAACTGTCCGTGGTGCGGCAAGCACACCTTACACTCTGTGGCGCTTTACAAGAAAGGGAAGGAACGCGCAGGCTCCTGGGGGGCACGAAGGCAGGCTGGAAGGAAGCGTGGCTACGGGGGCCAGAAGTTCCCTGAGCTGATCAGGACGGCGAAAACGACCAAGAAGGCGACTCTGAGGTTGAAATGCAAGGAATGCAACAGAGAGGTAATGCGGGACGGGATCAGGCTCAGAAAGGCGGAGATAGCTGCATGAAGCGCGACAGAGAGCCAATTCCCAAGACGAGAAGCTCTTTCCTTCTTGTCAAGTGTCCCGACTGCGGGGAAGAAAGGATCCTGTTCTCCAACTCTGCGAAGGACATAGGGTGCAGAGGGTGCGGGAGGAAGCTCGCAGAGAGCAAGGGCGGCAAGTCTGTGGTCCTTGCTGCCGTAGTCAAGCGCTTAGGCTAAACGCCAAATACCACTCGAAGGTGGCGAACTACGATGAGCACGGAGAGGCCCCTCCCTGAGGCCGGAGAGGTCGTCGTATGCACGGTCAGGGAGATAACGTCCCATGGAATCTACGTGAACCTTGACCAGTACGACGGGACAAACGGCTTCCTCCATGTGTCAGAGATATCCACTGGCTGGGTCAGGAACATCGACAGGGTCGCCAAGGTCTCGCAGAAGCTCATCCTGAAGGTCATCAGAATCAACAGGGCAAGGAGGGAGATTGACCTGTCGCTGAGACAGGTGACGAACGAAGAAAGGCGCGCCAAGGTGATTGAATGGAAAAGGGAGGAGAGGGCCGTTGCGATAATCGATGCTGCGAAGAAGAGGCTGGGCATTGACGATGCCCGCGAGAGGGAGATGAGGGAGAAGCTCGAGGAAGAGTTCGGCAACTTGTACGCTGCTCTTGAAACTGCGGCGAGGAAAGGTGAGAGGGGCCTGGCTCAGGCTGGGTTACTCGGTGAGGAGGCGAAGGTCGTCGCCGAAATCGCAACAGAGAAGATTGTGCCTCCTAGGTACGAAGTCGGAGCGCTGGTGGAGGTGTCCTCGAGGTCCCCAGAAGGGATAGAGCAGGTCAAGAAGACGCTCCTGGCCGCAGCGGAAGCCCCGTCGGCAGAAGTTCACATTACCTACGCAGGGGCGCCTAGATACAGGGTGAGGATAACGGCAGACGACTACAAGCAGGCAGAGAAAGCGATGGATGTCGTGCTTGAGAAAATCAAGGATGGGGTCGGCAAACATGACGCCTTTAGCTTCAAGCGAGAGATATCGAGGAAGTACGGCGGCTCGTCTTGAAGAGCCTGATGTTCAAGTGTACTGACTGTGGTAGGTACACCCTCGCAGACAAGTGCCCCAGCTGCGGAGGAAGGACTGTTACCGTCCACCCCGCGAGGTACTCGCCAGACGACAGGTACGCGAGGTATCGGAGTCCTCTTGCCTATCAAGAGGACCCTGATGGGACCAGCTGATAAAGCAAGATTGCGTTGAAACACTGAAGCTCGGAGTTTCCTGGGCAGGGAGAGTTGTCGCTCTCCGCAGCCGACAGGCTGGGAGACACGTAGGCCAGCCTGAATGGTCCCGTGCTGCTAGAAGGATAGTTGAAGCTGCTCGGATAGGTGAACGCCTCAATGGGCGGGGCTCCGTTCGTCCCAAAGGTGTAGGCTTGGCTGAATGCTATGCTCGAGGTGGTTCCCGACGTGGTGGTGTAAAGGTAGCCCGCGAGCTTGAACGGCAGGAGCTGGCCGAAAAGGCTGTCATTCATGGCGTAGGGGGTCAGGTTGAAGTCGTCGATGCTCTGGCACGGCTGGCCGGCTGATGTCAGCTCGTTGGCGCTGGTGCCTGAGCACTCCAGGTACTTCGACTCGGTCAGGTTCCCGATTCTTATGAACCACTGCTTCTTGCTCTCGTCTCCCCCGCCCGCCGTGAATCCCCCTCCGCTGGGGACCTGCAGGACGTAGTATGGTGTTTGGGTGCCGGTTGATTGGTCCGTGAACGGGAACACGCTCCCAGTGATGAATATGGCGATGTATGTGGGCCTCCCTTCGCCCATGCTACTGGCCATGGCGGCAGCTTGGGTGACGTTGGACATCAATAATTGTCCGACCTGTTCAATCCTTGTGCTGTTCAAGGTCGCGTTGTCTACCACGGTGGTCCGATTACCCATTACTGCGAACCAGTATCCGTAGTCCCACCAGGAGATTATCACGGAATTGGTCGGGGTGTCCTGCCTGACCCACTGTAGTGTCTGTATCCAGTCCGTGAAGGCGGCTCGTGTGTATACCGTCGCCCCGTTGGCTATACTGACGGCACCGTCTGCCGGGCTGTTATTGCAGAAGAGCTGGCCGTTGTATGAACACTGGATGGGGTTGGGTATCCAGTAGGAGCCTGCGGGGAGGACGATCAAGGCGATTACGGCTATGGAGAAGACCACCTTCATCTCGTTGCGGGACGTAGGGGTCTGTTTCTTCTTGACCAACGGCGTCGTGCTCGGCTTCACTATGGCATAGGCAAGCTCGGCGAACCCGACGCCCCCCAGTATGCCTAGGGCGATGGATGAATAGACGAGGAGACGGGAGAAGGCCGCTGAGAAGTAGAGGCCCGTCAGCCCGAAGACGAGGGCGTAGATCATGGGGATGCCTTTTCGCCTGAAAGCCACCAGGGCACCAGCCATCCCGAACGAGAGCAGTATGGCGTAGGAGGTGAAGTAGTCAGCCCCCGTCGGGACGAAGTGCTCGGCCACCGATTCGACGAGAGGATTGCCTGAGCGAGCCCAGGGGGCAATGGCTGTGATGTACCTCAGGGTGAGGCCCCCGACTAGCCCGAAGCTGATCAGGGTGAGCCCGGCGAGGGCGAATCCGAAGAGGAACTTGAGCAGGGTGGATCTGTACTCGGTAGGTTTGGACCAGGTCTTGGCCCACTGGGCCACAATAACGAACACGGTCCCCCCAAGGAGGACCAAACCGACCGGATTGGTGACTATGGCTACACCGGGCCTCGGGAAGACAGAACTCACGAATAGGGTCGATGCGGTAAAAGAGATTATCGCGGGTGTGTACCCCGACAGGTCGAGGTTCAGGAAGGGTATCAGAATGAAGATCAGGCCGAAGGCCGCGCTGAAGTAGTCCCCGCCACCCCAGGCGGTGTTGGCGTAGCCGATCATGATGCCCCCCATCAATGCCCTGGCGACCCTCCCGCGGACGGGCCTCTCCTTGTCGAAGACCGTGAGCATCAGGTAGCTGGCTGTGACGAAGAGGAGAATGGCCAGCGGCTCCGACTTGAACCACCCGAGGTTTCCTCTCTCGATTAGTGGTGGGGAGACCGCGAAGACCAGGGCGGCGAACAGCCCCGCAGCGTCGCCGGCGATTTTCCTGACGAGGAAGTAGAATACGATGGCAGTCATGGCACCGAGAAAGACTGGGAGGACAACCAGCCAATCGTAAAGGGTAATCTGGACGCCGAACACGTTGTGGACGAACAGGTAGGTCAAGGCACCCGCCAGCTGCAGGCCTCCCTGGGAGGTCGCGGCGACATTCCTGCCGACCGGGAACCAGGTTTGGATGTCGTGCCAGAAGAAGTAGCCCTGCATGTTGTGGCATGCGGTGTACACCGTCGGTCCGCAGTTTGAGGGGTTGGCGAAGAGGGCTGCATAGAGGCCCTGCTGTTGCGCCAGGCTCACTATGTGTTGGGCTGCGTAGTAGTCGTAGTAGGGGTCGAACTCATTCAGGTAGAACCCATACTTCGCGGCGTAAGCTCGAATCAGGACGGCTATAGAGAAAACTATGGCAAGCACCATCGAACTCATGAGTGCCCTCCGCGAGACAGTAGGCCTCTTCATGAAAGCCCGCAAGGTGTCGACTACGCCCAAATCTACGCGCGGAGACTCTTTGGGCTATTTTAAGCGTGCCCTTTCTTACTTTTTGAGAAGGGTGCTCAGGTAGGCGGTGTAGGCTTCGGCGTCGAGTAACGTCTTCTTTTCTGAGGCGAAGTTCGATGGTTTCACCTCTATCAGCCACCCGTCCCCATAGGGCGACTTGTTGACGAGTTCCGGGTGCGAGTCGAGCTGGCCGTTGGCCCTGGCTACGGTCCCGGATATGGGTGAATACACCTCAGAGACAGCTTTGATTGATTCGACAGTCCCCATTGGCTTGAGCTGTTCGACCTTATCATTCACCTTCGGAGGGGTGACATAGACAACGTCGTTCAGAGTCTTCGCAGCGTAGTCGGTGACCCCGACCCTGACTATGGGACCCTCTTCTCTCGCCCATTCGTGCTCCTTCGTATACAAGAGTTCGTCTGGGATGTGATAACCCTGGATGTCCATCGAGGAAGGACGCCGGCTCGGCGCACTAATTACCCTTATGTCGCTTCCAGCCGTAGAGTTGCTCGTCATAAAAGGGAGGCTTCGTGATGAGCCCTCCCTGAGGAGAATCTCTTACCATCACGCTGACCTTGGAACCCAGTCCTGAGCGCTCAGTCTTGACCCGGCAAAGTGCAATCCCCTTGCGGATGATGGGGGAGAACGTCCCGCTTGTCACCTTTCCCAACGATCCTATGTCGTCTGCGACATCGAAACCGTGCCTGGGGATGCCCGAGTCGAGAACCAGCCCCCTCCTTATCACGGAGGGTGGTTGGGCGCTCGATGCTGCCAGCGCAGCTGAGCCGACAAAGCCGCTCTTCCCTGCCGAAATGACCCAGGCCAAATCTGCCTGGAACGGGTTCGTATCCTGGTCGATGTCCGAGCCGTGAAGCGGCAATCCCGCTTCGAGCCTGAGCGAGTCTCTGGCACCCAAGCCGCAGGGCGTCGAAGTTGCAGCGAGCTGCTCCCAGACCCTCATGGCCCCTTTCGGGTCTTCGTTCGAGGTTCCGTACACGATCACCTCGAACCCGTCCTCGCCGGTGTAGCCTGTCCTGGACACGAGGGCGTCTTCCCCTGACACCTTAGTCTCAGCGCACCTGAAGCGCTTGAGCTGGGAGAGGTCCAGGGCGGTCAGAGGCTGGAGGGACTCCAATGCCTTCGGCCCCTGCACCGCGATCATCGCGGTGGAAGTGGTCCGGTCATCTATCTTGAAGCCGCCGGAGGCATGGGCCACAAGGTGTTTCATATCTGTAAGGGCGTTAGCAGCGTTGACTACCACCATGTACCTGTCGTCCCCAAGCTTCTCTATGATTAGGTCGTCAATGATCCCTCCCCGTTCGTTGAGGAGCAGGGTGTAGAACGCCTTCCCCTGAGGCTGGGACTGGACGTTGGTGGGGACGAGCCCCTCCAAGAAGCCTGTCGCCTTGACCCCCTCGACCAAGAACCGCCCCATGTGAGAGACGTCGAAAATCCCAGACGAGTTCCTGACCGCAAGGTGCTCGTCTATGGTCGTGGTGTACCAGAGAGGCATGTCGTATCCGGCGAATTCCGTCATCTTGGCGTGCTTGGTGTGGTAGGCATGAAGCTGGGTCGTCTTGAGCATGCCGGCACGCAACCCGCGGACTCTATTTAAGAGAGCCACGTCACTCCGCGATGCTTGCTCACTCTGCGGCCCTGCTGCGTCCCAGCGAAGGCTTCCAAATTCGACGTGGTTGGGTTGATCGAAGGGATGCTGGGACCAGGTCTGATGGACGGAGACGTGCTCGTGGTTTCAAGCAAGTTCGTGGCGGTCTCGGAAGGGAGGGTGGTGAAGCTCGACACCGTCAGGGCCGGGAAGAAGGCGATGGAGCTGGCAAAGAAGCACCGAATGGACCCGAGGCTCTGCGAACTCGTGCTGCGGGAGTCGGACGAAGTGGTAGGTGGAATTCCAGGCTTCCTCCTCGCGAACAGGGATGGTCTTCTGACTCCCAATGCGGGAATAGACAAGTCGAATGTGAAACATGGGACTGTCGTACTGTACCCCAGGAGGCCCGAGGTGTCTGCGCGGAGGATAAGAGAGGCTCTGCGGTTCTCCAGGGGCATATCTGTGGGAGTCGTAATATGCGACAGTAGACTTGCGCCCACGAGGCGGGGCACCACGGGCGTCGCAGTGGCCGCGTCGGGTATAGAGGCGGTCCTGGACATGCGGGGCAGGGTGGACCTCTTCGGCAATGTGCTGAAGGTCACCGCCCAAGGGGTGGCTGATGACCTGAGCTCGGCGGCCGAAGTCCTGATGGGGGAGTCGGACGAATCCACCCCCATCGTCCTGGTCAGAGGGCTGGCGCGAAGCCTGTTGAAGGAGACAGAATACAGCGGCAGACGGTTCATGATTCCGATGGACGAGTGTGTCTACCTCAGGAGCCTGGGTTATTCCAGAAATGTATAGCTCACTGCGCACCGCCGGGAAACTGATTGGCTAACGCCTGACGAGCTGATTTCGAACCCTGCGTTAAATCGGGTTTGGAACGATTGCTAATGTGCATATGCCTAAATGCACGCCGTCGAACGGGTTCGACGTTGACCTACGAAATTGTTTGTATGTCTTGTGGCACCCCTCTCTACTCCGGGTTCGACCTGAGGTCGCCCGGAGATGTGCTCAAGGCTGCTGATTATCGGTGCAAGAAGTGCGGGGCGAAGCTTTCGCTCGGCAAGTTCCAAGTAGAAGTCAGGAAGATAGACGGCTCTTTCTCCTAGAATGACTAAGTAGGCTTCGGCTCGGTTGGTGGCAATCAGGTAGATGTCTCTGGCGGACAGGCGATACACCCTCGTCATCTGTGAGAAGCCTGACGCCGCCAGGAAGATGTCAGAGGCCCTGGCAGGGGGGAGCGCCAAGAGCAGTTCAGTAAACGGGACAACTGTCTTCAGCTTCAGCAGGAAGGGGGAGGAATTCGTCGTTTGCTCCGCCCAGGGACATGTGTACGGCGTCTCCGACCCTGCGAAGGAAAGAGCAGTCTATCCCGTCTTCGACGTAGAGTGGTACCCCTCGAACTTGGTGGGCGAAGACAGTGCAGGCGCCGCGAAGCGGATATTAGCGGTGAAGAAGCTCGCGACAAGTGCCTCGAGGTTCGTCAACGCCTGCGACTTCGATGTCGAAGGGGAGACGATAGGTTACAATCTGCTGAGGTACGCTTGCGGGGGGAAGGAGGGGACCGCCCTTCGGGCCAAGTTCTCGACTCTGACAGAACATGACCTCCTGAGCGCGTTCGACGACATGAAACCCCAGACGGGGCAGGGACTGGCCAGGGCCGGGAGGGCCAGGCATGCGATTGATTTCGTCTGGGGAGTCAACCTATCTAGGGCGCTGTCACAGTCAGTCTTGAGCTCAGGTCACAGGTACAGGACAATGAGCATAGGCAGGGTCCAGGGGCCCACGTTGGGGTTCCTTGTCCTGCGAGAGCGAGAGATACGTGAATTCGTTCCCCTCCCCTACTGGAAGGTGCAGGGTGTCTTCGAGAGGGACGGCAAGAAGTTCACGGCAGGTTACTCGAAGGAGAAGGTCGGGGTGAAGGCCCTCGCGGAGAAGGTCAAAGAGGAATGCGTAGGAAAGGAAGCCGTCGCGAAGTCGGTACGGAGGACTGCTGTCAGGGTTGAACCGCCGGTCCCGTTCAACATCGGCGACCTCCAGAAGGAAGCCTACAGGGCTTTCGGGTTCACCCCCAGCAGGACTCTGCAGGTGGCCGAGAGACTCTACCTCGGCGCCCTTATTTCATACCCGAGGACCGGGAGCCAAAGACTCCCGCCTTCGATCAACTACAGAGGGATTCTCCAGGGGCTAAGAGAGCTGACCGAATACTCTTCCCAGGCAGCGGAACTCCTGATGTCCGAAGCCAAGCCGGCCCAAGGGGTGAAAGAAGACCCCGCACACCCGGCAATTCATCCAACCGGGGAGAAGCCGCGAAGGCGGCTCGACTTTGCGGAAGTTTCAATCTTTGACCTTGTCGTCCGGAGGTTCCTCGCGGCCTTCGGTCCCCCTGCTAGGAGAGAGCTCGTAGAAATCACCATGAATGCGGGAGAGCACGAGTTCAGACTTGTGGGGGGGAGGACCGTTCTTCCTGGCTGGATGAAGTATTACGGCAGGTACGTCGGTTACAAGGACTCCGAACTCCCTGTCGTGTTCGAAGGAGATAGCTTTAGGGTGGGCGAGGTGTCCGTCGAAGAGAAGTTCGAACAGAAGCCCCCGAGGTACAACCAGAGCAGCCTTCTCGAGAAGATGGAGAGGGAAGGAATAGGGACGAAGGCGACCCGAGCTGACATCATCGCGACCCTCGTGGAGAGGGGCTACGTCTCAGGCGGAAGCATGGAAGTGACTGACCTCGGCCTGTCGGTCGTGGAGATATTGGCCAAGTACGCTCCCACAATCATCAGCACCGAACTGACCCGCGACATCGAGGAAAGGCTGGAAGGGGTCGAAAGCGAGACTCGGGGAGAGGCTGAACTCCTGAGGGAGACGGTAAGGTCGATAGCGAGCCAGCTTATGGAGCTCTACGCCAATGAAGAAACGGTCGGGAGGGAGATTGACTCCGCCTTGATGAGCGCGGTGGCGAAGTCGTTCGTACTGGGGAGGTGCCCTATCTGCAAGACCGGGGAGCTGAGGATTGTCAGGTCGAAGATGACGAAGAAAAGGTTCGTTGGATGCTCCAACTACCCTTCAGGATGCCGGGCGTCTGCTCCTCTCCCGCAGAAGGGGACGGTCAAGGCGACCCACAAGGCGTGTGAGCATTGTTCCTGGCCAGAGGTCTATGTAGTGGGTGCAGGCCGGCCGTGGAAACTCTGTGTAAATCCCACCTGCCCCAGGAAGAAGAAGTCATGAAGTGTAAGGTGTGCGGAAGGGAAGCGGTCTCTGACTTGTGCGTCCACCATGCTAAAGCGAAAGAGAGGGTGCAGGCAGCATACCCATTGTGGGCGGTCGCCTATGGAAGGATTGATTGGGAGGTTTACTTGGATAACGTTAAACGCAACCCTCAAACGGGCCAGTGGGCCAAGGAGATAGCAGGGTATCTGTTAGGTGGTTAGATGATTAGAGAGGCGCTGGAATCGGTTTACAAACGGACATTTGGAGTGCTGAAAGACGCCCTGGCACGGTTCGCCTCGTCGATAACCAGGGGAGGGGGCCTTGTCCAGGCTCTCTATGTCCTGCTGTTCGTCGGGCTGGCAGCCGGCTTCGTCAGCGCCATCGTGTTCCCGGTATCAAACCAGACATACATCCCCTACCCAGGGGGCACTGCTGAGACGATACCGGAAGCCATCGTTGACGCCTTCGTGGTCATCATGGGGGGCGCCGGCATCTACCTCGTCTACCTCAGTGGAAGGCAGACGGTCAGGTCGAGAACAGTCAACCTGTACCTCGGGCTGGCCCTGATGCTGATCGTCGTGTCCGTGTTCACGGGCATTGACATGGCAATCCTCAAGGGATTCGGGTAAGGAATACATTTCGCCAGGCGGAGCCACGTTCGCTCCTGACCGTCAGCTCTTGGCCTCTGACGTCAACCGTTGCCGTTATGTCAGACAAGCCGGAGATGGACCTGCCTGTTTCGGAGCGGGGGAACCCTTCCCTCCTGTACATGGTCAAAATCACCGCCTTCGCGTTGGTCCTGGCAAAGTATGACAGGCTTGCTACGGCGAACGTAAGCTTCCTGCTCCTGGAGCTACCGTCCTCCAGAGATATGAGGTGGTAGAGGCTGTTCAGGCTGTCTACGAGGATGACTCTCTGCGTCGCGTTGAAGAGCCCGGACAGCTCGCTCTCGATGTCGCAACCGGGTTCAGGGATTCTGAGGATGGAAGACCTGGCCTCCGCGGGGGCCAGGAGGGAGAAGATATGATCCGAATTGGAAGAGTAAAGGGCGTCAAGGTCGAGGATCGCGCACGTGCTCCCCGCCTGGGCGAGTAGACTCATCACCGTGCGGGCGAAATCGAGGTTAGCCTGCCTTCCATCGAGAACGAAGGTCGCAGTCCTGCCTATGAGGGGGTTGAAGAAAGACTGTGCTTCTTGGCCGACAGCACTCATTGGGATGGGTTGGCGGCGACCGGTCTTGTGTTAAAAAGGTCATCAGACACGAAGCGTCGTTGCAGGGTACAGCTGCGATGATGGCCGAGGTTGTTTCCTTGGCTGTGGCTAAAGCTCATTAGGTCAGGGCGGGGCGTCACTGTCGAATCTCCCAGATGAACAGGATATGCGTCGCCACATCAAAGGCAAGGGCATACTATGCACTCGTCTCCAGGCTGAGGCGGGCCGGCCTCTCGTTCTCGAGCGTCCTCCCCGATTCCGATTTCAGGAACTGCGATTTGGTGCTCACCACAAGGGACGAAGTGGGGTCGTTCGGCGGCGGCGCTCTCGCCCTCGAAGACTTGGACGAAAACCCCGGCGTGTTCAAGGGCCAAGTGGTTTCCAAGCTCACGGGAGAGTGTGACGTCATTTTGGTGGGGGTGGACCCCGGGAAAAGGACCGGGCTCGCTGTCTTCTACGGCCAGACCAAGCTGGCCTTCAATACGTTCGACTCGGCCGGGGCCGTTTGTGCCCGGGTCGGAGTCTTCGCCAGGCGGGTCCCATCGAGCCGGCTACTAGTTAGGGTCGGGGACGGCAACCGGTTGATGACCGCCAGGCTCGTTGATGGGCTGAGGAGGGAAGTGCCCAGCGCGACCATAGAGGTCGTCGACGAGTCTGGTACGTCCACCGGGAGTTCGAAGATGAGAGGGGTGCAACGCGACCAGGTGGCAGCGGCGAAGATAGCTTTCAGGAAGGGCGAAGTAGTCAGCGTGGGGACGACCAAAAATCGCGACTGAAGGATTCGATGAAGCCTGGAGAGAGGTCGCCAACGAAGAGGTCCTTTTTCAGCCATGATGGCATCAGCTCCCTTGCCGCCGCAGTGCCGAACCGCTCGTCGAGGAAGAAGACCATCCCCCTTTTTCCGGGGCTCCTGATGTGCCTCCCTGCGGCCTGGAACGCCCTCCTGAGTGCAGGGAGCCTGGAGAGCATCAAGTAAGAGTCGTGCTCCCCGGCGCGCTTCAGACATGCGTATTCTGCGTACATCAGGGGTGAAGGGGGCGGGAGGGCCATCCCGACGACCACCACTGACCCCATAACCCCGCCGTCAAAGTCCTCTCCTTCGGAGAAGCGTCCCCCCTGAACTGCGAAGAGGACGGAGTCGTCCGCAGACCTGAACGAATCGAAAACCTCCGCAGCCTGGTCATTGGAGAGGCCTGGACCCTCTGATACCATGTTCCTATTCGTCACCCTCTTCGACACCATTTCGAAGATTGCGCCCAGGACCGCGTATGAGGGAGCGAAGACGCCCACTCCCGAAACAGTCGAGTTGATTACAGCGGCGACCCTTTCTGATATTCTCGAGTACATTTCAGGGCTCCTCAGTTTGTAGCGTGTCGACGTGCCTGTATCCACGGCCGTTCTGACCGTGACCAGGGGTTCAGCAGAGGCATCGTAGGCACTTGCCTGCCCAAGTTCGAGGCCCAACGACCTTGCGAATACTGAAGAGGGATTAACCGTCGCCGAAAGGAGGATTGAGCTTCTGAAATCGGTCAGGTATTGGGCAAGGCCGCCGACCGGGTCAGGGTCGACGAGGCCGAGGGTGTCCTCCCATTTGACCAAGACGGACCGGCTGGACGAAGACAGCTTGACGAGGAATTCCCCTACCTTCAGAATCAACGAAGGGAGCCGCCTCTCGTACAGCACTGAACCCCATGCCGCGCCTGAGCTCGCGCTGAGTTCGAAGGCAAGGTTCTGAAGCCATGCCGTTCCATGTTCGTCGCGGAACCTATTCAGGACTGAGGTTCTGTCGAGCATCCACCCCTGTCTCTCTGCCATCAGCTGCTCTAATGTTCTGAGCAGAGCAGAAAGCGAGGCAGCTGCCTCTTCCATGAACATCGCCTGCGCCTCCCGTACCGCCCCCCTGACCTGATCTAGTGTCACCGTCGCCGAATTGAGACCTCTGAAGAAGTCTCTGAGGTTGTGCGCCTCATCCACGACCAGAATCGTCTTCCCCCTGTCGACTGAGCTACGGTCGAAGAGGGCAGGCATGGCCCTGGGGTCGAAGACGTACTGGTAGGGGACCAAGGCCATCCCGGCCTGGGTCATTGCCAGCCTCGCCACTTCGTAGGGACAGATGTGGGCTGCTTCCGATTCTCTGACAAGCTCATGATGGCGAGGTGTGCGTGTAAGGACATCTTTGACGAGGCGACCGAAGTCGGCTGTCAAAGAGACGTTTAGGAAGTATGAGCAAAGGTTGTTGCTGACGTTAAAAGAACAGTACCAGCCAAACGACTCCTGAGGTATCGCCCTCTGACGCCTGAGGAGGCAGTAGTCGAACTTGGAGAGCATTGAAGCGGCTTTGAAAGGGTGCCTCTCCTGAAGCTTGGATGCCTCTTCCACAACCCTGTTAATCTGGCGCTTCGTCCTACAAGCGTAGACAACCTTGCAGTTTGACTCCTCGGCGGCAGAAAGCGCCCCCGCAAGCACTGCTGCAGTCTTGCCGAACCCGCTCATGGCCTCGGCGATGAGGATTTCTCCCTTCAAGCAGGCTTCGTAGACCCGCTGGGCAAGCTCCCTCTGGCCCGGGCGAAATGAATCGTAGGCGAACCTGCCTTCGATGCCCACGTATCATGAAGATCCGTCGCTATTTTACGACCAGTGTCATCCGGTGATGCTGGACATGTAGCTCTTGTCCCCGAAGAGCTCGGCCGTGGCCTTCTCGACGGCCCTCCTGTTCTCTGTCGTCGTGTAAACGCGCATCATGTCCATGAAGCCGGCGATGGAGCCAACAAGGGGCAAGTCGTCTATTGGAACCGCCTTGAATATGCGTCTGTTCCTCTGTCTCTTGAGCAGGCCGACTGATGTGAGGGCTTCGTTGGAGTAGGTGTAGGGCACGGAAGGGGTCGTAGGGACATCGAGATACACGAGCCTTGGGTCAACCCTGGCGGCCCTGGCTATGTCCGAAACCGCCCTGATCCTTGCCCTCTCCTCGGCGAAGAGCCTCCCCACCATCCGCTCTTTGCGTTGGACGAGTTTCTCGTAGGCGCATTTCACCAGTTTTCTGTCTCTGAAGCCAAGGGCGAGATGCTTGGCCTCCTTCAGAGCGGAGGTCGAAGGCTTCAGAGTCACAAGGTTGTGTAGCACTACCTCGTCGGTCAGCTCCAAGTATTTGTCGAGGTTGGATAGGTTTGTCAGGCCCAGGACGCCATCTGCCAGCTTCATAGAGCGAACCAGCATGAGCTCGGCCGCCCTGACGGTCCTGTGAAAGTAGACCGCCTTGAACATCTCGTAACGGGCAAGCAGAAGGGCCTCGAATGCGTAGAGGGCCGCGTCGTCGATAACTAGACGTCCATCAGCCACGTGAAGCGAATTGATGACCCTCTGGGCGTCGACCTTGCCGTACTCTACGCCCGTGAAGTACGAATCGCGGGGGAGGTAATCCATCATGTCTGCGCTCAGGCTCCCCGCTATGATTTCGTTCATGAAAGGAGGCCGGCTCTTCTGCCCCCCGACGGCGAACTCTGCCATCTTCTTCGGGGAGAAGCCGTTCCTGTTGAGTATGTCCTTGATTGAAGATTGTAAAATGACTTGCTGGGAAATCTCCTCGTGGGACCTCTCGTTCCTTCCCGAGAGTACCTCTTCGTACATGTGGGAGAAGGGACCGTGACCCACGTCGTGCAGCAGGGCGGCTATCCTGACCTCCTGGACCTGGTCCGCGTCCATATCTGACGAACGCACAAGTGATTCGGCAATCAGACCTGCAATGTGCATGGTCCCCACGACGTGTTCGAACCTGGTGTGCGTCGCCCCCGGGTAGACAAGGTAGGCCCCGGCCAGTTGATGGATTCGTCTCAGCCTCTGGACGAAGGGGGAATCGACGAGTTGTCGTTCGACTCTGGTAATCCCGATGTATCCGTGGACCGGGTCCCTGATTTCGGCGATGGGTGTGAGCGTCAACTTCGTTTCATTCGCCGCTCAGGCGTCTTAAACGGTTTTGTGCTTCGCGACTCGATGCAGATTGCGCGGTCTGTAGGCGTCTCTCGGCGCACCTAATTCCTGCGCCGTCCCGGACCAAGTATCTTGGACACCGAAGATGTTATGGTGCTGCTTGTCTCGTCTATTCCCCTGTTAGCGTCGACCACCGTCCACCCGAACTTCTCTGCAAGGTCGAGGTAGGCTCTTCTCGCGTTCTCCTGGAGGGTGACGTTCCGTTCGTATGAGTCCTTGTTGCCACCCCGCCTAGGCACGAGTTTGCTCGGAGGGGCGTCGAGGACGATAACAAGGTCGGGCTCGGGAAGCCCGGCTTCGAGGGAAAGGAGCCACTGGAGCCCGAGGCCGATAGAAATCCCGTAGGCGAGGTTGGAACCGGAGTACCTGTTCACGATGACTGCGTCGTTGCTTGAAAGCATGGTCTCCAACTCCTCCTTCTTCTCCCACCTGTTGGCTGCGTACAGCATCGCCCTGACCTGCGGTGGATAGCTGACGCCCCCGGCCAGGAATTTCTTGATTTCCTTACCGATTGTTGTCTCGTAGGCTGGAAAGGAGATTGCAAGCGTCGTGAAGCCCCGCGAGCCGAGCCATGACTTCAGAAGAGAGGCTTGGGTCTTCTTGCCGACGGCGTCGATCCCTTCGATTGCTACGAAAATCCCCTTCGGACGGCTCATCGGTGGCCTTGGCCGGAGCTACGTCTAAATCCGTTTCCTAGAACACGATGGATACGAATAGGAGAACTGCTACGGCCCCGATAGCGAATTTCAGATAGTTCCTGGCGAACTTGGAGCTCGACTGTGTTATTGTAGCAAACTCCTCTAGTGCCTTCGACCCAAAGACCCTGACTGTGCTCTTCGTCTGGGCCGAACCATACTCGGCAGGGGAAAGCCTCGTCTCGGCTAGCCTCGCCATCCCGACAATCAGCTCTGCTATGGAGCTGGGAGGGGTTGCCTCTCCCAATGCCTCGTACCCCCGTTTCACTGTCAGCCCCCTGGCGGCGAGGTTGTGGCTGTCAGAAGTGCAGAATTCGATAAGGTCGTAGCCTGCGGAGTCAAGGGCCTTCGATACTTCCGCCTGGATGGCGGGAACTGCGTTGTTGGCGTCGGCGAGCACCAGAACAGATTTGGTGCCTCCTGTCTGGACCATGAAAAGCCCTACGCCATTTTCAGTAATGTCTCCCCGTCCTTTGAATCCCAACTCGTTAGAATGTGAGTAAGCGACGCCGAAGGGGCCGGGGCTCGACTCTCGTGCCATCTCAAACACTCGTCTCCAGCCCGGGTCGTCCGTCACTAGGGATTGCGGATTGTGGTCGACTGAGTTGTGGGCGTCGACCACCGATAGTTGGAATCCTGCATCCGACGCTGGCTTGGCGAGCTCGGCCTCCATCCGAGTGTCCAGGTCATCAGACCCGAGCGGGGCGAACGATATTGTCATGATCATGTCTTCCGAGAAGGCCGAGGCGCTCACGGTGGCCTTGCCGACCTGTGCGTGGATCGGGCCGCGAATCAAGGCCCCTTTGGCGTCTGGGACCACGGACCTCCCGAGCTCGGTCAGCATGTCGGCGTACTTCGTGGTCTCCAACCTCGTGGCCAGGTTTCGCTCGTGGCCTCCCGGTCTGTGAAGTGTCATCACAGGGCCTAGATTTGTGAACGCCCGGGATACCACCCCCGGGAGGTCGTAGCTTCCGACAGGATAGAAGGGTCCGGGATGGACGCCGGGAAGGACGAGGAAGATGTCCCCGGATTTGGCCTTGAAACGAAGAACCTTCGTGGTGACCTCGACCTCCTCGGAGTGGTCAGATATTATCCCCTCCAGCTCGTCTGAGTAGCCTGCGGTCCAGGTCTTCATGAATGCCTGGAAGAGGCTCAGCGCGCTATGGCCCAGGGTCGTCCTCCTCCTCTTCAGGAGAGTGGGGAAAGCCACGATCAATGCCAGCACCAAGACGCCGGATGAGGCGGCGATGAGGTCGAAGTGGTTTGCCAGCTCGGGCAATCTGATGATCAGAATGGTGGCAGTAGGATGCAGCGCCGCCAAAGCAAATGAAAGTGGGGCGCTCTTCGTGAAGGCTCCGTTTATGACTAAGAACTCGAGACCTGCACAAGCGAAAGCGCCGAAGAGGAGAGCGTTGGTTAGAGGATATGACGACTCGAAGAGCAGTCCGTAGGCCTCTCCGACTGCCGCCATGACGAGCCAAAGAACCACCCCTCCGAGCAGGAGGGCCTGGGCCCTGCGGAAAGTGGCAATCGTCTTCTTGTCGACCACCTGGAGGGCGCTCGAAATGGCCGAGCTTGACAGGATAAAAACTACGAAGATGGGGACGAATGTGACGACGCCGGCCGCTCCACGCGACAGGACGGAGAGGGCGAGGGACGCTATCGCGCCGTAGAGAAGCAGGACAGGAGCCGAGGGGAGTACGAAGAGGTGGCTGTATCGGCTCGCCAGAATCTCCGTGGCCGAGCGAATCTGTGGGTTCTTCTCAGTGGATGATGTTGATGACAATTGAGACAGCTATCAGGGAGACCGACCCTATGAGGACTATTTCTGGCCTAATCTTCACTCCCTGTGTCTCCTCGTTGAAGAATGTCAGTAGGCCTGCGCTCGAGGCGGGCATTGGTGCGTTGTCCTTCCTACCGCTCATCGAATTGGTTGAGGAGCCTCGACCGTTCTTAAGGGTAACGGACGAATGGTCAGGGATAGTTAGCTTCCGTGGTTGGGGCGTGAGCCTTCTCGCACTCCACGGCTCCAATCAGGTCGAGGAAGACAGCCGGAACCTCCCCTATGGTCCAGGTCTCGTGGCCGGGGCGGACATCGAACACGTCGCCCGGGCCGACCTCCAGCTTCATCCCGTCGTCCATCAGGAACCCCATGCGGCCTGAGACAACATATCCGATATGATGAACCTGACAAGTCTCTGTCTTGGCCACCTGTCTCATCGACGTCGACCACCTCCATCCAGGCTCGAGGGTCCTTAGGCCCACCGTGAATCCGCCGACGGTCACTAGTTGGAGCTTGGCGTTCGGCGTCCTTCGCGTCTCGTCCGGGTCGTTCAGGTTGGCCTTGGTGGCTGACATCTCCACAATCTCCTTTCCTCTCTTTGTTATGCGGACGACCACGCGTGTGTGGCCCTTCTCGTGGGAGACTTCGAGCACCTTGTTGCCGCTCTTCTTGGCCCAGGCCTTCACGTCATTCTCTATGGTGGGCTCCTTTGCCCTGAGCTCAATGGTGTCACCGATGCTCGCCTTGCGCCAAGCCCTGTAGAGGTCGGTCAGCGGGGTCGGGGGACACCAGATGCCTTCGGAATCGATTACAATGTGAGCTACCTCGTGCAGTACAGCCTTCCGCAAACTACTATCAAGGGTTCCAGCTTGCTTAAAAGACGGGGACATGATTTCCACACTTGAAAAACGGCTGAAATAGGAGAATCTCTCCGAGTTCTCCTGAAATAAACCCAGGCGTTTTCCAATGTTGAGAAACGGGTTCGCGGTTTATTAGCATATTAGGAATTGCGAATATTTGCGAATTTACATGGCTCAAGTGACACAGATGAATACTGCTGAGAAGGGCGAGCAGACTTCGAGGTTGCTCGTCATTCTGTCGAAGGGAACAATGGACATGGTGTACCCCGCCCTAATGATTGCCACCACTGGCGCGACCATGGGGAAGGAAGTTCACATGTTCTTCACCTTCTGGGGGCTTAACGCCGTCAACAAGAAGACGGTAGGCTCTCTGAAGGTCGCCCCTGTCGGCAACCCGGGCATGCCGATGCCCAACATACTGGGGATGATACCGGGGATGACCGCAATGGCTACGCGAATGATGAACGACAAGATGACGAAGGCGAAGGTCCCCTCGGTCCCTGACATGTTTAAGATGGCAAAAGACCTCGGGGTGAAGCTCCACGCCTGCTCGACGACAATGGAAGTCATGGGGACCCCGAAGGAGACCCTCATCGACGAGGTCGATGATGTGGTCGGAGCTGCGACCATGTTGTCGCTCGGAGAGGGCGGTCAGATCATCTTCATCTAGGCGAGGGAGATGTCAGCGACAGAGCAGCACAAAGTGATCGACTCCCGGGGGAGTTTCTGCCCCGGTCCAATCACTGATTTGTTCAAGGCCTACAGGAGCGCGCAACTGGGGGACGTCATCGAGCTCCTAGCGACGGACCCGGCAGCCAAGGCAGATGTCACCGCGTGGGCGCAGAAGAGCGGGAACGAGCTTCTTGACATCGTGGATGAACAGGGCTACATCCGAATCCTGATCAAAGTCACCAAGAAGAGGAGCTAGGCCCGCCCGTGCAACGCGTGGTCGTGGTGGGCTCAGGGGACGGAGGGACATTCACCGCGAACCTCCTAGCCCACGCACTCCGTAATGAAATCCGCGGCGGTTCGGCCTCCGTCCAGCTAATCGGAGAACACCTCCGCCACCCCTTCCAGCCCGGGAACCTCGACATCGCATTCAAGGGGGCGTCTCCCGACAAGTACGTGAAGGAAGAGACTGAGCTACTCCGAAAGGGGGTCGAATTCGTGCAGGACCCCGTAGTAAAGATTGACTTCAAAGCCAAGTCTGTGACTACTAAGAGCGGCAGGTTGCTCGTCTATGACTACCTCGTGATAGCCACGGGGGCTGTCGCAGACCCCTCGAAAGTTCCAGGCCTTGCCGAGGGGGCTCTGAACTTCCACACTGGTCCCAATGACTCACGGCGGATTTGGGAAGCATTGCAGACGTTCGTGGAAGGGACGATAGTCGTGGCCATAGCAGGGACCCCCCACAAGTGCCCTCCGTCCCCCGATGAAGCCGCTTTCATGCTACACGATTTCTTCCACAAGCGAGGAATCCGGGACAAAGTGAAAATCAAGTTCCTCACCCCTTATCCGAGGCCTTACCCCGCAGAAAAAATCTCCCGCGTGGTCGAACCGCTCTTTGCGGAGAAGGGCATAGAGGTC
>DASPOK010000098.1:0-7044 GCA_035626075.1 Nitrososphaerales archaeon
AGGGCAGACGGCGAGAAGCTTTCCAAGCTCATCGAGGAAGTGGAGCTTCGCGCCGATAACCAGGACTACGAGGAAGCAGTAGCGGAGAAAGCCGCTCTCCTCATGTACAAAGTCGCAAGCGGCCAGTACTTCCACGCAGGCAACAAGAGGACCGCCATAGTTGCCGGGCTGGCCTTCCTGGCCAAGAACGGCTACGCCCTGGACATCAGAAAAGAGGAGTTCGTGTCGACAGTCGACAAAGCAGGGATCGCGGCCGCCGACCTCGACGACCTGTATGCGGTCATCATGGGGCTGGTTACGAAGTCCAAGACCGAGCGGAAAGGATGGGACGGCGCGGTCAAAGGGGTCGTGGCTAGCAACAAAGAGTTCCTCACCCGGCTGGCCTCGTGACCTTACGCGATTCTCAGCATTAGGAAACGTCCCACACTCTTATTTGGTGTTCCAAGGGGCCGAAAATCTGACGCTTCTTGTCACTCGTTTCGGCACGGTCCCGACATGGGTTTATGCTAAATATCGCTGCGCCGCGCACCGGTAGAGGGCTCGTGGAAGCGGAATTGAGCGACCAGGCCTATTCGCGTGACTGGGAGACCAAACTCACGGAGGCACTGACAACCCTTCCGGGCCCGGTCCACCTTGTCGGGGTAGGAAACAGCATGAGGACGGACGATGCAGTTGGACTGAAGATAGTCTCCGAGTTGCGATCTCGTCTCGGGGCCGCCCCGGGCCCTAGGCTTCGGATACATCCAGCTCCTGTGATGCCTGAGCGGCTCCTCTCCAGGCTTGCTTCAGGCCCTGGAGGAATTGTAGTATTCGACGCCGTGGAGGCGGCGAAGTCGCCCGGAGACATAATCTTCTGCGCGCTGGCCGATACGAAGTATGGCTTTTTCGCGACCCACAACATCCCTCTCAGGTTGATCCCAGGGCTTGCCTCCCGCGAGAACGATGTTTTCATGGTCGGAGTGCAGCCCCAGTCGCTTGAGGTTGGAGAAGAGCTCACGGACCAGGTGCGAGCTTCTGCAAGGCTAGTTGTCGACGCCGTCGCCAGGACAGTGGAGGGGTTCAGTTGACCGACATCACCGACTCTCTCCTCGGCCCAGTGATCATAGTCGCCGTCGACCTTCTGGCTTACGTCTTGGTGGGGAGGCTGGGGAGACGTTCGAAGGGGACTGGCATTAAGTACGAACCCTTTGCAGGCGGCGAGCCATCAGTCCCGCCGAGGGGACTCTACCAGTCGAGCCTCTTCATCTTCGCTGCCCTCTTCCTCGTCGTCGAGACCTTCGCGCTCATTCTCGCCAGCTCGTTCGAGGCCCCGACCACTTCCTATCCCCTGCTCTTCTTAGTAGGAGGAGGGAGCGTTGTTGTTGTCACGGTGACTTGGTTCCTCCTGGTCGGAGGTGGGAAGTTTTAGGACTGGGCTGACCCATTGGGCCAGGAAGCGGTCCATCTGGGTCTTCCACGTGAACGCTGCCTCGTGCAACGGCTGCGACATCGAGATACTTGCGGCACTGACGCCGAGGTACGATGCTGAAAGGCTCGGGGTGGAACTTGTCCCCAGTCCCCGCCACGCTGACGTGCTTCTCGTGACTGGTGTCACGAACCCGATGATGCGCGAGCGCTTGAAGACGGTCTACGAACAGATGCCTGAGCCCAGGCACGTCGTAGCAATCGGCGCCTGCGCCCTGGGGGGAGGTGTCATGAAGGATTGCTATGGCGCGGGGGGCGGCATAGATTCCATCATCCCCGTCGACCTGTACATCCCTGGCTGTCCCCCGAGGCCTGAGGCGATAATCTTCGGAATCCTAAAGCTCGTCCTGGGTTCTCCCCCGGACCCAGTACCCGAGGGTGAGGCCATTGTCAAGTGAAGACCTGACCGCGCTGGCCTCCAGGCTCGGCGGGTCCCTGACCCCAGGCCCCAGGTCGACGATCTTGGCCGTCCCCCCTGATAGGGTCATAGAGGCGTGCACGGCAGTATCCTCGCTACCTGGGTGGTACCACCTGAGCACGATAACAGGAATCGACCTGGGCGAGAACATAGCCCTCCTCTACCACTTCTGGCAGGGGAAGCGATTCGTGCAGGTGAGGACGCAGGTCCCCAAATCTGCTCCTAGGCTGAAATCCATCTCCGGGGCTTTGACCGCGGGCACTCTCTACGAGGCGGAAATCCAAGACCTGCTCGGGGTCGCCTTTGAAGGGAACCCCTTTCTGGGCAAGAAGCTCTTTCTTCCTGACATCTATCCTCCTGACGCTCCTCCCCCTCTCCGCAAGGACTCTGACCCGCACAGGATCAAGAAGATGATGGAGCTTGAGTGACCCGGTCCAGAGCAACGAACAGACGGAGGCGGGAGCGGGGCTTATGCAATACTCCGCCGAGAACATGATGCCCTTCGGCCCCGTTCATCCGTCGTTGAAGGAGCCCGAGTACTTCAAGCTGTATCTGCAGGGGGAGAAGATTGTGCAGGTAGTGCCCAGAATCGGGTACGTGCACAGGGGCATAGAGCGAGCGGCCCAAGAAAGGACATGGGTGAAGAACATCTACCTGTTCGAAAGGATATGCGGCATCTGTAGTTTCCACCACAGTCTGTCCTATACGGAGGGGGTCGAGGCGCTTGCACCCTTCGAGATACCGAAGCGCGCAAAGTACCTGAGAGAGCTCGTCGCCGAGTTCGAGAGGATCCACTCGCACCTTCTCTGGCTTGGGCTGCTGGGTCACTGGGCGGGTTTCGACACCCTGTTCATGTGGATTTGGAAGGACAGGGAGCACATCCTCGACCTGGAGGAGGCAATTTCTGGAAACAGAGTAAACAAGTCCTACACGACCCTTGGCGGCGTCAGGAACGACCTCCCAGAAAACCTCGCAGAGAAGAGCCGCACCGAGGTGAACTACTTAGAAAAGAGGGCCGAGTACTACAAGAGTCTCGTCCAGAGCGAAGAGACCCTCAGCGTTAGGACGAAAGGGAGAGGTCGTATAAACCAGGAAACGGCAAGGAAGCTCTGCCCCGTCGGGCCCCTGCTTCGTTGCACGGGAATAGCGAGGGATATCAGAGCCGAGGACCCCTACGCAGCCTACGGCGAGGTCCCGCCGCAGGTCCAGACCGAAAACGACGGCGACATAGCCTCTCTCCTGACTCTGAGGCTCAACGAGGTTACGGACTCGTGCCGATTGGTGAAGGAGACGCTCGAGAAGATGCCCTCCGGCCCGTTCAGGGTCAACTTCCCCCGGAGCGTCCCTGCGGGAGAGTCGACGTTCCACGTGGAAGCACCGAGAGGCGAGCTCTTCTATTTCGTGAAGTCTGCTGGTGGCAGCGTTCCGGAAAGGGTGAAGGTTCGCACCTCCACCATGGCTAACATCCTCACGGCTACCGAGATGCTCAAGGGGCACACGCTGGCTGACGTTCCCGTCGTCCTCACAGGAATGGATCCCTGCTTCGGCTGCATGGACAGAATTTCAGTGGTCGATGTGGACAAGTCCAAGGAATGGACGGTGAGTGGCGAGCAGCTTCGCAGATACGGCATAGAGTACTACAGAAGGAAGTAGGATTGGACCCCATCCAAGTCGTCGAGCTTCTCCTCTTCCCCGGGGTCACTTTCTTCGTGTGGCTCGCCTTCCTCTTCGAGTGGCTCGAACGCAAGACAGCCGCCCGAATGCAGGGAAGGAGGGGCCCAGTGGTCACCGGGCCCTTCGGGCTATTCCAGCCTGTGGCAGACTTCTTCAAGCTCGCCGCGAAGGAAGAGATAGTCCCCGCCGAGGCTGACACGTTCGTCCTGACGTGGGGCCCTGCCCTCTACTTCGCTGCTCCGGCAATAGGGTTGGCGTTCATCCCCGTCATAGGATACCAGTCGATCCTCTACAATCCCCTCGACCTGCTCTTCATGCTCTTCGTCTTGTCGTTCTCCACTCTGATGGCTACGCTTCTGGGTTATGCATCGGCCGGGAGATACTCCACCATCGCCATAGGGAGACTCGTGGTGCAGTACACCAGCTATGAGGTCCCGCTGCTCATCGCCATGGTTACCCCTGCGGTCCTGGCCGGGAGTCTCTCCATCGAGGGGATCGTTGCGGCCCAGAGTTCGGTCTGGTACATCGTGCTCGCGCCGGTGGCATTCGCCATCTTTGTGATTGCTACTCTGGCCGAGCTCGAGAAACCTCCTTTCGACATCCCGACTGCGTCCACGGAGATCGTAGGGGGGTGGATGACGGAGTTCTCGGGGAACGCCCTGGCGTATGTGAAACTCACGAAGAACCTGAGCTACGTCTTCCTGTCCGCTCTCGCCGCCAGTTTGTTCCTCGGCGGGGCGGGAGGTCCCGTCCTGACGGCCAACGCAGATCTCCAGGCTCTTTTCTACACCTGCTATTTCCTGGTTAAGCTCTTCGCGGTCGGGTTCCTCATCTTCGCAATCAAGACCGCCTTGGCCCGCGTCAGAATCGACCAGGCGGCCAGACTCTTCTGGACCATCATGGCGCCGCTCAGCCTCCTACAGCTTGCGCTGGCGATCTTGATCAGGTGACCAAGGTGGCAAGAAAGAAGGTCGGTGGCGCCTTCGGGGAGATGTTCAGGACGGTCCTGGACCATCCTGTGACGGTGGAGTACCCCTTCGGGAAGAAGGTCGTGACGGAGAGGTTTAGGGGAAAGCTCGACATCGACCCGGTGAAGTGCACCGGGTGCAGCATTTGCGAAATAGTCTGCCCCGCCGATGTCATCACGATGGTCCCTGTCGGGAAGAAGGTCGTAGGGTCGCGGGAAGTAGACATCAAAAGGCCATCTTTCGACTTGTACACGTGCATCTCCTGCGGTCAGTGCGTCGACGACTGCAAATTCGGCGCACTCACCCTTACCCACGACTTCGAGCTGGCCGTGTTCAAGAAGGAATCCCTAAAGATGACGAAGGCGCTGAGAGTTGGAAAGTGAACTCATCGCCGCGGCCCTCGGGTGTGCGCTCTTCGTCACTGTTGCGGCTGCACTGCTCTCCAGCAAGGTTTCCAACTCCCTGATTGCCCTGTTCTACAGCTCCATAATCCTGGGCATAGCCTTCACCTTGTACGGCGACGCGCTCCTCGGCCTCGTCACCATGATAACCTTCGCCGGGGCCATCTCCGTTCTGCTTCTTTCTGTAGTGTTAATCACGGGAGAATCGAAGCTCGACTTCGGGCCGAAGAGGATGGCCCTCGCAGCAATACCGATGGCCGCGGTCATCGGCGGAGTCTCCTTCATCGCCCTCTTCACGGGTCAAGCAGGCGGCTTGGCCACGACAGACTCCTCGCTGAGTGTCCTTTCGTTCCTGTGGACCCTAAGGCCTTGGGACCTGCTGATTCTGATGGTAGTCTTCGCGGGAGCGATGGTGGCCATAATCAGCCTGCTAGGAGGGGAGGACTAATTTGGCGCTAGACCAGACGATTCTCCTTGCCACTGGCACCGCCCTCCTATTCATCGGAATCGGCTCCGTCGCATTGTCCAAGAACCTGCTGAAGAGCATCATGGCCTTCCAAGTAACTGTCTTCGGCGCAAACCTGGCGCTGTTCGCTTCAGGGATGGGGTTCGGCTCCCGGCTGCTTTCCGATACCTTCGTCGTGCTTTCGGTGTTGGTCGGAGCATCAGTCGAGGCAGTGGGCCTTGCCATAATCGTGGTTGTGTACAGGAAGTACGGCACCCTCGACCCTGACGAAATAAGGAGGCTGAGGCGTTGATTTACTGGGCCTGGCTCTCCTGGGTAATCCCGCTTGTAGGCGTGCCCCTGGTCCCGCTAGTCGCCATGTTGGACGAGAGGCTCAGGGGCTGGCTTGCTGTTGTGGTCTCGGGCGGGGGCTTGGTCGCGGCACTCTACGGCGCGGCCACCTTCGGCAGAGCCACCACCGAGGGTTTCACACTGTGGTTCCCTGCTCTTAGCGTCACGCTCCAGGTGAAAGTGGACGAACTCTCCGTACTGGTGGGCGCTTTCGTCTCATTCGTCTCCTTCCTGGTGGTGGTCTACTCCCTCGGCTACATGAAGGAGGAGCCCGGACAGAGCAGGTACTACTCGCTTGTCCTCCTCTTCGTCGGTTCCATGATGGGGCTCGTGATGTCGGGGAACCTCATCCAGTTCTACTTCTTCTGGGAGATAATGGGGGTCTGCTCGGCCTTGCTCATCGCCTTCTGGAGCGACAGGCCGGCCGCGAGGAAGGCGGGCATCAAGGCGTTCGTTGTGACGAGGCTGGGGGACGCCTCGCTCCTTGTGGCAGTGATATTCATTGCCGTGGTTCTGGGGAACACGAGCTTTGACTCGATCCTTGGGCCGAGCGGAATTGCCTCTCTCGGGACAGGAACGATCTTCGCTCTCGGTCTGCTGATGTTCATAGGTTCGATGGGCAAGTCGGCCCAGGTCCCGCTTCACGTTTGGCTCCCTGACGCGATGGAGGGCCCGACCACCGTGTCGGCGCTCATCCACGCTGCCACCATGGTCAACGCCGGGGTCTTTCTCATGCTCCGCATGTACCCCGTTATTACCCTCCCTCAGCTCTCTGGCTCCTTGACGACCATAATCCTTGCCATAGGGCTCCTCAGTGCCTTGGTGGGCGGCGTGTGCGCCCTCGCGGCGGACGACATCAAGCGCGTCCTGGCCTACTCCACCATCAGTCAGCTGGGTCTCATGTTTGCGGCCATCGGACTGGGCGGCCTAACGGCTGCAGCATACCAGATGATAAGCCAAGGCCTGTTCAAGGCCCTCGCCTTCCTGGCCGCAGGGTCAGTGATTACCGCCCTTGGCACAAGGGAGATTGACAAGATGGGCGGGCTGGCCAGGGTCCTCAAGTTCACCTACGTCGGGTTTCTAGTAGCGATGTTGGGCATGAGCGGCCTCCCCCCATTGGTGGGCTTCTGGAGCAAGGACGCCATCCTGTCATCTGCCTTCAGCGCGGGTGCGGTCCAGGCAATCCTGGTGGTCTGCGTCTTCGCAGCTACGGCCCTCTACAGCTTCAGGGCGCTTTTCCGTGTCTTCCACGGAAAGGCGGGTCCCTGGAGCTCCCCCAAGGAGTCGCCCTCCTCCATGCTAGTCCCCATCGGGGTCCTCACT
>DASPOK010000099.1:0-4886 GCA_035626075.1 Nitrososphaerales archaeon
AGCACAAGGACTGGCGCCTGACAAAGAAGCTAACCGACACCATGGCCAAAAGGGGGGTCGTCACCCACGTGCTCCCCGTGTTCAGGGGTCAAGAGGCCGACGACGAAGTCATGGACGGACCTCGCAGCGTCATCTACGACCAGGCGGAGAATCTCCTCTACGTTAGAGCGGCAGTCCTGGCCTTACTCGCGGGCTCTGGAAAGTAGGCCCAATCGCCAACCTTCTCCGCCGGAGTGCACCTTAATCTACTCGAAATCCTACGCCAGTTGACGTGGCGACCTCCAGGGTCTTCTTCATCACGGACGTTCACGGCTCGACAAGGTGCTTCAAGAAATTCCTGAACGCAGGGAAGTTCTACAAGGCCAACATCCTTGTTCTCGGAGGAGACCTGACAGGCAAAATCCTGATCCCAATCGTAGACCAGGGGAACGGAACGTTCCAGTGCAGGTTCGAAGGGAACGAGCTGTCCCTCAAGAGTAAGAAGGAAGTCGACGACCTGGTCGCCAGGGCCACCGACTCGGGGTTGTACACCCGGCTCATGGCAAGGAGCGAGTTCGAGGAGATTTTGGCGGACCCCAAGAACGTGACCACGGCTTTCAACAAGGCGATGGTTGACCGCGTGAGCGACTGGATGAGGCTGGCAGAAGAGAGGCTCGGAAACACAGATGTGAAGTGCTACATCTCACCCGGAAACGACGACCTCTTCGCCGTGGACCCCGTCCTTGACTCCTCAAACTACGTCATCAACCCGGAAGGGAGGGTCGTGGCAATCGATGGCGAGCACGAGATGATTACACTGGGATACACAAACCACACCCCCTGGAACAGCCCGAGGGAAGTCGACGAAGATGAACTGGGGGAGAAGATCGAACACATGGCGGCCAACGTCAAGAACATGAAGACCGCCATCTTCAACATCCATGTTCCCCCCATAAACACCCCCATCGACAGGGCACCCAAGGTGGACAAGGACCTGAAGGTGGTTGTAAGGGGCGGCCAGGTAGAGATGACCTCAGCGGGCAGCACCGCCTGCAGGGCGGCCCTGGAGAAGCATCAGCCCATGTTGGGGATACACGGACACATCCACGAGTCCCACGGCTTCGTTATGATAGGGAGGACCCTCTGCGCGAACCCCGGGAGCGACTACGGTGAGGGAGTTCTCAGGGGGTTCCTGACGGAATTAGAAGGTGACAGGATCAAGTCCCACATGCTGACGACAGGCTGAGAGCTACTCTGGCGGGATTTCCTTGTAGGCCAGAGAGATATCGACTCCCCTGCCCTTGTGGTAATAGTACGACCCGACGTAGAGCAGCGCCCCTAGGATGAACGTCCCGACGACGAAGTAGACGGTCAAGTTGTTGAGAGACCACATGGTCGCATTGGTAATGTACTGGTACGTTAGGAAACCGAAGACAATGATGTTAGCAATCCCTGCGACGACGAGTATTGCCTTCGAAATACCCTTCTCCTTCCTTATGCCCCAAATGGCCGCTGTCAGTCCTACGAAGGCGAAGTATATCATAGAGGCTATCGTCGCGCCGAAGAGACCGCTGACACCGCTGTAGTAGAACGCCGATATCCCGACGAGCACGACCGTGGCAATCAAGCAAATGAGGAAGGCTTTCACCGGAGACCCGAACCTCGGGTTAACATCCGATATGGGGGAGGGAAGGAACCTGTCGAAGGACTGGGCAAGCAGGTACCTCGAGATCACTATCACCCCGTAGGCGAGGACGCTCACGTTGGCGAGAATCCACCCCAGGCCTATGAGGAAGGCCACTATGTTGCTGCTTGAGACGCCCATGGCAAGGGTCCAAAAGCTGAACGAGTAGTCATAAACCAAGGTGGGATTGGAATAGGCCCCGTTGGTGAAGGCCTGGCCAGCCACGTAGTACATTGTCGCGAGGGCGCTGGTTACGAGAACGAACACCACAATAGCGGCGACCGGGACGTTCCATCTTACAGCGGATTTGCCCTTGATCTCGCTGGCAACCGCAGGGGACGCATTTAGCCATGGATAGATGAAGGCGGCCATCAGGGGGAGCAGGAAGAGCGTGTTGCCGAAGTTGAAACCTGTGGACCCCGAGCTCGCTACGAGGCTGTACGCTGTACCTGTTCCGTTAATCCCCAAAGTTGTGCTGTTGAGCCCGAGTCCATTGACGTAGTTCTGGACCGCACTCGAACCGCCATAAAGCAAGGACGCAATCGCTAGAATGATGGCGAAGATCCCGAATATAGTGAGGATGGAAACCAGCCTGTACCCGGCCTTGGGTCTGACGATGTTGATCCCGATCAAGAAGGCGAAGATCAGACCACCTACTACCCACTGGTCTAGGGGGACCGCTCCTGGACTTCCTCCCGGGACAGCGAGTCCTGTAAGTGTAGCGCTGGTCGGGTTGAAGAACAGCCCAACCGCCCCAAGGGCGAACACCGTCGAAAGGACGATCAGCGCCAAATAGGCGGTCGTCTCGGTGGTGTAGCCCATGAACGAGAGAACACTGCCAGCAGGACCCCCGAGGGTTCTCGACACCCAGACGTAATCCCCGCCCGTCCTGGGCATTCTCCTGGTCATGATTGTGTACACTGCGATCTGAGGGAAGGAAACAACAAACCCGATCACCGAGAGCCATACAAGGTTCACCCCTGTCATGCCATGACCGGAGAACAACATCGGGACGAGGCCTGAGATTCCAATCACGCCCAGAAGGGCACCCACTGACATGTTACTCATGTTCATGGCTATGCTGTCGAAGAACGAGACGTTCTTGACCAGACCAGTAGCCTCTCGGACAAAAACCGTCGGCGCCGGAGAACCCGTAGCCTGCGCCGTAGGCGTAGACACACCCGCAGCTTGCCTCTCCTTATCGCTCAAGGGTAGGTTCGCTAGTCCAATCTCGGGTTAGGCGCTTATTTAAGCACCACTCGCAGTCCTACAAGTTTCAGGTCGGCCTAAGGTGTTCAGGCTTTGGCAGCAAAGTAGGGGGAGAGTCCGTCCGGTCGAGGGCAAACGTCCTGCACTCTCGTCGTGATACGATGCAAAAGATTCTTAGATGTCAGAAAAGCGCTCACCCCGTCGGGCTGTGAAGATTCAATGAACGCGCCGGCTCCCCCCCTTGAATCCCTAGGCGACGAAGCCGCTCGGATACTCCGCGCTGCGGAGTCGAATGGTGTCACCCTGCGACTGCTCGGCGGAGTCGCAGTGGGCATGCGGTGCCCTTCTGCATCCAAGGCCCCTCTCTCCAGGCGCTACGTGGATATCGACGTCATTGGGCACCGAAAAGAGACAGCCAAGATCAACCAACTCTTCAGGGAGCTCGGATACAAGCCTAGGGAGAGGTTCAACGCCCTTCAGGGGTCCCGGCTCATATTCAACGACATCAAGAACTCCAGGCGCGTCGATATTTTTCTGGACGTGTTCGAGATGTGCCACAAGTTCGACTTCAAGGACCGACTGGGCCTCGAGCCCAAAACGATTCCTATCTCTGACCTTCTGTCGACGAAGCTACAGATAGTGGAGATGAACGAGAAGGACATCAAGGACATTCTCGCGATGCTACTTGATCACGAAGTTTCGAAGAACGAAGTCTCAAATGGGGTCAACGCAACTTACATCGCAAAGCTGTGCGCCGAAGACTGGGGTCTGTACAAGACATTCACAGTGAACCTGGCCAAGATAGCCGAGTATGCTTCCAGTATGGGCCTCGATGAGGAGCAGAGGAAGTGCGTCACCGAACGAGCTGAAAGTCTGAAGAGCTCTATCGAGACGATGCCGAAGACATTGGGATGGAAAATGAGGGCCGCCGTCGGGGAAAGAAAGAGGTGGTACGAGCTGCCTGAGCCGGACCAGGAAGTCGTGGACTCGGGGGTGGCCGCCGGGAGATGAGTCAGCGGTTCAAATCCTTGGAGACTTTAAATCAAATGCGAAGCCAGATGGCCGTGGCGAACTAGCCTGTCGGCGAGAGCGAAAGGGTCCTTGGATCGCCTCGGCCTCTATCTCCAGGACATGCACGTGCGGGAAATGGTCAGGTACTCCCGAGTCGCAGAGTCCCATGGCTTCGAATCGGTGTGGATCGCTGAATCGAGGCTGGCGAGAGACGCCGTCGTGCCAGTGACCGCAATCGCAACGGACACCACCAGAATCAAGGTGGGCGCGGGGGTGATCAACACCTGGACAAGGAACGCCGCGTTAATCGCTCAGACCTTCGCGACCCTGGACGAGCTGTCGGCCGGCAGGGTCATGCTTGGCCTGGGAGCGTGGTGGGACCCCCTCGCCAGGAAGGTCGGCATCGAGAGGACCAAACCCCTTCAGTGCATGAAGGAATACGTCCAGGTAATCAGACGCCTGTTCAAGGCGGAAGAGGTCAGCTTCCAGGGAGAGTTCGTGAAGATGGACGGCGTCAAGCTGGACACTCTCCACGGGACGGGGGAGGGGCCAAGGGCAGTCCCGATCTACATCGGCGGAACAGGCTTCCAGATGCTGGAGCTCGCCGGCGAAATCGCCGACGGTGTCCTCTTGAATTACCTGGTTTCTCCGCGCTACAATGAACAGGCGTGGGAAAGTATCAGGCGAGGCGCCAAGAAGGCCGGCAGGAACCCTGACGAAATAGACGCACCTCAGCTAATAGCGTGTTCAATGGACGAGGATGGCGACAGGGCTGTGAAGCTAGCCAAGAGTCATGTGACCATGACCCTTGGGCAGCAGCCACACATAATGCGAGCCAGCGGAGTGAGCGAGGACCTGATCGCCGCGGTCCAGAAGGAGATGGGGGGCTGGCCTGCGAAGCCGGGGGGCATCGAAAGGGCGGCTCGAATCGTCCCCGATGAAATCGTCCGAATGCTCACAGCCTCAGGGACTCCAGACGACTGCAGGGCCAAGATCAAGGAGT